>WFXO01000088.1 GCA_015490555.1 Caldifarciminota bacterium | reverse complement strand
TTGTACATTCGGATGGAAAGGTTCCGGAACAAGGATGGCTCCATGGGGGAGTGCCTATCCCCGGTCAAAGAGGGCATGGGTAAATGGAAAGCCCGGGGAGAAAAAGGAGTGTGAGACCATGATCATAAAAATAATGCTGATTTCGGCCTTCGGATTATTGCCATCGGGTGATCAATTTTACACTGAGCCCTCCAAATCGCAGAATCATCTGTTCATCGGGGCTCAGGTCTTGAGTGGAGTCGGAACCGGAGTTCTTGCAACGGCTATTTTATTCAGAGTTTTTCCGGTGGTTGAAGTGAGGGGTGATGTAGCGAGGATAAATGCCGGATTGATGTTTTTTAACACAACAGCCGGTTTGGTTCTTGGAAGTTCTGCCGGCACGATTTTGGCAGGTAAAATTTTAAAAATCCATGGTTCTCCTGAAAAAACCTTCATAGGAGCAACAATTGGGTTCATCGGCGGCTCATTAGCATTTGTGCTCCTTTCAGAGACTCTGAAAGGAAAACCATACGAAAATGTATCCTTTATCCCCCTGTTTGTGTTCCCAGCCATTGGAGGGGTAGTGGGATACCATTACGGGCCAAAACCGAACCGTTTTTAACGATCGGCAGAAGCAACAAATTTGCTTTATTGTGTAAAATCTGAAAGATGTTCGGTATACCTTTCCGGGACTGTAACTTGTTCTTCTTTCCTGTGACCCTGTTCAAACCATTGTCTGGCTCCTAGATGAGCCAATGCGTTTCGTTGACTTTGGGGTTTTTCGTACGTATCATAATGGCCCGCGCCGGGGTGGCGGAATTGGCAGACGCGCATGGTTGAGGGCCATGTGGGAGCAATCCCGTGCGGGTTCAAATCCCGCCCCCGGCACCAGCCCCATGGAAACTTCCCTCAAATCACTCATCCAGGCATTTCATCAGGGACAGGTTCGAGCCCTCGCGAAATTGATTACCGTCGTAGAGAACGGCAATCGGGCCCGCGAGACCGTCCTGAAGGAGATCTTTCCCAAAACCGGCCATGCCCATCGGATCGGCATCACCGGCCCGCCCGGCGCCGGGAAGTCCACCATCGTCGACCATCTGGCCCTGGCACTCACGGAACGCGGACACCGCGTGGCGATCCTGGCTGTGGACCCCACAAGCCCGTTTACAGGCGGCGCCCTGTTGGGCGACCGGCATCGGATGGTTCGGGCGTCTCAGCAAGGAGTCTTCATTCGCTCGCTGGCGACCCGAGGCTCCCTCGGCGGCCTTTCCGAGGCGACCCCCTTTGTGGCCGATCTCCTGGATGCCTTTGGCTTTGATGTTATTTTGATTGAGACCGTGGGCGTGGGGCAGTCAGAACTCGATATCATCACCGCCTCGGATACCGTCGTTGTGGTCCTGGTGCCAGAGTCCGGGGACAGCATCCAGGCCATGAAGGCCGGCCTCATGGAAATCGCCGATATCTTTGTAATCAACAAGTACGATCGTGAAGGGTCCCAGAGATTCCGGAACGAACTGGAGAGCATCCTCGGCCGCATGCCGCAGAAGAACGATTGGGTGATCCCGATCCTCCCCATGGTCGCAATTCGAGGCGAAGGCATCCCGGACCTCGCCGAACAGATCAAGCGCCACTGGCAATATCTCCACGACTCCGGAAAATTCACGGAGAAGCGGAGACAGCGGATCTTGGACGAGATCGAGCGGACCGCTAAAGACCGGCTGTGGCGCCGCATTGAACGCCAGATCGGCTCCTTCATCGAACAGCAAGGCCTGGATCAGATCCTCCAGGGGAAGGCCGACCCCTATACCTTCGTGGAGGAACTCATCCGAAAGGTCGAGGAAGAAAGAGACCAGAGATAAGTCCCGGCCACGATTCTCTTGACGATCCCGGCCGGGCCCTGCAAAATTTGACCGTGAAACCTCCCTTACGCATCTTAATGGCCTCCGACCTCTATTACCCCTATCCGGGGGGCATCTCGGAACACGTCCATCATCTCACCTTGGAACTCCGGAAGCGCGGCCATGAGGTCCAGATCCTCACCGCGCGATACAAAGACAAGACGTTTTCCTTCCAAGACCCTCCGTATGTGATCCGCATTGGCCGAGGCATCAAAATCCCGATGAACAAATCGTTCACCTCAATCACCTTCTCTCCGCGGATCACAAAGTGGATCAAGGAGATTCTGGAGAACGGAGCGTACGATGTGGTCCATACCCATGGCCCTCTCGCGCCCACGATCCCGCTCTTGGTCCTCTTTTACAGCCGGAGCCTGAATTTTGCCACGTTCCATGCGGCACATGACTATTCCACGGCCTATGAACTTTTCAAACCCATCCTGATGCGGGTCTTCGAGCGCATTGACGGGCCCATCGCCGTCTCCGAAGTCGCACGGGACACCATGGCCCAGCACTTTCCGGGCAACTACCGGATCATCCCCAATGGGGTAGACACGGAGCGGTTCCGGCCGGACCTCTCGCCGATCGCCGAGTACCGGGAGCCCGGGTGGAAGAACATTTTGTTTGTGGGGCGATTCGACCCCCGCAAGGGTCTCCGGTACCTTCTCAAGGCCATGCCGAAGATCGTGAAAGAAGAACCGAAAACCCGGCTCCTGGTGGTGGGGAGCGGCCCGCTCCTCAGTTACTACAAGAGTTTTGTCAAGGAGGAGATCCGGGATCGGGTCATCTTTGTTGGCACCGTACCGCCGGAGGAGTTGCCGCGCTACTACCGGACCGCCGATGTGTTTGTGTCGCCGGCGACGGGTCGCGAAAGTTTCGGGATCGTTCTTGTGGAAGCCATGGCGTCCGGTGTGCCGATCGTCGCATCGGACATTCGAGGGTATCGGCAGGTCTTGGAAGATGGCCGGGAAGGGCTCTTTGCGAAGCCGGAGGATCCAGATGACATCGCCGAGAAGGTCCTAAGAATCCTCCAGAGCCCGGAAGAAGCCCGGGCCATGGGCCAGCGGGGGCGGGAAAAGGCGGTCCAGAAATACGCCTGGCCCCGGATCGCTGAACAGGTCGAAGCCTATTACTATGAGGTCATGGAGGCGAAGGGATGGCCAAAACGATCCTCGTTGACGGCTATAACGTGATCTATAGCCGGGTGAAAGACCCGAAGGACCTGGAGAAAGAGCGTGAATTTCTGCGGCATAAGGCCCGTGCGTTTACGCCCGCAAGGGTCATCCTGGTCTTTGATGGGCCTGCAGATGTTCGGCTCCCCAGCGAGGATGAGGTCGTGTTTACTCACGGGGAAACAGCGGACGAGTATATCAAGGAGTTTGTGCGGAACGCCGAGAAGCCCGAAGAGATCATTGTGGTGACCCGAGACCGGAGCGTCCGAGACTCGGTCCGGGCCCACGGCGCCCAGGTGATGGACCCGCGGGAGTTCCTGGCAGGGCCTAAAGCCCTTCGACAGCGACGCGAGCGGGCGCTCCAGAACCTCTTGGAAAAGGGCGTGCTCTCGCCCAAGGAGGTGCAGGAGATCAACCGGGAACTTTTAGAGATCTGGGGACTTCAGAAAAAGCCTTAAGGAACAGCCTGAAAGGTGAGCCGATATCCCCCCTCAACGGGCGTGCGGTCCTGCTCGATCAGGGTCAGGGACCGCCTTTTCAGGATCTGAAGAAGGGACGAGCGGGCCTCTGGGAGCATCGATTCGGGCCCACGGAATTCGATCAGGAACCGATCGCCGTGGGCCTCGATGAGGTCTATAGAAAGGTTGGGGGCAAACTGGCGGTTCAGCGTTTCGATCGCCCGTTCGACCGCCTGAGTCATCAGGACCGAGAGTCCAAAGGAGAATCCACAGGGGCAGTGAAAGATCTTGTACATGGTGCAGGTAGGTGGGGCCGGGCAGGAATCACACCCATGTCCCCGCCCGGCCCCGATACGCTGCGGAGATTACTCGCCCACGTAGGTCACGCGGTAGAGGGCGCCAGCGAAGTCGTCGGAGATCAAGAGGGAGCCATCCGGCAGTTCCTTCACATCCACCGGCCGCCCCCAGGCCAGTTGGGTCTCGGGGTCGAGCCACCCTTCGGCAAAGACCTCTTGGCCGATGGGCTTGCCGTCTTTGTCCACTTTCACGAGGACCACGCGATAGCCGACAGGTTCTGGCCGATCCCAGGAGCCGTGCTGGGCCACGAAGATCTGGCCTTGGTATTTCTTCGGGAACATCTTCCCCCGATAGAAGTGCATCCCAACGACCGCAACGTGGGCCTGGAACTCCCATGCCGGCTTCTCGTACTTGCTCAGGTCCTTGCCCTTGCCGAAAGTCGGATCCCGGAAGTTCTTGCCGTGCACATAGGGGAAGCCGAAGTGCAACCCCTTCTTTCGGACGATGTTTAACTCCTCAGGGGGTTGATCGGGGCCATAGCCATCCGGGTTGTTGTCCGTGAAGTAGAGGAGGTTGTTGGTCGGATTCCAGTCGAAGCCGACCGAGTTCCGGACGCCCCGCGCCACGACTTCGAAGTTGGAGCCATCCGGATCCATCCGGGAGATGGTGCCCTCGATCCCTTCCGGCTCACAGACGTTACAGGGGGAACCGATCGCCACATAGAGTTTCCCGTCGGGTCCGAACCCGATATACCGCCAGCCATGGGCATACTTTGGCGGCAGTTTGTCATAGACGACGGCATAGGGGAATTGGCGGTAGAAGTCGAATTCCGGTGCAGGATACTTGATGATGCGGTGGTTCTCGGCAACGTAGAGCCAGCCGTCCTTGAAGGCGACCCCGTTGGGCATATTCAGGGTATTAGCGATCTCCAGGACCTCGTCGCCCACGAAGTCCCGGTTCCGGTCGATCACCGCATAGACCTCACTGAGCCGGGTGCCCACATAGACGGTGCCCATGGGCAGACCAATGGTGATGGACCGCGCATTCGGGACCCGCGCATAGAGTTCGATCTTGAACCCCGGGGGCAACTTGATCTGTTTGAGTTTTTCCACTAAAGGATCATTGGGAGGAATGGCGACATAAGAGTGGAGGGTTTCACCGGTGAAGGGGTTGACGATAGTTCGGAGGACTTTCTGCTCGGCAGAGATGGGAAGGCTCAAGGCACTTCCCAGGACCAACGCCAGGAGGGCCCGGTACCACGACATCCTCATGGCTGATACCTCCTTTTGGTTAAGTGACTTATCCGCCATTGTAAAGCAACGAGTCAAGCCATTGCAAATTTTCAAACCATAATGGGTTGCCCCACTGGGGCAGACTTTCAGGATATACTATGGTTAAACGGAGGTACACCATGGAGTTGGGTATTCAAGGGAAAATTGCGTTTGTGGGGGGTGCCAGTCAGGGGCTTGGCCGCGCCGTCGCAGAAGCCCTGGCCGACGCCGGCTGCCGTTTGGCTATCTGCGCCCGGAACCCTGAACGCCTGCAACAGGCCCAACAGGAGTTGAAACAGAAGACCGAAGTCCTGGCCATCCCCGGCGACCTCTCGAAAAAAGAAGACGTGGATTGGATCATCCAGGCCGTCAAAGCGCACTATAGGCATGTGGACATCCTGGTCAGCAATACCGGCGGGCCCCGGTCCGCCACCTTCTTTGAGGTGACGGACGAGGACTGGCAACAGGCCTTTGATCTCTTGTTTATGAGCGCCTGGCGGCTGACCCGCGCCTTCATCGACGATATGATCGAGAACCGCTGGGGGCGGATCGTCTACCTGACCTCTTTGACGGTGAAACAGCCGATCGGCCATCTCATCCTCTCCAACAGCATCCGGTTGGCCATTGTGGGGATGGCCAAGACCCTCTCCAATGACGTGGCGGACAAGGGCGTCACGGTCAATTGCATCGCCACAGGCATGCACCGGACCGATCGCATTATCGATCTCTTGAAAGCCCAAGCCGTGCGGACCGGGCAACCTATCGAAGAATTAGAGAAAGCGTTCTATCAAGCCATCCCGGCCCGCCGACTTGGAGAACCCAGCGAACTGGCCGATCTGGTTGCCTTCTTGGCCTCTGAACGTGCCGGCTTTATCACCGGCACCACCATCCAAATCGACGGTGGCCAGATCCAGTTCGTGCTCTAAGAAAGGGAAGAGTTCGCGTTAACCGCCGAAGGCGTAGGGGAGGGTGATCCCCCAGAAGTAGTTCCGGCCAGGCGCTGGCTCAAAGAACCGGTTTCGGAAGGCATTCGGCACAATGGAGCCGTTGTAACGGACATCCAGGAGGTTGTTCACGCCGCCGTAGATCTCGACCGTCAACGGACCCCATTGGCGCCGTAGTCCCAGCCGCAGATCCACCACGGTGTACGCGTCGTTGATGAAATTCTCCAGAGGCGTATCATCCCCTGGAGCCGGTCCATTGAAGTCGTTGCAGTAATAGGCATCCACCCACTGGACCTGCATCTGGCCATAGAGCCCCCACGGGCTTTCGTAACGGAGCCCTCCAAAAATGCGATGGGGTGGGACCCCGGGAACATCGTTGCCGGCTAACTGGACGCGATCCCCGGATGGGAGTTCCACCTCATAGTTCACGAACTCGAAATCCATGGCGGTATACCCAAGGGTCAACATGAACCCAGAGACCGGAGTCCATCGAACCTGAATCTCGAGGCCGTTGTTCCGGGTTTCTCCCGCGTTCCGATAGAAGACCTCTTCCGTGCCCTCGATTTGGTAGGGAATGAGCATGTCGCGTATGGTCATCCGGTAGACAGACAGGTGGAAAGCCAGTCGGTAGGCACCGAGCATCCCCTTCATCCCGCCTTCGACACTTCGGATGTGTTCTGGCTTGAGATCAGGGTTGAAGCCTCCGACACCGTCCGGGCGGTTCCCCAATTCGTTGACCGTCGGGGTCTGGAAGCCCGTGGCGTAGTTGCCGAAGACGGAGAGCGTCGGTGTGATTTGATAAAGGACGCCGAAGGATGGGCTGAACTCACTCATGACTCGTTCCCCAGAATTATCGGGGTTCGTTTCCGTGATGAGGTGGTCCACCGCACGGAATTGGTAGCGATCATAGCGGCCACCCGCGTGAAGGATCCAGCCCGGAGCCGGGCGCCATTCGAGTTTGGCGAAGGGGCCCAGGCCCAAAACTTCCTCGTCTTGGTCCATCAGCAAGGCGCCCCGTTGGAGGTTTTTGAAGATGGCTGCACCCTCCAAGGAGTCCACGAGGTCTTCGGGCAACCCGTCATTTTCAAACTCTTTCCGCCGGTCCTTTTGAATCTCGACATCGGCGCCCACCATCCAGCGGATGGGCCACCCCGAGAGTTCGCCAGAGAAGACCGAGCGGAGCCCCCCGGCATTCCGATTCAGGTCAATGATATGTCCGGGGATGGCGATCAGACCGCTCCGTTTGACGCCATAAACGGTGACTTCCAGGCGTTGTTGTTCAGAAATTCGGGAGGCGACGGTTATGCCTCCTTGGATCTGGCGGATCTGCTTGCCCGCCCCCTTCTTTTTGATGAAGGTCCGGGCATATTCCGGAAACGTATCGGCCGTGGCTTTATCCAGCGTGCTGGGGTTTAACGCATAGGGGGAGTCATACGCGTTGAACACCGCGGTGAGTCGTGTGGCCGGAGAGACCTGGGACCGGACGACGAGATTGGCGTTGCGGGCGTCTAAGGTCGCGTGGTCCCGGAAGCCCTGGGTAGTGGTTCGGCTGACGCCGAAAACATAGGAAGTGCGCCCGATGGTCCCCAGTGCGGAGCCCTGGAACTTCTGGAGTCCAAAGGAACCCAGAAGGGCGAAGGGTTCCAGTTGGAAGGGGACCGGTGGGGCCATCCGGGTTTGAAGGTCGATGACACCCCCCGCGGCGTTGCCGTAAAGCGCAGAACTCGGTCCCTTGATGACCTCAATCCGACGGACCCAGGCCAGGTTGATGTTGTTCAGTTGGGCCGTGCCGTCGGGCATGGTCAGCGGGATGCCATCGAGGAGGAGCCGAAGCCCACGGACCCCAAAGGGTGCCCGTGCCCCGATGCCCCGGACAACAACCCGGTCTCCTTGGGAGGGGTTGTTCCGGTTGAAGACCACGAGGCCCGGGACGGTCCGCAACACTTCTTCCAGAGAGAGGGTGGGCTGGCCCTGTCGGATTTCTTTGGGGCCCAGAAGGTCGGCCGACCAGGGAAGGGTCAACAGGGGTTCCGCAAGACGCGGAGCGGTGACGATAATGGGCGGGAGTTCGTACATCGGATAGGATCGTGTGGTATCGGGTGTCTGGCCAAAGGCCAAGGTTGTCCCCAGCAACAGTCCCCCCAGGATCCACCAGCGCCTCATCGATCACCTCCTTGTTGCTTTGTGGACCTGCGAAATCTCACAGGCCACAGCCCTAAGCCGCCCACCCCACCCAACCATAGGGACAACCCAACAGAAGACAAAATCCAGTAACTTATTCAAGGCGAGCAGTTGAATCTTTCAAAGAAATTCACAAGTTAATGATACAGGATATCGACTTTTGTGAAGTCAGAGATATTAGAACAGCCGACCATTCCAATGAGTCTTATTCGGTAGGCCAACAGGGTTGATGAGGTCCACTTGACATACAAATTCAAATCCTCCATAGTTGACAAAAACTGGGGGCTGATAGAGGCTGAGAATTCCGAACGGCATTCCCCTTTTTCATCCCACCACGGAACCAAAGGAGTTTGCATATATGTGTCGATGGATTTTTAGGAACATTTTCTTCCTCGTCGGCAGCATTCTCTTCACCCTCCCGCTGGCGGCGACCACGTACACCTTGGTCAATCCGTCCGGGGGCAACTGGAGTGATACGACGATATGGTCCCCTTCTGGATACCCATCGGCGGGAGACACGGCCCTGATCGACCAGCCGGGCGCGGTGGTCACAGTGGATCTTTCAAACCTGATCCTATCGAACCTATGGATGGGCAGCCCCTCTGCGACGTTACGCATTCAGGGGAACAACGTTTCTCCCGGAACGGGCACGATTTACGGCCACCTGGAGATCTCCCAGCATGGGACGTTTGGCCTGGGGAGCAGCCAGGTCCTGGTCTATGGAACCCTCTCTCTGGACAACGCTTCCGCCTATAACGTAATCCTTCACGGGACAGGGGTCGTGACCGGAGACACGAGTACGCTGGGGAATATCACGATCGCCAGTGGCGGCACGGTCACCTGGACAGGGGGAGCCCTGAAGATTTATGGAACCAACCGTGGAACCCTTTATGGCAACGGGACCCTTCTTCTTCCCTATGTCGCCGGGCTGAAACTTCACAATCGTGGCAAAATTGTGAAAAATGGAGGGCCGGATACCCTTCGAATTCCGGGATCCTTTTTCAATGATTCGGCCAGCCTTTTCTGGGTCCAAAGTGGGGTGGTGCGTACCGAGGACGTCTTCACGGCAACGGCCTGCACCTTGCGGGTTGGAACGAACGCGTTGGACCAGCAGCCCTTGCCGAGTTGGGTGCTGGCAGAGAGCCCATCTTTTCAAGATGTGATCTTGGAAGGCAACGGCGATTTTGTGGTGCCACGAGGCGTCGCGTCTCCCACCCTGATGGGGACCAACATTCTCAAGACGGGAACCCGCTGGACCGGCCCCATGCACGTCGAAGGATCCGCCAGTCGTGTGTACGTTTATGGGACCGTGATTGGCCGGGGGCACTACACCGGGGCCGGCCGAATTCGGATTGAAAGCGGTGGGGCCTTCCGAATCACAAGCCCTGGCGATACGACCCGGCTCTACCTGTCTATGGATGTCTTCGGGCAAGTGGTGTACTCGCGTGGGCTTTTTGGGTTCGACCCGGTCCATGGCAACTATCAAGATACGCTGTATTTCTTCGACCCGACCGGGACCTTCGAGGTCGTAGATTCTGCCATCATTGGCCATAAGATCGAGGGGGAAGGGGTCCTCTGGATCCTGGGCCAAATGGACGTCCAGGGGCCGGCCCCCGTTGTCATTGAGCCCGAAGTAATCGTCGGAGCCCAGGGGACCCCGGGGTTCTTCCACACGTCTGTGCCCCTGACCTTGAATCGTGCCAGAGCTTGGAACAGTGAATGGGAGGCGGATACCGGTGCCCTCTTCAGAGCGAAGTGGCTGGCCATTTCGGGGAGTATGGGGGGCACGGGACTTCTCCGTGTAATCGACAATGGCTTTGAAGTGGATACCGCCAACGTGCTCTTCTCGTATGTTGGGGGTTCTTTAGTCCTTCAAGATTCCGCCCAGACCACCTCCGCCGTCCGAGCCCCGACGACCATCGCAAACGGGGTACAATTTGAGAAAGTCACCCCTTCCGATCTGCAACTCTTTGACACCCTTCGAATTCAGGGGCGATGGATCTGGCGTACGGGGACCATCACGGCGGGGCTCTACGGGAACACCTCTGCGCCCCTTGTCATCGACACCACTGGATGGGTCACGATGACCGACACCGCGTTGAAGGTCTTCCAGGGAGCCTCTGCCCTGGTGAACAAAGGCCTCGTGGAGTGGACGGACGGGGCCATCCGGTTGGAGACCGAATGGGAGAACCAGGGGGTCTTCCGCCTTCTGTTCTCCGACACGCTTCTTCAGGGGAGGCTCTATTCCTTCTCGTCTGATGGCCAAATGGTGAATCAGGGCAACGGCGTGATCCAGAAAGAAGGGGCCGGAAGTGTGAAATTCCAAGGGATCCGCCTTCAAGGCGATGGCGTCATCTGGGGGAAACAAGGGGAACTCCTTTTCGACCCGGTCTTTGGCCGGTATACGGGAGAGTTCCAAACGGATACCACGGGCTCGATCCGAATCCTATCGACGACTTCCGGTGGGGATACGTTAGAGGACGCCCGGATCACCGTCACGGGCGATAGCACCCCGGGCGTTTTCATTGGGGGCGGATCCAGTGCAGCCACCGTTTTTGTGTCGGGGCACCCAATGGTGCACCCGGGGGCACGCATGACCCTCTTGCCTGGAGGGCGCATCGTTGCGCCGGACCCTACCCTCGACACGCTCCAAATCCAGGGCTCCTTTGTGTGGGCCGGCGGCACCCTTGAGAGTCCGACTTCTCTCCGAGGACAAGCGACTCTCATTTCAACTCAGGAAAAGTTCTTGAAGGGATCCCTGATCGGTGAACTCTGGAGTACTGTGGACCTTCAGGAAGGGACCCTGGTCCTTGCCACCGATTGGGCCCGGCTGATCATCCGGGGAACCCTGCTCCTCCATGCTAAGGATGTCGTTCTGGACGGTGGACAAAATGGCCAAGGCTGGCTCGAGGTAGACGGGGGGACCGTTCACGTGGCATCCCCTTCCGGGAAAATCCTCCTGACCGACACCATGAGGGTCCTGATCCAGGTCCCTGTCCGGACACGCGGCGGCCACGTGCGCGTTTCCCCAACCAACACCTTCCTCATTTTCCGGGACCGGGGGGCGTTCGGATCGGAACAGGGAGCACTGACCAGCATCGAGAGTGGGAATGGGGTCGTGGTCTTCGATCCCATTTACACCTCGTATGTCGATACTTTCCGGGGCATGTGGATTCAGAGTGGAGGACACGTGGAGATTCGAGGGAAGGTCTGGATAGATTCCACGGGAAGTCAGACGTTGTATGGGCTCCGGAATTCGGGGACCCTGCTCTTAGGACCTGGAGGGAGCCTCTCTGGAGCGCCCAGTTATCCGTTGCAGCCTCATGTTCTGAACGAAGGGAAGTTCTATTGGGATGCGGGTGCCCTGGACGCAATCACCTGGTGGAACAACGCCGATACCTTCAAAGTTCGGGGAACCACCCCAATTCTCCAGGGCCAAGCGAATCTCGTTGCATCGGGTGGGGTCGTGGAAGTCCTGGACACCGCACGTCTCACGCTTTCCCGATCGAACCTTTGGGGGCGAATTTCCTTGCGGGGGGACCTTCTGTTACAAGATAGTGCGGCGATCATTGTTGGGGAGGAAGATACCCTTCTTCTTCGGGGAGCCCACCCGACGATCCAGGGGGACCCCAACTCGTCGCCGTCTACGATATGGAACGATGGGACCATCCTGAACTTAAGCCCAGATACCAGCGCTGTGGAAAAGGTGAACATTGAAGGCACCGGAGATTGGCATTTGAATGACGGGCTTTTGAGGATTCGACCTGGAGTCTCGACTCGCAGAGGCCGTTATGAGGGCGGAACCTTCCGATTCGGTGGAGGGACCCTGGAATTCGATGCCGGGAACCATGAACTCTGGGGAGGGGTCCGATTCCAGAAAGTTCCCGTCCTGTTGGCAAAAGGAGCCCCAGGAATCCGTGTCGAGCCCCAGCCAGACGCTCGGTTCCGTGGGACCATGGAGGTCTTTGGTCCGGTGACCGTGGATACGGGCGTGAAGATTGTCGTCGAAACCGGCCTCCAGTTTATGGCCGATACGAGTTCTGTGGTGCTCCAGGGGACCCTCTCGTGGGTAGGAGGCGATCTGGATCGTGCCGGGAGCCTTCTGCCCTCCGTACACGTGGCCCCTATGGGTCATCTCCAAATCCGACTTCCTGCCGGTCCTCCGACGACACTAGCCGCTGTTCTCATGAATGCAGGCACCGTGACCTGGGACTCCACTTCCGGGCCGCTGTTTCTGAACGGGGCTCCAATCATCAACGATTCCACCGGCCAAATGTTCCTGCGCGCAAATACGACTCTCCAGGCCGAGGCCTCCAGCCCGCTCTCCGATCCCATTTTTCTGAACAGAGGCCAGATGGTTTTTGAGGTGAACGGCGGATTGACGGTCGTCCCTGGTGGCCAATGGCAGGGAATGGCCCTCCAGAATCTTGGAACCGTTGAGGTGCGGAATGGACAGGTCACCCTGTACGGACAGGTACTCCAGAGCCGAGGTGCTACACGGGTGTGGTCCAACACGAGCCTTTCCGTGCCCAACGACACCTTCTCTCTCCGTGGGGGACGGTTAGAAGGGGAAGGCAGTGTGCTGGGCACCCTCCTCGCAGATTCCTTATCGACGGTGGCCCCGGGCTTCTCTCCTGGGCACCTCTCCGTCGGACCCACGTATCACCAGGGCGCAACCGCGACCCTGGAGATCGAACTCGGGGGCTCCAATGATTACGACCAACTCCTTCTGGGGCCTACGACGGTTCTGGGAGGCACCTTACGAGTCCTCCTTTCCGGCACCTACACCCCCACGGGGGGTGAGCGATTTGCGATTCTGCGGTATCCGCAGGGGGCTTCTCCCCAGGGGGATTTTGGCACCACCCTCTTCCCGGATCTCGCAGGAGGACGGGAACTTCGACCTATGATCACCGATACGGGCTACATCCTGCGTGTCCTCTCTCCGCCCCACGCCGGGACGGACCTCGTAACGATTCAGGAAGACCAGGACACCCTTCTCAATTTGCTTGCCAATGACAGCGATCCCGATAGCGACAGCATCTATGTCTCTTCCGTGATTACCACGGGCACTGAAGGGACCGTGACACTGGATTCCTCCGGCCTGGTGTACTATGTGCCCGCGCCCGATTCCACCGGCCTGGACCACTTCCTCTACGTGCTGGAAGACACGACGGGCATGGTCGATACCGCGGATGTTTCCATCACCATTTTGCCCGTGAATGACGCCCCGCAGGTCTCCTTTGCCCCCATCAACTGGCAACTGGTATTTGACGAAGACCAGACGGCAACGCTGGACCTGGACGATTACGTCGAAGACCCGGACAACCCAGATGCGGAACTTACGTGGTCGTGGCAGATCAACCCTTCCACAGCCGGCGAGTTTAGGCGGGATGGGGTCCCATGGGCGACCTCCCCTCAAGGATCCAAAGACACAAACAAAGACGTCCGGAGTTTCACAGGAAGACAGAAGGCCCTCGACCTTGACCCCGCTCAGGTACCAGGCTTCTCAGGGATGCCGGATGGGCTCAACATCTCGATCGACCCCGTGACGCATGTGGCGACCTTCTGGGGGAGTCCGAACTATAACAATCCGGACGGTCTCTCTGTCCGTTTCACCGCTACCGATCCCGAGGGAGCCTCCGATTTTGATTTTCTCACGGTCCGGATTCTGCCCGTGGCAGACCCTCCATCCGCCCAAGACGATGGATACACCACGGAAGAGGATACCCCGCTCAATGTGCCGAACCCCGGGGTCCTGGGCAATGACAGTGATCCGGATGGCGATCCTTTGGGGGCGTTGCTCGTTGCAGGACCGACACACGGGGATCTCACCCTGAATCTCGACGGCTCCTTCAGTTACGTGCCGGACCCCGACTACCACGGCACGGATACCTTCACGTACCAGGCCACGGACGGCTCTCTTCTTTCCGATCCAGCCCTCGTGACCCTCACGATCACCCCTGTGAATGACACGCCATGGATCTCCTTCGACGCCATCTCAGGAACGCTCATTTTTGACGAGGATAGTTCGGCCACCCTGGATCTGGATAACTTCTCCGGTGATCCTGACGGCGAGGATAGTATGCTCACGTATAGTTTCACCATTTTGCCGGATGGCGGACCCCGCCTGGAGCCCTCTATCAAGGGAGAAAAAGTGCACACCGTCATCCCAGATACGCGCATTTCCGCCAAGGCAAGGCGCCAACCAGGGAAAAACCCGCATCTGCAGGACCCGCGGCTCCAGGACAGCCTTCACATTTCCTTGGATCCCGTGACCCACGTTGCTTTGTTTTGGGCAGATTCCAACTACAACAATGCTACCGGCATTCGTGTCCTTTTCACGGTGAGTGACCCCCAAGGGGCGTCCGATGCCGACACCCTTTTGGTTGTGATCACGCCGGTAAACGATCCACCCACCTCGGCCACTCGGATATTGCCCGTGGATGGGGATACCCTGGCGGCGGATTCCGGTGTGGCTTGGGTCTGGACCCGCGCCACAGATGTGGATGCCGATCCGCTCTGGTACCTTTTGCACGTGATCGTGCCGACATCTCAGGATACGGTTCTGGACACCCTGTGGGTGACCCAGGACACGACCTGGGCACTTCCGGGGGATTCCCTGTCCCTTCCCGCCGGAACCTGGCCTGTAACCTGGACGGTCTTTGTGACGGACACGCAGGACACCGTGGAAGCAACGAACGGCTGGGGAACTTTTGTCCTGGACGTCACCGTCGGGATTGAAGAACCTGCGGTCTTCCGTCCTCCTCCACGGTTTGTCCTCTATGCGGGAACACCGAATCCCTTCCGTAGAAAAGTCACCCTCCGGTATCAAGTCCCGGAACCCAGTCGGGTTCAGGTCACCGTTTATGATGCTTTAGGGCGGGTCGTCCGTGGCTTCGGCGCCTCAACGGTCCCGGCCGGAGAAGCTCAGTGGACCTGGAACGGCACAGACCGACAAGGGCGGCAGGTCCAGAGTGGGATCTATTTCCTTCATTTCGAGGCCCAAAGCCTGGAGCAGAGGCAGATCTGGTCTCGAACCATCCGCGTCCTGAAGGTCCGATAACGTAGCCTCGATCCCTGGTCATCAGGTGATTCGGGTTCTAACTTGAGAACACAATCTGCGGATTACAGTACGAAAAGTCAAACTTTTCGTACACCAAACAGTACGAATGGTACGGTCGGATCGAATTTGTCCTTCTCAAGCCCGTTTCCGGCCTTCCCGTGCCGATACGGCTTTCCCCCGGCCAAGGCCTGAGCCCCTTTCCCAATCCCCCGAACCTTCGACGTTTCCTTTACACCGTCAGGTCGCTCGTGTATAAATAGCACCGTGATGAGCGAGCGACAGCCTGAAGAATACGAAGTTCGCAAGAGGAAGCGTGAGGAACTGCAGAACCTGGGGATCGAACCCTATGCCTATCGGTTCCCGGTGAGCCACCACTCCCGCGAGATTAAAGAACAGTTTGAAACGCTGGAAGGCCAGGCGGTCCGAATCGCCGGCCGCCTTATTTCCAAGCGGGTCTTCGGCAACCTCATCTTTGCGCACCTGCGGGACGAGAGTGGCGAGATCCAAATCGCCTTTGAAAAGAAGACCACCGCGTCTCCGGTGCCCGACATGGCGAGCACCAAGTTCGTCAAAAAGTATGTGGACTTGGGCGATATCCTGGGCGTCGAAGGGGAGGTCTTCAAGACCAAAACCGGCGAGATCACGGTCCGGGTCCATCAGTTTGTGATTCTGACCAAAGGGCTTCGCACGTTGCCCGAGAAGTGGCATGGCTTACAGGACCCGGAGATTCGGTACCGACAGCGATACCTGGATATGATCGCCAACCCCGAAGTCCGGGAACGTCTGAAACAGGCTTCGCAGATCCTCCAGAACATCCGTCAGTTCTTCCTGGACCATGGCTTTCACGAGATCGACACCCCGATCCTGCAGCCCATTTACGGGGGTGCCTTCGCGCGACCCTTTGAGACCTTCTCCCATGCCCTGAACACCAAACTCTACCTCCGGATCTCCGATGAACTCTACCTCAAGCGACTTCTGGTCGGCGGCTTCGAGCGAGTTTTTGAGTTCTCCCGCGATTTCCGCAACGAAGGCATCGACCGCCTGCATTACCCCGAATTCACGATCCTCGAAGCCTATGCCGCCTACTGGGATTACATGGACATGCTCGACCTCGTCGAGGAACTTCTCCACACCCTGGCCGTCCGGGTCTGGGGCTCCGAGAAGGGGACCTATCGAGGCCAGACCCTGGATTTCTCCCGCCCTTTTGCACGCATTGATTTCATCGAGAGTTTGACCGAAAAAGTCGGAGCCAACCCTCTGGACCTCCCGGACGATGACCTGCGGGCTGTGGCCCAAAAACACGGCGTCAATCCTAACCACCCGCGCCACAAAATCATTGACAAACTCTTCGATCAGTTGGTCGGAGAGACCCTCATTCAGCCGACGTTCGTCTTGGATCACCCCTTGCTCCTTTCCCCTTTGGCCAAACGACACCGAGAAAAGCCAAACCGAGTGGAGCGATACGAACTCTATGTTGCCGGCATGGAACTTGTCAATGCCTTTTCCGAACTGAACGATCCTGTGGACCAGCGCCAGCGATTTGAGGAGCAACTCCAACTCCGCGCCAGTGGTGACCTGGAGGTTCCCCTCGAAATCGACGAAGACTTCCTGACCGCACTGGAATATGGGATGCCACCGGCCGGCGGCATCGGAATCGGCATCGAGCGGCTCTTGATGATCCTCTTGGACCAACCGAATATCCGCGATGTCATCCCCTTTCCTCAACTTCGCCCCAAATCCTGAGGGCGCGGACCGGGCCCATTTCCGATGAACAAAACAGAACTTTTTCTGGCCCGTCGGTTTTTGATCCATAGTCGGAAGGGGACCCTGCCCATCCTGGTCCTCTTCTCGATCCTTGGAGTGCTCCTCGGGACCGGGACCATGCTGGTCGTGAATGGGGTCATGACCGGGTTCCATCACGAACTCAAGGCCCGGATCCTGGGGATGACCCCCCATGTCATCGTCCACCGATTCTTCGATGCCCCGATCTCTGACTGGCAGCCCCTGGTCCACGAGATCCAGAAGATGCCTGAAGTCAAGGCCGCAGGCCCTTATTTGTTGACCAAAGTGATGGTCCGCGCCAAGGACTATGTGGACGGTGCCGTGGTCCGTGGTGTCCCCCAGGATGGCGGGGTCAAAGGGCCGGAACTCCAGAAATCGGTGGTCATGGGTGAGTTTGATCTCCGGCCCGGCCATGTGCTCCTGGGCTCCGCCCTGGCCGCCCAACTCCGCGTCATGCCGGGCGATACCCTGGAACTCCTCTCTCCTGTTTCCGCCGTCCAGACCCCCCTCGGGACTATCCTGGAGCCCAAACAAGTGGTTGTCTCAGGGATCTTTGACGCCGGCCTGTACGACTATAACGCCACCTTGATCCTCGGCAACCTCCGAGACGTTCAGGACCTCATCGACTGGCAATCCTCGATCCTGGGGATCGAGGTGGACCTCCAGGACCCCTACCGTGCGAAGGCCTTCGCGACCAACCTGGAACAACAACTCGGCTATCCCTATCAAGTACTCTCTTGGACCGACCTCAACCGGAGCCTCTTTGCGGCCCTGAGCCTGGAAAAACTGGCCATGTTTCTGGTTCTGATCCTCATGGTGGTGATCGCGTCCTTTTCCATCATCGCCACGTTAACGATCATGGTGACCCAAAAGACTCGGGAGATTGGGATTTTGCGATCGTTGGGCTTTTCCCGGCGACAGGTTCTTCGGATTTTCCTCTGGGTAGGGATCGTGATCGGGGTTTTGGGCATCCTGCTCGGCCTGCTCGTGGGCTATGGTGTCGCCGCCTTCATCCAATACTCGGGCTTCGTCCGACTCCCACCGGAAGTCTACTTTATCGACTATCTGCCGGTCTTGATCCGCGCCCGAGATGTCTTCCTGATCGTGGTTTCGGCGCTGGTCGTGGTGGTCCTGGCGTCCTTGTTGCCTGCGCGCCGGGCGGCCAATCTCGATCCCGTGGAGGCCATCCGCTATGAGTGACGAAGTTGTTTTGCAGGCCAGAGGAATTGTCCGGGAGTTCCAAAGTGGAACGGAGGTCCTCCGCGTCCTCAAGGGGGTCTCCCTCGACCTTCATCAGGGCGAGATTGTCGGGATCTTCGGCCCTTCAGGGGCGGGGAAAAGTACACTGCTCCATATCCTGGGCACGTTGGACCGCCCAACCGAGGGGCAGGTCCAGATCCTGGGACAGAACCCGTTTGACCTCAACGACCCTGAACTCTCGCGGTTCCGGAGCGAGACCATCGGCTTTGTCTTCCAGTTCCACCACCTCTTTCCGGAACTCACGGCCCTGGAAAACGTCATGTTGCCGTTGATGCTCCAGGGAGTCCCGGATGCGCGGGCCCGGGCCGAAGCCTTGCTGGAAGAAGTCGGGCTCCAGGACCGCATGCATCATCGGCCCTCCGAACTCTCGGGGGGCGAGAACCAGCGGGTTGCGGTGGCCCGTGCGCTGGCCAACGAACCGCCGATCCTCCTGGCCGATGAACCTACAGGCAATTTAGATTCTGCGAACGAGGAACGGCTCTTGGCCCTGTTCCAGGCCCTGAACGAACGCCATGGGACCGCCATCCTCATCGTCAGCCACAACCGGCGGATCCAAACGTTTTGTCATCGAGTCCTCTATCTCAAAGACGGAGTGTTGAGTCATGAACCTGAGAATCGTTCCCTTTGAAGAAGCAAAACAGGAGTACCGCACCGCGCTCCGACGCGCTGCAAACGCCACGGTCTTCCATACCGTGGAATGGCTGGAGTGTATCGACCAGGCCTTTCAAGGCCATGTCTTTATTGGGTTTACCGATACGTTTGCGATCCCCCTCTTTATCAAAGGTCGGCCTCCCTTTCGGCGGATCTTCTCCCTGCCGTATGACACCTACGGAGGCCCTTTGGTACGACGAAACCAGACGGTGTCCATCGACGCCCTCTATGCGCCCCTGGACTGGATCCGGATCGTAGACTACCGGACGGTCGTCTCCGAAGCCAAGAAGTTCAAGGCGATCCAGTGGGTCACCCATGTGGTCTATCTTCGGGGAGGCATGGGCGAGGTCCAGGACCGCTATGCCGGCTCCCTCAAGAAGGCCCTGAAACAGGCCAAACGCCGGGGCCTCGAAATAGAGACCCTTCGGGACCCCAGCGAACTGAGGGTCTTTTACCAACTCTATCTTCAAACTGCGAAGCGGAACAAGTTGCCCATCTATCCCTATCGCCTGTTCCGAGAGATCTTCGAACGGATGGTCCCAAAGGGATACGCGACGTTCTACCTGGCCCGTCATGAGTTGGAGGCCGTGGCCGGCTTACTGGTCCTGAAAGATCACAACATGGCCTTGGCCTGGGTGGACGGCTACAAAGAGGAAGCGTTGCCCCTCCGCCCGATGAACGCGCTGATCGACAAGTCAATCCGGGACGCCGCCAAACTGCGGCTAAACGTATATAACCTGGGCAGTACCCCGACCCAAAAACCGGGCATTGTGAAATTCAAGGAGAGTTTCGGGGCCGTCACCTACCACTTTACGATCTTTGAGCACTTGCCCCTCCATCAGGACGTGGTCCGCTGGATCTTAAGACGGGGGTGAGCCCGGCGCTGGATCCGATCCCGCGCCGGCCAGCCGATCCAGCGCCTTCTGGAGCACCGCGCGCTCGGTCTTATAGGAGAGCCGCGCCAGGGCCTCTGGGGCCGGCAGCCAGAGGACTTCATCCACCTCAAAGTCATGGCGGGCAGGGTCGCCCCCAACACACGCCATTAGATAGAAATACACGACCTTATGGTGGCGGACCTTCCGGCCGGATTCATCTGGCCACACGAACCAATAGTCGATTTTATCCAGGAGCCCCTGAGGTTCGACCTCCAGGCCGGTCTCTTCCTGGACCTCCCGGACCGCTGCCTGTTCTGGCGATTCTCCCTTCTCGATCAATCCCTTGGGCAACGCATAGCGGTCGCCCACCCGAATGACGGCGATCTCAAGCCCCTGCGGACCCTTTCTGTAGACCACGCCCCCGGCGGAGAACTCCAGGACCGTGGGGATCTTTTTCCGCGACCCGAGCATGTTTCAATTCTACGGCCCGGCCGCCTTTCGATGCAGGCTCGGTCGGCAAACCCCGGTCCTTGACACCCGCGAACGGGCCCCGTAAAACAGTGAGGATGCCGAAGGGCACACCACCGGAAGACGGTCTCCGTTTCCTCGGCTTTGCGTCCCCGGCCGAGGACTTTGCGGAACGGCCGTTGGATCTCCACCATCACCTGGTCCCCCGACCCTCCGCGACGTTCTTCTTCCGGGCAGAAGGGACCGGCTTGGAGCCTTCTGGCATCCATCCCGGGGATCTGTTGGTGGTGGACCGATCCCTGCGTCCCAGGAGCGGGGATATCGTCATCGCCGTCGTGGACGGCGAGTTCGTGGTTCGACGGCTCCGAAGGCGTGGCAAAACGCTGGTGCTCGAAACCGATGATCCCCAAATCAAGCCCATCCGCCGGACGATCGGGGAAGAAAGCATCGAAATCTGGGGAGTGGTGCTTCATGTCGTCCACTCGTTCCGCAAGACCTAAGTTTGTTCTGATCGACGCCGACAACTTTTATGCGTCCTGCGAGCGGGTCTTTCAGCCGTGGCTCCGCGGAAGGCCGGTGGTGGTCCTTTCCAATAACGATGGGTGTGTGATCGCGCGATCCCGAGAAGCCAAGAAGTTGGGCATCCCGATGGGCGCGCCCGCCCATCTTTATGAGCCCATCTTCAAAAAGCATGGCATCATCACGCTCTCTTCCAACTTTACCCTCTACGCCGACATGTCCCATCGGATGTTCGAGGTCATCCGCCAGTTCTCACCCTGGATGGAGATCTACTCGATTGACGAGGTCTTCTTGTGGGTGGACTCCGCGGAATGGAAAAGTGGGCGGGCCTTAGGCCTGGAGATCCGGCGCCGGATCCGGCGTTGGATCGGCATCCCGGTCACGGTCGGACTGGCCCCGACGAAGACCCTTGCGAAGGTCGCCGTTGAAGAGGCCAAACACAACCCCCGGTGGCGGGGTGTCCTGGATTTAGAGGATCCAGCGGTTCGACAACGCCTCCTTCGCCGGCTTCCCGTGGAAGAGATTTGGGGGATCGGACCCCGGTTGGCCCGGACCCTGAAGGCCCACGGCATCCAGACTGCCTATGATCTGCTCCTGCGACCCAAAGAGTGGGTAGAAAAGCACCTGACCGTCCAGGGCCTTCGACTCTGGCTCGAACTCTCCGGAACCCCGTGCTATCCCCTGGTTACAGCACCACCGCTTCATAAAAGCCTTCGGACGTCGAGAACGTTCCCCTTTGATGTCTTCGAATTTGAGAAGGTCCGGGAAGCGGTGGCGACCTTTGTGGCACGGGTGGCCGAGAAACTCCGGACCGAAAAGGCGGTCGCTGCCCGCGTTGGCGTCTTCATCATGACGAACCCTCACAAGCCGGACGTCCCCCAGTATCGGGCCGAAGACTTCCGACGATTGCCACAGCCCACAGACTCTACCCTGGTTCTCCAGGAAGTCGCGCTGGAGATCCTCGAAGAGATCTATCGGCCAGGCTATGGCTATAAGCGGGCGGGGGTCGTCCTGGCCGATCTTTACCCGAGATCCGAATATCCCCGGTCACTGTTTCCGTTGCCGTACGACGAGGCCAAGCATCGGCAGTTGATGCGGGCAATGGACTGGCTGAACTGGCATTATGGGCAGGATACGGTCCGACTGCTGGCTTCGGGCCTCGAGCGGACCTGGCGAATGCGCCAACGCCGGCTCTCCCCCCGATTTACCACCCACTGGGACGAAATCCCCGTGGCAAAGACCATCCCACATCATGGCTGACAGAGAGAACGCTGAAGATTGAAGGAGGGTGGACGTGGAAAATGATCGGGGAACCCCTTTTGTGAATCCGCAGCCAAAAAGGACTCGACGGGTGTTGAGAGTGCCCAAGAGGCCAGAACTCTGGATCTTCGTTGTAGCCGTCGTAGTTCGTTTCTTCTGGGCGCTGCCAGTTTTCCTTCACCCAGATCGAATCTTTGCCCCCGATTCCTATCTCTATCACAAACTTGCCCTGAACCTGAACGAAAAGCACGCATTTACCGGTGATTTCCCCGTTGAGGATGCACCGGAGGTCTTCAGGACCCCGGGCTATCCCTTCTTTTTGGCACTGATCTACCGGATCTTTGGCCCACACCCCTTGGGAGCGGTGGTGATCCAAGTCCTGCTTGGGGCTTGGATCCCCGTGCTCGCATATCGTGCCTTTGGGCAGGTTCTTCCCCGGGCGCCCGTATTCTGGGGAAGTGTCCTGCTTGCAGTCATGCCAGAATTTGCGATCTTTTCTTCCTTTTTGATGACGGAAACCCTCTATGAAGTCGTGGTCGCCATCGCGCTCTTTTTTCTGTTTCGCGCCTTTTATCAGGGGCCTCGCTTCCTCCTGGTTGCGTTTGGGGTCTTGGCCCTCGCGACCTATATTCGGCCTGCCGGCGTGATCCTGGTGCCGGTATGGGGTCTGGGATACCTTCTGGCGAAGGCCCGATCCTGGCGGAGATCCCTTGGACATATTTTGGTGGGAGGATGTCTTTATGGCCTGGCATTGAGCCCCTGGCTGATTCGAAACTATGTCGTGACAGGGCGTCTTTTGCTGAGCACTGTTGTGGAGATCAATACCGCCTTCTATGATCTCCCGGCCTATCAAAAGTGGCTTCATGGGGAGCCCATCGTTCCTCAAGAGTTCCAGGCGGAAATCTGGCAGAGATTTCAATCCAAATATGGCTGGACAGAACCGACCTTCTGGAAGATCGTGGACAGCCCGGAGAAGACCTGGAGGGTCTTGCGGGAGGAAATGAAGACACTGTCAGTACCCCAGAAATTCTTTTTCCCCGTCTTTAAATGGATGATGGGATTCAAGTTATTCTGGAACCCCGGGTATCTCTGGTACCGGACCCTTCTTCTTGGGCCGAGAGAGTCCGCGAAGCAGTCATGGGCCTTCTTGAAGTTCTTTCGGGGAGGGAGCCTTGTCCAGAGTCTCTCGGAGATCTTACAAAGCAAATTTGGGGATACACCTCCCTGGTTTATGGGGATGATGGCGGGGATCTATGGCGTCGAAGCGCTGCTTTTTGTTCTCTTGGTCATTGGAGGGGTGCGGCTCATCCGGGAGAGGCGGTGGGTCTGGGTGATGCTTCCGCTGGGCACCTATTTCTTTTTGCTTGTTGCCGCGGGCCTCAATATGAATATGCGGTTCCGCGCCACGCATGAACTCCTCCTGGTCCCGTGGTGGGGATGGAGCCTCGAGGGCATCAATGGGTGGTTTAGGGGATTTCTTTCGGCATCACGAACCCCATTGACTTGAAAACTATCCCTGCGTCCTTTAGAGTTCGGGAGGACAGGAGGTTGGCCATGCGACATTCGATGGTATGGTGGGCAGGAGGGCTCCTTATCGCCCTTCCTCTCGTCGCCCAAACCCCACAAGTCAAAATCAATGAGGTGTTCTATGACCCTGCAACAGGGCAGGGGGCAGAGCCTGAAGGGGAATGGGTCGAGCTCTACAACGCCGGAAGTTCCCCCGTAGACCTCTCCTTGTGGATTTTCACGGATGATACAGGGTATGCCTATAACAACGAAGGGAATTTCACGATCCCAAACGGGACACAAATCGATCCAGGCGGGTTCCTGATTCTCTGCAACGACTCGGACACCTTTGTTACTTATTGGACGGCACCTGCAGGAGTTCCCATTGTTCCATATGGGGCGTTCGACCAAGGGATCATCCAATTCAATAATACCGGCGACGACCTCCACCTCTTTATGCCGGATGGCCAAGGGGGTTACACCCTCGTTGACGAAATGTGGTATGGATCGGGATCTGGGAATGATATGGGGTCTACCAACGCCGCCCCGGATGTCGCCGCAGGGCATAGCCTGGCACGGAGTCCCAACGGATACGATACCGATAACCCCTCAAATGACTTCCAGGACAATCCCTCCCCAACCCCTGGCTCATCGAATCCAACCGCCGTTACTGAGTCGCAACTCCAGGTCCCATCCGATAGAGGGTTCCGTTGGAATCCCTTGGCCGGGGCTCTCCTTCTAAGCCGGCCCTTCTCCAGGCCCCTGCATTTTGGCCTCTATCGGCCCACAGGACAACGCATCGCCGCGTTTGAGGTGCCGGCCCATACCCAGGTCATCCCCCTGACCCCCTTCCTCCACCGACAAGGACTCTACCTCCTGCGGGTCCAGTCAGGAGAAGATCGGCGGGAGGAAACCCTTAAGATCGTTTGGATTAAACCCTAACCCCGGGGTTTCTCAGAAAAGACGGGAACCGATTGTTTTTTGCGAGCCTCCGCTGTATACATTAGCCGATGGCACAGCATCGGCTCTATCGTTCAAGAAAAGATCGGATGGTTGCCGGGGTCTGTGGGGGCCTCGCGGAATATCTGGGGATTGATCCGGTTCTGATCCGGCTCATCACGATTCTCCTCGTCTTTGCAGGAATTGGCCTGCCCGCGTACATCGTGGCCTGGATCATTATCCCGGAGGAACCCCGCACCGCTGAAGAGGCGGTTGAACCTACCGAGGTCAACGCAGAACTCCACCAGCGACGCGTCAAGCGGAATACCGGGATCCTCTTAATCGTGGTCGGGATTGTCCTCCTGATTGATCAGTTCTTCCCCTTCTGGGACCTCTTCAAACTCTGGCCCCTGGTTCTGGTGCTCATCGGGGTCTATCTCCTCAAAGAGGCAAAGGAATGATTCCCGGACTCTGGCTTTTGATTGCCTTCATTGGGGGCCAGTCGGTGGCGGGGGTCTCGCCGGAGAACGCCTTACGAATCAATCCGGCGGGCCTTTTCGGTGTCACGGGATGGGTCTTTTCCGGGAGTGTGGATACGACCCGCGCCTGGGACGGCACCGCGGTTTACCTGATGGATCACTTCGCGACCGGCTATACCCGAGATCGCGCCTGGCTTTTCGGAGGGTCCTTACGGCTCCGGAATGGCATTCGGATTGGGATGAGCCTCGAACGGCCTGCGGCCCAGAACACCTGGAATGCCCTCTATGGCTTACTTTACCGAACGCAGAAATGGTCGGTTGGACTCACCACCACCCGTTTTGATTCCGATGCCACCGTCCGACTGGGGCTGGCCTTGCATCCCATTTCATTGCTCTTCCTCGCCGTGGATGGGGTCTGGCGGAGGACGGTCGATCCGGAAGCGTGGGTCAGTGCCGGGGTCCAACTCTCCCGAGGAGTCTGGCTCCATGGTTCTGCCCGCTGGCAGTCGTCGACCTGGGATCAGGTCTCCGTGGGACTGGATCTCTCCCTGGGGCACCTCCGGTTCGGGCTGGGCCGAGCCCTGGAATCTCGGGAGACCATCGTGGACCTGGCCATTGTCCAGAACCGCTATCCATCGGCCCTCCCCACGCGCCGATACCTCAAGATCCAACTGCGGGGCCCGCTCTCCGAAGACCGGACAAACAAACTCTTTTCCGTCGAGCCCGCCTTCACCGATCTTTTGCTTGCCATCCAACGGGCGAGCCAAGAGCCGGCAATCCGGGGCATCTATGTTCAGGTCGTTCAAAATGGCCTCTCTTATAGCCAGACCGAAGAACTCCGGGCGACCCTCCAAAAGGCCCGTGCAGCTGGGAAGACGGTTGTTCTGTATGCCGAAGGTCTGGGCCTCAAGGATCTCTACCTGGCCTCCGGTGCCGACCGGGTGATCCTGGCCCCGACAGGCTATGTCTTTATCCCGGGCCTGGTGATCCGGCGGCTCTACTTCACGGGGCTCCTCGAAAAACTCGGGATGTTCGCAGAATTCGAACGCATCGCCGAGTACAAGTCTGCGGTTGAGCCGTTCCTTCGGAAATCCATGTCTCCGGAGGACCGGGAGCAACTGGGTGCCTTTTTGCAAGACCTCCTAAAGGAAGTGACGCAAAAAATCCGGAAAGGCCGAAGAATCGATTCCACGACCTTAGAATCCCTGATGGACACTCTCGTGTATATCGAGGCCGAGGATGCACAGAAATGGGGGCTGATCGATACGGTGCTTGCGCCTCACCATGTACCGGATCTTCTTCGGAGCCAATGGGGGAAGGCGCGTCCTTGGTCCTGGGTCCGATATGTCCGGTCACAACGGCTTGAGCCGGTCTGGACATACGAGAAGCCCCAGATTGTGGTGTTGACCCTGGAGGGGGGCATCGTAACCGGTGAAAGCGGGAACTCCCCGCTCCCCCTTGTGGGAGGGAAGTTCATCGGCTCCAGTTCGGTGGTTCGGGCGCTGGAGCGTCTCAAACGGGATCCGCGCGTCAAAGGGGTGGTCCTTCGGATCAACTCACCCGGCGGCTCTGCGTTGGCTTCAGAACTCATGTGGCGTGCGATCCGGGATCTTATGGAAAAGAAGCCGGTGGTGGTTTCGATGGGCAGCGTGGCGGCCTCCGGCGGCTACTACATCTCGGCGACCGGCGCCAAAATTGTGGCGGACCGGACCACCATCACCGGCTCGATCGGCATCCTCGCAGGCAAACTCGTAATGAAAGACTTTTACGAACAGAAACTCGGGATCACGAGCGACACGATTAAGAGCCATCCCCATGCCGATATCTTTTCCGAATGGCGTCCGTTCACACAAGAGGAACGGCAGGGTCTGTATCGCTTACTCCGGCGGGGCTATGAGACCTTCATTCACCGGGTGAGTGAAGGTCGTGGGTTACCGGTCGATTCGGTCGATGCGATCGGCCGGGGCCACATTTGGAGCGGGGCTCGGGCCTTAGGATTGGGGCTCGTGGATCGAATCGGCACTGTGCTGGATGCCATTAATTGGGTCCGAGAGATGGCGCACGTAGGGCCGGACGTCGAAATCCGTTTGGTGACAACCCAGAAACCCTCCACGCCCCTGAGTTCCCTTCTCATGGGGGGCTCCCTCCAGACGTGGGCCCAACCGTGGCAATCCTGGGCTCAGGAGCCCGGCCTCTACTGGTTCCCACCCGTAGAAATTCGTCCATAACGGGAACACATCCAGAAGCGTGGAGGGGTTATTCCCACTCGGACCGCCCGAGCAGAGCCTCCTTTAACGTGGTCACATCGGTTAAGGAGATGTCCGAGCCGGCGGGCAGGCCCCGAGCGATCCGCGTGACCTTGACCCCGGAATCCTTCAGGAGGTCGTGGATGTACTGGGCTGTGGCATCCCCTTCGACGGTGGGGTTCAAGGCCAGGATGACCTCCTGGATCTGCTCTCTTTGGACCCGTTCCGGGAGGTCACGGAGGAAGAGTTGATCGGGCCCGATGCCATCAACCGGCGAGAGCACACCCCCCAGGACGTGATACCGACCACGGAAGATCCCGAGTTTCTCAAAGAGAAAGACATCCTGGGGTCGTTCGACCACGGCGAGGACCCCGGTCGCACGGCCTGGGTCCTGGCAGATCGGACAGGGGTCTGTATCCGTGATGCCGTGACAGATGGAACAGAACCGGAGTTCTTTCGCTGCCTGGTCCAGGCTTTGGGCCAGTTCCTGGATGATCGAGGGGTTCCGAAGCAGAAAGAACACCAGCCGTTCGGCGGTGCGGGTGCCGATGCCCGGCAACTTCTTCAGGGCCCGGATCAGGCGATCAACCGAGGAGGGAACCCACATCGAAGCCTGGAGGCAACATGCCCAAGAGTTCTTTCATTTCCTCCTGTGCCGCCTGGCGGGACTTCTCCAGGGCGTCGTTCACCGCTGAGAGCACGAGGTTTTCCAGGAACTTCCGATCCCCGGTCTGCCAGAGTTCGTCTGAGACCTCAATTTTGAGAATCTTCTGTTGGCCGTCGGCAATGACCTTGACCATCCCTCCACCGGACACCCCTTCCACTCGAATCTTCTTCAGTTGTTTTTGAAGTTTGCCGAGTTTGCTTCGGAGTTGCAAGGCCTCTTTCATGGCCTCTGCGAACTTAAACATGGTTGATCTCCTCCAGTTTAAAGGTCTCCTTCAGTTTTTGGAATCTGGGATCATCGAGACGGGCCCGAAGTTGAACCTGGACCTCGATCTCCTTGCCAAAATAGGTGCGGAGGTCCTCGGCAATCTCCGGCAGATGCTCCTCCCACTCCCGTTGTTCATCTGTGGAATGGACCCAGATCACAAATGAAGAATTGTTCAAATGAACTTTTGTGCTTTTTAACCGTTCGGCCAGGAGGTCGGCCCCCCGGCTCGCCAAATAGGTGAGGAAGCC
>WFXO01000087.1 GCA_015490555.1 Caldifarciminota bacterium | reverse complement strand
GTACCTGACGGTCCCTGCAGTAATGGCCCTTCGACTTCGACAGTTGGATTTGATCTACGTCCTCTATCCCGCATTTGTTGTCATTGTGTTTGATACATTTGCCTTTATTTTTGGACGGCTCCTGGGACGGCACTTTCTGGCGCCACGTTTAAGCCCGAAAAAAACATGGGAAGGGTTTTTCGGCGGGTATGTTGCAGCATTGGCCTTTGCGTTGTTGGTCCCCTTTCTGGATTTCCCGATCCGCCTCTGGAGCGGGCTCTTGTTGCCTATTGCCGCTCAAGTCGGAGACCTTGTAGAGTCCGGCTTGAAACGGTATTCAGGGGTCAAAGACGCCTCCCACATGCTTGGGAGCCATGGGGGCGTCCTCGATCGGATTGATAGCCACTACTATGCTGTGGTTGTGTTTTACTTCATTTTGCTGTTCCTCGGAAGGGTAGGATAAGATGACCCTCAAGGACCTGCAGGAAATCATTCGAAAGACCTATTACGAAAAGGACCGAGCCCGAGGGATCACTGGAACCTTCTTGTGGTTCGTGGAGGAAGTGGGGGAACTCGCCCAGGCCCTCCGAAAAAAGGACCGAGAGAGCCTGGTGATGGAGTTCTCCGATACCTTAGCCTGGCTCCTCTCCCTTGCAAATTTAGCGGGGGTAGACATGACCGAGGCGATGGAACGCTACGCCTCCGGCTGTCCCAAGTGCCATCACAGTCCTTGCCAGTGCGGCGAACGGTTTCAGGCCAAAGATTGACGTGCCGGAACCCTGATTACCAGGGCAGCGGGACGGTCCAGGTCGGGAGACTCCCCCAAAAGACCAGCGTCAGCCGAAGATCGTTTCTCCCCTCCATGTTCCGCTCGTTTCGGATTTGGTCAAGCCGGAAAAGGAGACCCAGAGAAGTTTTACGGAACGCGTTTTTCTTCAGTCCGTATAGGCCAAGGGAGATCCGGCGATCCACGACCCCTGAAGGCGTTTTCCGATAGGAGGGAGCCTGGGGGTCTGACTCCAAGGGGATACTCAAACGGCCTTCCCCATGCTCTAAAACCTCCACAAAGGTCGCGATGACTTGTTGGTCTGAAGTTTTGGAGACCTCGACATAAAGGTTTCGTGCATCGGAGCCCATCCAGTGGCCCAGGGGGATGCCCCAGAAGGTCACGCTGTTGCGCTGGGTATAGTGGGTATAGGCCCACTTCCGAACCCACGCAAATTCTAAGCGCGCGTCGTACTCCCCTTTGGATAAATGGAAGCCGGTCAAGTACCCCCAGAGACTCCGATTACGGACACTCTCTCCGCTGATGATGACGTCATCATCCAAAAACTCGGCATACCAGCGGAGGCCGGGCCGAATACGCCAATTGACGTCTACGGTGGCAACAAGGTTATCGTCATTCGTTCTGCCGCGGCGCTGAATCACATAGTAAAGATCGACCGGGTTAATGTATTTCAGGGGATCTTCTGGTGCAGAGAAGAGGACCCCTTCGGTGGCACCCAGGGAGAGCCATGGCCTGGGTTGGAATTCCACGCGTTGAAGAGCGAAACGGCGGTGAGGGAAGGTATCCGGGAGCCAAGCATAGAATGCGGTAAAGGCCCAACGCCGGGCCTCCCAGTGGGCGTTGTAAAGGTAGGTCAGAGGACGGGCAAAACCGGAGAGAAGGATCGATCCCCGATACCCGGGCCCTAAACGTACCCGGTCTTTGCCTAAAAAGACGAAACCGGAAGGCAGGTGAAGCCGTACAAGCGCTTGATCCGTTCGGACCTCAAAGAGGTTCTGCTCCCCAACGATGGGATTGGGATCAAAGGTATAGAGACGGAAGTCGGGCCAGTAAAGGACATCGTAATAAGGGAGGGCAGGTTGATGTCCCACGGTGAAGAGGGTTTGCTGTCCCTGAATCGATACAAACGGCAAAAGCCGCCACGCGTACCGGAAGTGGAGGGAAACATGCACCTCCCAGAGATCAGAGGAGTCTGTGAGATACCCCAGGGCTTCAGGCGTCACGGAAAGGGATGGGGTGGGTCCTGGGACCGGCTGGCTTTGGAAACCATACCGGGTCCAGATCCACGCTGAGTGCTGGTGTCCCTGGGTCCACTGTCGTTCTACCTGCCGCCAAAGAATGCCTGGCAAGCGAGGATCCAGGGGAAAATTCAGCATTGAGATCAATCCCAGGACCCACCACATGGCCGTTTTCAGAACCGAAGGATGCCGAGCCAGGTACCCAGTAGGAAGTGCAGCCGACCGATCAGGAGGGAAACACGGGCCATCACCGTATAGCCGAAGGATGCACCGAATCCGATCATCAAGATCCAAATGCCCAATCGACTGGAAATCCGGAGCGCACCCTTTTGCTCACGGGAAAAGAAGAAGTACGAAAGGACAAAGAGGACGCCCAGGAAGATGATGACTGCATTTGTGAAGGCCAGGGTAGAAGCATAAGAGGAGGGTGGGTTCAGCAGGGTGCCTTCTAACTGTTTGTAAATGTTCGCTTGGAAGGTGGCCGGGATGGCGACGCCGGAGCCCGCCCCTAAGAGGAAAGCGATCGGCCAACGGATCATGTACCCATACTTCGGCACGAACACGGCGAAGTAGAGGAGTCCAAGAAAGAGGGGGAAGAGATAGAGGTATTCGCCTACCCGCAGATGAGCGATGATGTTCGGATAAATGCTGTTATGCCAGTAAATCGCAAGGTAGTAGCCAGCCGAGACCCCGACCAGTAGATGTTCTGCGAATTTGTAGAGTGGGTTGTCCCGATACAGGAACGAAAAGATGAACAGAGACAAAATGGCGGCCAACCAAACCCAAGGATCCGTGGAGAGATGCATTATGCAGACCTCCTTTTTCCAAGATAGTAGCCCAGGTTGCCGATCAATACGAGAAGAATGATGACGAGGTGGGAGATGGAAACAGCATCCATCCCGCGCACTGCGATGACTGGTGGGGGCTTCAATCCCCGTTCTTTCATCAATCGTTCGACCAGGACTTCATATTCGGCGGCGCCTTTCATTCCGGCGAGGAGCCCCACCAACTGTCCGGTTTGCAGATAGGGATAGAAGTCTGCAGCCATCACGCCTGTAACCCCTGCCGCGATCTTGGCGTGATACCGAGCGTTGGCGTAGCGGATCCAATATTCCGGAATAGAAGAACCTGCGAAGGAGACCACCATGCTGATGTCGTTGTAGTTGTGAACAAATTGGAACATCGGGAGCGAATCGATGGGAGTGCCGTAGTAGTCGGTGGGGAAGACCGTACGGATTTCTTCACCCAGTCCCAAGATGGTCGCGGTAATGTTCGGTTTGAAGCCCAAATATGCCCAGTCTTTGCCGTTTTCTTTGTTGAGTTCCCGCCCCACGCGTTCAAAGACCTCCAGGCCTAAGCCTACGCCCGCCGGGTTCAACGAGATCCCAATCACTTTCAGGTTCTTCAGCAAGGCATGGCGGAGGACCGAATAGGCCATGGGATGGGTTTCCGGCAGAACATCCGGTGCGTAGTCGATGGAGAGCAGGATGGTGCTCCCTTCGGGCAAACTCTCAATGTAGTCGTATAGTGCCTTCACCGGCGGGGTAATCCGCTCGGGCAATCGTAAGGGGAAGATCAAGGGGATCACGATGCCCAAGGCCAGGAGGGCATAGACCGTCTGCCGATTGAGTCGTGCCAATCGCGCAATAAAGTTCATGGTTTAGCCTCCCAGCCAGTTCCGTTCGATCCCCAGGATGATCTTCACGGATGTGGAGATCATCCCGAGCCCAACCCCGATCATAATGCCACGCTTTGCTGCCATGTTCGGTACGTTCAGGACCCATTGGGCGAAGGAGGGAAGTTTCGGGGTGAGCAAGTCACCGATGGGGATCATCCCGATCATCAAGATAAATGCGGAGACCAACAGGAGGGTGGCTTCGAGGTTCCTCGCGCGGAAGGCCCGGTAAGCCGCGGACGCCATAAAAAAGGCCAGCAGGGAGAACATGGTGGCCTGGAGCGGGACCTGGACGTTTTGGAAGATCTTCTGGAAGAGACTCTGTTCTTCGATTCCAAAGAACAAGCCCAGGATGGACATGAAAACGAACCCCAGGATGGTCGTGGTGGAGAAAACCAAGTTCTCACGACGTCGGATCTTGTTCCAGTGGTGCTTGAGCAGGCTCCCGACCGCCAGGATGATGGCCATCCCCATCACCCCGTTCATCCAGTCCAAAACCATTCGATAGAGGTTTTGGGAAACGGGGTGCGGGACATAAAACTGAATGGTCATCAATACGCCGAAGGTAAAGACAATGATTAACGGTATGGTCCGTGCTGCCATCCCTTAGCCTCCTCGTAAGAAAAGGTGGACCCATCGGATGCCGAAGAGTCCCAAGACCGAGCCGACCGTGATGAGGACTCCGAGAATGAATTTCATCCAGTCCTGGCCTTTGAGCGTGGCCATCAAGAGGGGTTCCTTGGAGAGATACGCGGAGGCTGCATAGAGTTCTTCTCCGATTAGGGTATAGTCACACGCAACGATGAAGAAGGGCAACTGGGTGATCGCGTCTGTACCAGAGATCTGGATGGCTCCAGTGGCCGCGCCGGTCTCTGCGAGCAAGAGGGACTCTGCCCAGAACATCCCCATCAGGAAGTTAGTCGCTGGCTTTTCCCGGACCATGATTCCGCAGACCGCCGCGGCATACCCAAACTGACTGTCGGTGACATAGAAGACGTTGTCCGGGTTAAACAGGTCCGGCCGACCCACCGTGGTGTAGGCCTCTTTAATGACCTCCCGTGCGACGGTATAGACCACAGGGTTCCGGTTGGGCACGATGATGGGGGTCTCGTATTCCGCCGCCTTTTTCGTCACATGGGAGAGGATGTTTAAAGACGCGATCGTTGCAATGTCGTCAATGGTTGAGAGACCGGGCACATAGAGAATCGGGCGTCCCATCTCGGTGGCCCGGCCGATCGCTTCGTCCACGGCTTCCAGCCCGGGAATCTTCCGCAGAAAAAGATGTTCCCCACGCCTTGCTCTCACGATGTACCACAGGAGCAACGCAACATACAGGATGACACCGAGAAGGATGTTGATGCGACCCGTGTGGAACCACTGAGGAGAGGCCATAACCGGCCCGACGACCTCGGTGGTATAGGAACGTTGATCTTGGGTGAGAAAGACCAGCCGGTAGTAGTACGGGGTTCGATCCCTTTCCACCTGATCGATATACCGGGTACTCCCGTTGAGGATCCGGGTCACGAGTTCAAAGGGGCCTTCTGGACTCGTACTACGATACACTTCTGTGACTTTGATCGGGGGGAGATCCTCTGGCACCTTCCACGTCAAGGTGATCGACTTCCCTGCATCATTGGGGGTATCATGAGCCTGGAGGATACCCGACAAAGTCATCGCCACCGGCGTTTGAAATGTCGTGTCCGGTGGGGACGTCCCTCTCGGGGGGCTCCCAGGCCCAGGGCCTTGGCCCATGAGCACCGCCCAGATGAGCCATACGACCATAGACGCCTCCTTTCCTTAAGGTTTTCGGTTTTTCGTTTCCTGGATTACCAAATCCAGGACCCCACCCCCAATCGCATAGTGAATTTGTGTAGGCTGTTGCCCATTATACGCCCGAATCTCTAAGCGCTCTCCCTGCATTTGGATCTGCCTCGGCCGACCTGCTGAATCCATCTTCAATTGGATTTGTTCGCCTTGGTAAAGGCCTTCAAACACAAAGAGACTGTCTCGAATCCTCGAGGTCTGAATGGTCAGAGAATCCGTCTTCCCGGTTCCCAAAAGCCAGTATAGGATCAACGCTCTTGCGGTTGGAAGGGCCTGAAATGTGTCTTCAAGGGGCCACCGCATCACTCGCTGACCCCAGGGCCCCTGTAAGGTGACCTCTAAGGAGTCCTGGATCGATTTGAGTTGGAAGTGACCGCTCACGTTGCCCCAAGGCCCGAACGTGGCGTTGAACTGACCGGACCAGTCCAGAGGTGTGGGAAGTTTCCAGTGCTTTTGAAGTGCTTGGAAGTATTCTCGGGCTTGTGGGCCAAGATAGGTGGGCACACTCGGACGGGGTGCACATTGCCAAAACACAATCAAAAAGGGTAGAATCCACAGAACTTGGAGGATACGACTCAGCCTTCTCACGGGCCTACCGGGTGAGAACCCACTTGCGAATTTTGGACCCACTTTCACTTTTCAGTTGGATGAAATAGACACCGTTTCGCAGCCCCTCGGTCGGGAATGTCACCGTATGGACACCCGGTTCCATGACTTCATGGTCTTTGATCAGTCGAATTCGGCGTCCTTGGAGATCATAGAGTGCCAGGGTCACGGGCTCTTTTTGAGGCAGGGTGAAACGCACTTGGATGCGCTCGGTCGCGGGGTTCGGATAGATCGGCGCAAAAGAAAACCGGAGTGAGCGAGCGAAGTCTTTCTCCTGGACAGAGACCGGGAGACCGAAAAAGGTTGCGATGCCCGCCACGAGATCGGCTAATGTCCAGTTGCCGATCCCGGTGAGGCCTCCCATCTCAAAGGAAAGACCGACAGTGCGATAGGTGCCCGCGTCGTTGGCAACCCCACACGTGTAGTTTGCAATGGGGTTGACCAGAATGGAGAAGGCATTGGTATCACTTGGCAGGAGGTGGTCAATCCAGTTGTTCTCCCCCGCGTAATACCATTGCATGCCTTCCGTGAAACTCTCCGAGACTCCCTGGACAATGGAAAGGTCTCCGCTTCCATCGGAAACGGCTTGAATCCCGAAAAGTGGCCCAAAGTTATACCCACCTTGATACTGTGGGTCGTAGTACCAAACATCCCCGCCTTCCAGGTATACCTTTCCCCCGTTTTGGATGTATGTCTCAATGGCCTGGGCCTCGGGAGAGGTAGCTCCAATGATATAGTTGTCGCTGAAGATCCCTACGAAGATCCACAGGGATGAAAAGTTGGGCAAGAAATTCAGGTAGTCATCTAACGTTGTGGTGTAAATCCCTTGGAGATCCATCGAACTCAGGATCGAGTCGATAACGGGTCCGGAGGAGTGGTTGGGGTCGGGGTCCCAGATGAGATAGTCACCCAGAGGGGCTCCACCTGCAAACATTGTGGCCGGGTTAGAGGGGGGCGATTCATGCGAAGGGGATTCGTTATCGAAGGCAGTGACATAGAATCGGTAGAGTCCGCCGGGTGTCAACCCATTGACGGTATCGGTTTCGGTCCCAGGTGGAACTTCTGCGATCTGAGTATCAGCGATAGCATCATAAATGCGAATCCCTGCCAGGTCGTCGAGTGGAGTCCCATCCAGTTGGGTTGTGGGATCTTGCCAGGTCAAAACAATGGCTGTCGGGAGGCTGGAATCGGAATACGCAACCAGAGAGTCGGGCGGAGAAGGGACCGGATGACCGCCGGCATACCATCCGACTGTTTGGGTGGGCCGGGATACGGAGTCGTATATGGTATAAGCCACGGCATAGAAGCGGTAAAATGTGCCATCGGTGAGGCCCGTCACCTCAAACTGCTCTACCCCCGGTGGAACGTCTGCAATGAGCGTAGAATCGTCTGCATCGTAGATCTGGATTCCCGCAAGATCGCCCCCTAAGGGGTCCCCTCCGAAGTATGTGGTGGGGTCCTGCCAGGTCAGCAGGATGGAGGTAGGGGTCAGATAGTCCGAGTAAGCGGTTAAGGATTCGGGTGGGTTTGGATCCAGAGAATCAGAGAGGAGGGTCAAGAGAACGTTATAGGCTTGTACCAGATCGAGTCGACCCGCGCCATAGAGGTTGTCTTTGCCGGGTGTCCCAAGGTCGACGGCCCCCAACATGAGGGCCTGGGCCAGCATCTCGGGGGTGATGGAGACCGGGTCAACAGAAAGGAGAAGCGCCATGCTTCCGCCGAGATGTGGGGTGGCAGCAGAGGTGCCTCCGAAGGAATCGTAATAACCCGCGTCATTCGATTCAGAAATGGTAGGGACATCGGTAGGGGCGACCACATCGGGTTTCAAAAGTCCCATGGATGCACCATTGTTATAAGGATAGTCCCAATATTCCGGGGGGATGGGGTACGGATAGTTTGGGTAATCCTGCTGGATATCCTCCCATGCCGAAGGCCCTCGGCCCGAATAATATTTGATGACGTCGTTTTCATCGACCGCTCCACAACCCATGACGGCAGCAATCCCTCCAATGAGGGTCTGGTCCGGATGGAGCCAGGGTGGGGGAACGTTCCCTGGGCAGGCGATGTTCCAGGGAATGGGGTGGGTTCCGAGATCGTCGCCCTGGTTGCCAATGGAATTGGCGCGGATTACACCGGCGGCCAGGGTGGCTTCCATCATCTGCCGCCAGGTCGCATAGTCCGGTTGGTGCCAGCCGAATTTGAGGGACATGGAGGAGGAGATGACGTCGGCGCCCATGAGGACGGCGTATTCATGGGCTTCCCACATCACCGATTCGGGCAAGCCGGCGCGAATGACCATTAACTGGGCGTCGGGAGCCACCCCCGTTTTGAGCCCGGCCGTCCCATCGCCGGCCATAATCCCGGCTGTATGGGACCCATGTCCGTCCTCGTCCATGGGGTCATGGTCTTGGTCTACAAAGTCCCACCCGATCAGGTCATCGACATAGCCGTTGCCGTCATCGTCGACGCCGTTCAGATCGTCCGGATCCATGACCACACCGTCCCCATCCAGGTCCTCCCCGGGGTTCACCCAGATATGGTCGATGAGGTCCATGTGATCATAGTTTGTCCCGGTGTCGATATTAGCCAGGATGACCCCTTGACCTGTGATGCCCAGATCCCAGAGTTCAGGGGCTCGAATCCGCTCTACGCCCCAGGCAACTTGATCTGGTACAGAAGGCTGAAATTCTTTGCTTTGAAGGGCAGGAGGGGCGCTGTGGGATTTTTGACGCACCTTTTGAGGGGGCAGATCCAGCACCGAACCCTGGGGGCCGGGCTCGTCATAGTCCAAACTCCGGATGTGACCTCGGAATCGCTGATAGAGTTCCTGGATGACTTGTGGGGTCGCTTCGAAATGAATGGCGTTCACCAATAAGAAGGGGTGGATACGCCCAACATCTCCCCGGTTCTTCGCTTGTTTTAAAAATTCCAGGATCTCACGTTGGTGTTCCTGGTTGAATACACGGGCTGTTTCGATCACAAACTGTCGACGTTCTTTGCGGTTCAGGTGGTTTTGTTTCGCCTCTTGGACAAGGGCCTGATAGTCCAGTTGTTCGTGAAGGACCAGATTGACGGGGATAAGGTCTTGGGGTTTACTCCGGGCCATCTTCTCCTGAAGGGGAGGAGTGATGCCCTCAAACGTCCACATCTGGAGAACCCACAAAAGGAGCAGCATCTGGAACCTCCCTTAGGGTTTGAAAGTTGGGGAAAAACCACAGAAAATCCAATGAGGAAAGAATGGGAATGGATACGGATCGTAGGTTTCCCTCTGAGCGATGGATGATAACCTCCTTGATAGAAAAAGTGCCAGGGGACGGAATCGAACCGCCGACACCGGGATTTTCAGTCCCGTGCTCTACCAACTGAGCTACCCTGGCGTTGGCGTGGTAATTTTATTCAAGAGAGCCAGAGTTTTCAAGGTCGGGGAGAAGCGGGTGGATGACACGTGGAGCGCGCATCCGTTCCGCCTCGATAATGGTCAAAATCCGCTGAACAGCCGCTTCGACTTCGTCGTTGACCACGATGTATTGGTATTCGTGGGCATTTTGGATCTCGGTACGAGCGAGTTCCAACCGGATTTTGAGTTTTTCAGGCGGATCTGCACGGCGCTCCATCAGGCGGGCCTTGAGCGTCTCCAGGTCCGGCGGGATGAGAAAAATACTCACAACCTGACCGGGAAATTGCTGCTCTAATGCCCGTTTCCCATGGACATCTAAGTCTAAAATGACCTCTTTCCCGGCCCGCAGAGATTCCACCAGAAAGGGCTTCGGCGTTCCGTAATAATCCCCATAAATCTCTGCCCATTCTACAAAATAGCCTTCTCGGATCTTCCTTTCAAATTCTTCCCGACTCAGGAAGTGATAACTTTTACCGTCCACCTCATTGGGACGTTTGGGGCGGGTAGTGGCAGAGACGGAATACACCAACTCCGGAGACCGTTCTAAGACACGGCGGATCACTGTGGTCTTGCCCGTCCCCGAGGCAGCGGAAATCACAATGAGAAATGGACGGTGCTTCATTCGACATTCCTCAACTGTTCTTTGATTTTTTCGATCTCCTCTCGAATCCGGATCGTTAGATCGATGATCTCTGGGGTAGTGCTCTTTTGAGAGATCGTAGTGGCTTCTCGATGCATCTCTTGAGCAAGGAACTCTAACCGTTTCCCGATCGGTGGTTGCGCACGGAGGGTCTCTCGAAAACGCTGGATATGACTTTCCAGCCGCACCACTTCTTCGGTAATGTCCGATTTCATCACAACCGAGATAAGGT
>WFXO01000086.1 GCA_015490555.1 Caldifarciminota bacterium | reverse complement strand
GCGATTCGACCCTCGTAGAAGTCATTTCCCCCGAAGTCGATGATCACTGCATAGGAGTCAGCGACCACCTGGTCATCTTCCGGTCCCAGGATCCGGGCCTGGAGGCCCTGGTAAGAGACCGTAAAAGAGGAATCAGGAGTGGCAGTAAGGGTATCCAGAACTTGGAAAACGGCCTCGACTTTGGCCATCAACGCAATCCCAGCCGTCCACAGAATCGGCCAGTTGACCTTCCGGGTCCAGCGGAGTAACTGCGGGGTTTTGATTTCCCAGGTGGTATCCGGCGGCCGGCCGAAATCCCGAAGCAGTTTCCCGTCCAAGGTGTCGTCTGTGCTATCGTCTTCATCTGACCAAAGACTGTAGATCTCATACAAAAGACTGTCGAGTTGGCCGGGGATGAATGCTTGAAAGGCCTCCCTACAGACCTGTTGTGCGTGAACCACGGCCTGGAGCAGATCGAGGACTAAGGAGGGGAGAGGAGCCAGCTCAGCCCTTGAAGATGCGACCGGCGGGAAGTCTGGAAAGACCTGTTTGGCCATAAAAGATAAAAGTTGTGATGGAGAATCCCAGTTTTCCTGAACTTTTGCCTCCGACGTCTCCAGGTAAGAGACAAGTCCCAGGGGATCGTCCAAAAACGAATCAACGATCGGCAATCGGAAGGAATCCGGTTCGGGCCACCGCTTTTCAAACTGAAGGTCTTCAAGCGTCAGGGTTTGTGCGTCCAGGGCTTCTTGAAGCGATTGAAGTGTCAGGGAATCCAGGAGAGGCGTTGTAGAGAAGATCCACCAGACCCAAAGGATCGGCATTACGACTCCAAGCGTTGGACAAAGCCTTCAAAGATGCGATAGAGGGTTTTCAGGGAGGGGAGGTCTACCCACTCGTTTTTGCCGTGGATGTCGTCCCCGATCGGATAGATGACGATGACGGGGATCCCGAGTTCGGCGAAGAATCGGCCATCTGTGGCACCGTGCTCTTTCCCGAGTTTGACCGGACGCGCCAGGACTTCTTCGGCGGCCTGGCGGAAGAGTTGGAGATAGGGATGATCGAGGTCCGTATGCACGGGCTCGCCACGCGCCAGTTCCTCCACGGTGATCCCGGGGTACCGAGCCAAGACCTCCCGGACTTCTGCCCAGATCTCTTCCGGCGTATAGGGAGCAGGGAATCGGAAGTCCAGGAACATCTCTGCCTCTTCAGGCACTCGATTGGGCGCATCGCCTCCACAGAGTTTTCCCAGGTTCACAGTCCGGTGCCAGTGTTCCGGGTCCCCGCAGGGCTCCTGGGGAACTCGTGCCTTCAGATGGTGATAAAGTTCCAGGAGTTGGTCGATCGGGTTGACCCCACGCCATGGGGTCGACCCATGGGTGGGCACCCCTTTTGCGTGGAACTTAAGATGGAGGACCCCTTTGCCGTCGGTAATCAGGGTAAAGCCGATGCCTCCATCGGGAATGACCGCGAATTCGGTCCGCCAGTGGGCCTCTCGGAGGAGGTACCCAACGCCGGCCTCCCCGCCCGATTCCTCATCCGTGGTCAGCATGAGGCCGATGGGCGGCTGGGATCCCTGGTCCCGGAGATGCTCAAAAAGGGTGAGGAGCACGGCGTCCGGCCCCTTCATATCCAGGGCCCCTCGACCATAAAGTTTCGTTCCCTCGATTCGGGGTTGGAATTGCGCGTCGTCGGCCGGCACCACATCCAGATGACCCACAAAGATCACCTTGGGAATCTGGGTTTCCTGGAAGGTGACCACGATGGAAGGTTTGCCGTCCTTTTCGTACTTGTGGATCTGCAGTCCCTGGAGAGTCTCGGCTACATACTCGACCGCCTGATGGAGTTCTTCCGGACGGTCCCCGGTGGTCCGCATCGCCACGAGGGCCTCAAGATGTTCCGTAATCCGATCTTGCACCATGGCTTAATCTTGGGGGCTTTTCCTTTGAGTTTCAAGGGTTGGAGGGATCTCTGGAGGGTAGTGCTGTTTTGCCCACTCCCAGGTCTTTCGAAGCCCTACCTCCAACGGAACACGCGGGGACCAATGCAACAATTTCTGGGCCTTGGTAATATCCGGACGACGGCGGCTTGGATCGTCCTGGGGACGGGGAAGGTGCTTGACCCCTACCTTTCGGCCAGACACTTTTTGAAGTCGTTCCGCCAACTCCAGGATTGTGACCTCCTCAGGATTCCCAAGGTTCACGATTTCTCCTGCCAGGCCCGGGGTGGTCGCAAGCCGATAGAGGGCCTCGACCAGGTCGGTAACAAAGCAAAAACTTCGGGTTTGTTGGCCATCACCGTGGATCGGTAACGGCTGGTTCTGCAAGAGGGCGGTCAGAAAACTGGGGATCACCCGGCCGTCATGGGGCCGCATCCGCGGTCCATAAGTATTGAAAATTCGCGCAATGCGCACGTCGACTCCAAACTTCCGATGATAGGTCATGGTAATGGTTTCCCCGAAACGTTTCCCCTCGTCATACGGGCCCCGAGGGCCCACGGGGTTCACACAGCCGATGCTTTCTTCCGTCTGGGGATGTACCTGCGGGTCTCCGTAGACCTCTGAAGAGGAAGCAAAGAGGAAAACCGCACCACACTGTTTCGCAAGGTCCAGGAGCCGATAGGTGCCGATGGAGTTACATCGGGTGATCTCGTAGGCCAGGGCCTGGAAGTCCACCGGACTTGCGGGTGATGCCAGATGCAGGATGTATGCATACTCAGGGCTTGGCGGACGAAATTCCTCTACATCCGATGGGATTACCGTCAGATGAGGGTGGTGTTCCACCGATGCAAGGTTTTCGGGGTTCCCGGTGATCATATTGTCGACGACGTGGACCTCGAAGCCTTCTTCGAGGAACCGCTCGGTCAGGTGGGAGCCGATGAACCCGGCTCCCCCCGCGATCAAGACTTTTTTCGGAGCCATCGTCCTCTCCCCATTCCTCGATAAACAAACCCTAAATTCAGCATGGTTTCCGGATCAAAGATGTTGCGTCCATCCACTACCACAGGTCTTTTGAGAAGGGATTTAACTCTGGGTAGGTCCAAGGTCTGATAGAGGTCCCATTCAGTGATGATACCCAGCCCGTCGGCATCCCGAATCGCTTCATAAGGGTCCTCAAAATAGATCAAGTCTGGTGGCGATTCTGGGAAGAGTTTTTGGACGTTGGGGATGGCGACGGGGTCGTGGAGATGAAGTCGTGCGCCCCGCGCGCGCAAGGCCTGGATGACTTTCAGACTCGGGGCTTCTCGAATGTCGTCGGTGTTCGGCTTAAAGGAAAGCCCTAAGAGGGCCAGGGTTCGGCCCTTCAGATCCCCCAAAACCTCCTCGAAGTGCTGGACGAACCGGTGGATGCGTTGTTCGTTGATCCGGAGGATGGAGGTGAGCAGTTCAAAGTCCAGTTGGAGGGTTTGACCGATGTGCTGGAACGCACGGATGTCCTTGGGAAAACAGGAACCTCCAAAGCCAAGGCCCGCTCGCAGGAAAGAGGGGCCGATCCGTGGGTCCAACCCCATTCCTCGCGCCACATCCACCACATCAGCATCGGTCTTCTCACACAGATCTGCGATCATGTTGATGAAAGAGATCTTCATCGCCAAGAACGCGTTCGAGGCGTGCTTGATGATCTCGGCCGTCTCAATGTCCGTCACCAGAAACTCAGTTTCAATCCCCCGATAGAGGTTTCTGAGGATGTGCTCCGCTCGGGAGGACCGCACCCCAAGGACAATCCGGTCAGGATGCAGAAAATCATGGAGTGCCGAGCCTTCCCGAAGGAATTCTGGATTCGATGCGACTTCAATGTCGTGATCCGCAACCTTTTGGAACTCCTGTTCCATCCATCGGGCTGTTAACACCGGGACCGTGCTTTTCTCTACCACCAGGGTATAGCCATGGGCATGTCGCCGAACCTCTTCCACGACCGATCGAACCGCGGAAAGGTCCGCCTCGCCACTCGGCTTGGTTGGGGTGCCGACACACACAAAGATCACCTCGGCTCGGGGGATCCACGGCGCCGCATCGTGATCGAACGCGATCCGATGTTCCCGGAGGTGTTTTTGTAACGCCGGTTCTACCCCGGGTTCATAAAAAGGAACTTTCCCCTGTTTCAACGCGTTGACCTTCTCGACCTGGATGTCCACCCCTAACACCCGATGTCCCAACTCTGCAAAGCCCACGGCGGTGACCAGTCCGACGGGCCCCAATCCTAAGACCATGACATCAAAATCAAATTCCATGGGCCACCTCCAGAAGGGATCGGCCGTCTAAATCCTGGGGGACGGGAACACCGAGGAGATCGAAGACCGTGGCCGTGACATCGTAGAGCGTGATGTTGACATCCTGGGGGATCTCTACCCCTTGGAAGAAGAGATAGGCGTCCTCCACGGTATGCATCCCGGACATGGAGGGCGTCTGGAACAAGGGGACATCCCGGAGCGTCCCCTTGAAGTCATAGCCAGACTCCGGGAGGGCCACAAGGTCAGGGGCCCCTTGAACAAAGGGACCGTGGTAGAGTTCTTCTCGGCGATAGACCCTCCGAACGATGGGAGCCCCGGTGTCGGGGTCTTTAAGATGAAGCAAGGCTTCAGAAAGGCGTGTTCGCCATGGTTCATAGTCCTCTGGGAGTACGGACCCCAAGGCCTCTCGCCCCAGGAGATTGACATAAAAACGCCCTGGAATCAGGCTATATGCCTTACTTCGACTGTCTAAATCCTCCAGCCCTTTCGGCGGATCCTGAACGAACCGGAGCCACCCTTGCTCTCGAAGCCAGGTGTTCACATAGACTTCTTTTTTGACTGGTCCAAACCCGTGGTCAGACAGGCTCACCAGGATGGCATTTTCAGGAAGACGTTGAAGGACCCGTGCGATCGTCTGATCGAGGAAATCAAAAAATGACCAGAACCTCTGCGCATCCGTTGGCTCCGTTTGCAGATCCCAGAAAAAGTGTAGGAACCGGTCGGTCTCCATGATGTGTAACATGAAGAGGTCCCAATCCGGCAAATACTTCTCCATCAACCAGAGGGCGGTCTCCACTCTCCGATCCACCGCCTCTCTGAGATCCTGAAGAAACTGCCCTGGATTCTCCTTTGCTAACAAGGGGTTGACATCGATTCGATAGTCCAGGCTCTTGAGATCCGGCACAAGGTCTTTTGGATACACCGCCTTCTCCAGGGAAACGGTCAGGAAGTCGGCAATCCAGACCCCCTGAATGGGGCGGGGTGGGGTGGTCCCGGGGACATTCATCGTTATGGCCCGCTTCCCCGCATCGGAAAGGCGTTCGAAGAGGGTCGGGGCCTTAAGATGTCGGCCGGTCGGGATGAACGTCTGTAACGGATTCAGGGTCCGATCCACAAAACCAAAAATTCCATGTTTTCCTGGATTCTTGCCCGTGAGGAAACTGGACCAGGCGACCGTAGAGAGTGGTGGGATGACCGAATGGATCTCCCGGAATGTCCCCTGCTGTTGAAATGTCTGACATAAGGTGGGGCAGTGCCCGTGTTCAAAGGCCGTCTGGAGAAGGGAAAAAGGAACTCCATCCAGGGCCAGAATGAAGACACGGCGATCCTGGGCCCGGTGATGCATCACAGATACCCCAGGTCCTCCAACCGTTTCCGAACGACCGCTTCCTCTTCCTCGCTATAGGCGTTCTCTTCGCCCTCTTCCCGCTCAATAAACCCCAGATTCTCCAGCGTCTTTAGGATCTTTTGTAAGGATTCCTCAGGGGTCTCTTTGTCGGTTTCACAGATCACTTCCGGGTTCACCGGCTCCTCAAATGGGTCCGAAATTCCCGTGAAATTCTGAATTTCCCCTTTAAGGGCTTTTTTGTATAAGCCCTTGACGTCTCGCTCGATGCAGACCTCGACCGGACACTTGACATACACTTCCACAAACCGTTCGTTCATCTCTCGGGCCCGGTCGCGCGCCTCCTGATACGGGGAGACCGCCGCCGTGATGGCGACCACCCCATTGCGGGAAAGCAAATGCGCCACATACGCAATCCGTCGCAGGTTCTCAATCCGATCTTCCCGTGAAAACCCCAATCCCTTGGAGAAATACTGTCGTACAATGTCTCCGTCCAGAACCTCCACTTTGTACCCCCGCTGTTTCAGAGCCTGTTCTAACATCCTCGCCAGCGTTGTCTTGCCGGAACTCGGCAGCCCGGAGAACCAAACCGTGAAGCCCTGTCTTTCTTTTGCCATGGATTTAACCTCCTCCGTATGGTATGGGTTTACCTCTTAAGGGGTTTGTGGGCTCGATCCCAAAGTATGCCAGGACCGTGGCCCCGATGTCGTATATGATAAGGTCTTTCAAAGGTTCAGGACGGGGACGGACACTGGGGCCGTACATCACGAACACCCCATGCCGGGCATGATTCGCATCATCCGGTCCGGTATCGTTCTCGGGGACCCAAACCTGGCCGTACCCGACACTGCCAATCGCACGCCATGCCAAATCCCCAAAAAAGACCATCAGATCCGGTGCGACGTTCCGAACCGCATGGTAGATTTCTTCTGGCCGATACACATCGGTCGGAAACGGCCGGCCCTCTTCGTCGGTCAGGTCCAGGAACTTCGCCGTGAGTTCGTCCCGGATCTTTTCGTAGTCTCGGGGGTCCACCGTCCCTTGAGGCTCCCTGCCTTTGACATTCAAAAAGATCCGGGCATAGTAGCCTCCTTCACTCCAGGCGATCGTGTGTTGCCAGTCGATCATTTCCGGCGTCAGTCTTGTGATTCCCTGGGGGTGGGTATGGAGCCGAAGGTATCCTTCCTGGATCAGCCACTCATAGATGGCAAACCCGCCCTTCATCCGCTGGGCACCATGGTCTGAAACAATCATGAGGTCCACTGGGTCCTCCAGGTTTTCAAGGAGATCCAGCAGTTCCTCCAATTTCTGATCTACGAAGCGATAGTAGGAACGGACGGCATTTTCGTAAGGGTTACCAGGCTCGTACTGCGGGTGCTCCGGGTCCATAAATCCCCAGAAGCCGTGTTGCATTCGGTCGATTCCCATGTCCACAAACATGAAGAAGTCCCAATCCTGGGTCTGGATCAGCCACTTGACGATCTCGAACCGCTGCTCGCCTAACCGATAAATCTGATCCAAGAGCCAGGACTTTTTGTGTGTCTGAAAATTGGGAACATCGAAGAGGTACGTGCCGAATTTCTTCTCAATGAGTGGTTTCAGGGATTTGGGGAAGGTGTAGTCTCGTTCGGCACTGGGAGTCAGGAGGCACGAGATCATGGCCCCGTGGATGGAGCGAGGGGGATAGGACGGGGGAACCCCGATGACGATGGAGGTCTTGCCTGACAGGCCGAGGTAGTCCCAGACCGTCTTCTCCCGAAGCCAATGAGAACTCACCAGTTCCATCCGATGATAGGTGTGGTCCTTCCGGTTGCGAAACCCATAGATCCCTAAGGTCCCTGGGTCTTGCGAGGTAACCATGGTCGCCCAGGCAGGGACCGTGATGGGAGGCAGGGTACTCTCTAAAAGGCCCCAAATCCCGTGGGTGCGGAGACGGTGGAGGGTGGGGAGTTCCGACGCCCAGCGATCAAAGGCCAGGTCCGGAGACATCGCGTCTAAACCAATAATAAGCAATCGTTTTCTCATGGAATTTCACGACCTTTGTTGGCCAGAACGCCATATTATTCGGGAGCCCATCAGAGGTGTCAAACGATGGAATTGGCTCATCAAAAATCTTTACGAAAAGGGGATCGTTTATAGGGTGAGCCATGGGAAAAGGGCGACCAATCGAATCGCCGCTCAGGCGGCGCTCAGACGACTCTCCCCAAACCCCTCCCTGACCAGGGAGGGGCTATACGTGGGAAGTTCACCCTGACCAGGGGAGGGCTGTATGTTGTGTAAGGTTGGCCCAGACTGGGGAGGGGCTGTGCGTTGTGGAGGAAATCGCAAGGATCAGAAGCCCATTGTAGGAGCGGCTTTAGCCGCGATGACCATTCTGGATTCTTTCTACAGTCGGAGAGGGAACGACGGAAGCCCCAATCCTTTGTGTGGACAAGGGTGGTGGCACACAGGTTGGAGAGTGGTGTCAGGGCTGGACTTTGGGAGGATGGAGTGCATAAATAAAGAAACCAAGGGCGGAGGTTGCACCTGTCTCTTATACACATCT
>WFXO01000085.1 GCA_015490555.1 Caldifarciminota bacterium | reverse complement strand
TTCCCGGGCCTTGTACACACCGCCCGTCACGCCATGGGAGCCGGGGGCACCCGAAGACGGCCCGCCCAACCCCGACTCGTCGGGGAGGGAGGTCGTTGAGGGTGAACTCGGTGACTGGGGCGAAGTCGTAACAAGGTAGCCGTACGGGAACGTGCGGCTGAATCACCTCCTTTCTACGGAGAATATCCCTCACTCGTCCAGAATCATGCCACCTTTCTTTTTCCTTCATCCCGGAAATCTCCGGGATTTTTTTTCAATCCCCGAATACAAAAACACCCCGGCGCGAAGCCGGGGTGTTTTTGTTGGGGTCTCTGTCCGAATTACTTCACGAGATCCTTCAGCTGGTTGGACGCACGGAACACCGGAACCTTCCGGGCCGGGATGTTGATGACTTCCCGTGTCCGAGGATTCCGACCCTTCCGGGCCGCTCTCTGCCGGACCGTAAAGGTCCCAAACCCGATCAGTCGGACCGACTTCCCAGCCTTCAGCGCGTCCTTGATCGCACCGAACACCGCGTCGACCGCACCTGCGGCCTGCTTCTTGGTGAGACCCGCCCTCTTAGCGACCTCTGCGACGAGTTCCATCTTATTCATGGCCTACCTCCTTTTTGTTTTTACTTTGACTTCAAGTCTTTTGTGCGAGCCCCAACCCTCGCACGCTATTAATATAGCAGGAACTACCCCCTTTGTCAAGCGTCACCCCCAGATTTTTCAATGGAAAATGCGATCCTCTCCTCCTAAATCCCTTGAACGCCATGGTATTACCCTCAAAAAGTTCTAAAATCACGCACGAGCACAAGATTCTGGGAAACTGAATCCTCCCGAAGCCCCGACATTACACCATTTCTTTGACATGAGCCCAGTGGGAACCTTTGGCCCTCCTCCTGCGTCTAATCCCATTAGAAAAAGGAGGCAACGCCATGAAGCAAAAACTCTTCGGAATCCAGATGGCCATCCTCATCGGGGCCGGAATTCTGGCCCTCACCGGTTGTACAAAAGAGGGCGCCATCACAGTCAGCGACGAGGACATCATCCAGACCCTGATCCAGGAAGACTTCGCCCCATGGTTCGAGTTCACCGAGATCTACCAGGGCGACTCCACCGATGAGGGCTCTTACCAACTCCAGGGGATGCCCAGTGATACCTTCGCATATGTGATCGCGTGGTGGCGCCGAATCACGGACCTCAGCCGGACCGTGGAGATCACCATCCATAACGACACGGCGAATGTCACCCTGACTCGGGAGATTACAGGCGTCTTGAACCTCATTGTCACCAACGATACATTCCCACCGGACAGTGTCATCCACCTCACGAAACCCTTACACGACACCGGGACCCGATATGCCCGCTTCGTCCGAACGGGTCCTCCTTCGGCGCCCCATCGAGGCTGGACCTTGGATGCGATCTCCGACGTGGAGATCCACTCGGATAACCCCACCATCGTCATTGATTCCCTGCGGATCCAGGGAGGGACGTACGATACGGTTGTCACCAATCCCCTGTCCCTCCGAAGCCGGGAAGATGTTTTCGCATTTGCTCCGGGCACACCCGTGACCGTGACGGCCTATGTCTCGAATCCGCCAGAGGCTGTGGTCTACCTCCACTACAACAACGCGATGCATATGCACCACCGTTCCCGATTTACCTATCTCCCAGAAGAAGGCGTCTTTGTCGGCACCTGGACTACCCCCGCACTTCCTGGAGTCTACCATGCCGGGGTCGATGTGCTCCGGATTGCGACCCTCAATACCGACGACTACCCCTATGACTCCAACGGCTGGTTCTTTGTATACCGTGTGGTCGCCACGCCATAGCCGCCCATGGCCCTTGGGGTGAGTCTGGTGCTTCCCAATCCCCGCCTGGCACACCAGGCTCACCCCCTTTACAATCCCCGAGTGATGGCGAACGAAGACCTCAACCAGTGGTTCATCGAGATTCTCAAACACAATGAGTCCCGCATCTTCAACCTCGTGTACTGGCAGATCGGTGACTACGAGGAAGCCAAAGACTTGACCCAAGAGATCTTTCTGAAAGTCTACAAAAACCTCAAAAAGTTCCGGAAAGAGTCCCGTGTGGAGACCTGGGTCTATCGGATTGCCCTCAACCACATCCATTCCTACCTCCGTAAAGCACGACATCGCAAAGGCATGATTTCCTGGGAGACCCTGGATGGTGAACGGACGGATGTCGGGACGGTGGACCCACCGGAAGCCCGGCCGGAGTACCTCCAACTCCGACAAAAGATCCGGGAACTGCCAGATCCCTTCCGGGAAGTCCTCCTCCTGTTCTACTTCGACGAGAAGAGCCTTCAGGAGATCTCCGAACTCTTGGGGATTCCGGTGGGGACGGTCAAGTCCCGGCTGAATCGGGCACGAGCAATGCTGAAAAAGGCCCTGGAGGACACACCATGACCCACGAACAAATCCAAGCCCTGGCCTTTGAATACGTCCGGGGAGAGGTGGATGAAGCAACCCGTCAGGAGATGCAAGAACACCTCCGGATTTGTGAATCTTGCCGGCGGTATGTCGAGGAAGTGCAATCCTTAGAGCATCTCTTGATGGAGGCTCCCCGGGTCTCCCCTCCGCCTTCCCTTCGCGCCGACATCCTTCAACAGACGGTCTATGCCCGCCGACGGCGGTTCTCCTGGCGCTGGCTTCCGGCCCTTGTGCCGGTTCTGGCTGGGCTCCTCCTCGTCTTCCTCTTCTTGGGGCGTGGGAAACAGCCCTTAGAAGCCACCTCCGTGACCGTAGATCTCTTGAGTCCTGAAGAATCCGCCGTCCTCTTCCCAGAAGACTTTGTGGTGATCGCCGCGATCTACCCCTCGTTGCCCTTTGAAGCCGAGATCTGGATCGACTCCGTTCAGGTCCAGGATCACATCCTCAAAGGCAACGGCTATCTGGCGGTCACCGATCTGCCGATCACCCCCGGATACCACGACCTCTGGCTCATTGTCCGTGTGCCGGACGCCCAATTCGAAACCCGATTGGAACGGACGTTTTACATTTTAGAAACCGAGGAGGCACGTCGCCCATGAACGCATGGTTCTTTTTCTTTCTCTGGACAGCCACGGTCCGGGTCTGGGTCCAGCCCCAGACCATCGCCCTGGCGCCCGGAGACAGTGTGCCGATCCAAGTAGAACTCGAAGCCGATGGGGTCGCACAACCGGTGGAGTCTCCCAGTAGATTTGAGGTTCTCCCCCCGCGTCTGGGTACCGTTCGAAACGGATGGTTCATTGCTCGTAAGTCGGGCGTGGGCGTTCTGCGGGCTGTCGTCTCGTACCAGGGCCGGGAATATGCCGGTCATGCGGCACTTCAGATCTCGCCACGCGCCGATCGGCTTCGAATCCTCTTAGATCCCCTGGAAGCCACCATCCGGCCCGGTGGCACCTTGACATTCCACGCCCGTGTGTTGAGTCTGGAAGGTACGGAACTCTCTGCCCCCTTGTCCTTTAAAGTGGTCCCGCCATGGCTTGGAACGGTGGATCCGAAGGGGACTTTTCGTGCCGGAGACGTCCCGGGTGAAGGCTATCTGGTGGCCTGGACTGAAGTCGAAGACCGGAAGGGCCTGGCCCGGGCAAAGATCCGGGTCCTTGCCCCGCGTGCCCCAAAAATCCCCCTTCGGATCGAACCTCGGGCCTTCACCGTGACCCCGGAAGAGACCCTCGCCTTCCGGATCTGGACCCCCCATGTCTCACCGGAAGACCGAACTTTGGAATTTTTCCTGGACCCACCGGACCTGGGCCAGGTTACCGAAGGCCAATTTATTGCGGGGCCTCAGCCGGGACGAGGAATGTTGTGGGTCTATATGCGGACATCGGATGGTCGGACCGGGATGGCCCGGGTGCCGGTCGTCATCGCAGAGGAGGAACGGCTTCCGCGTGTCGAGATTGAACCACGCCGGCTCCACCTGCGTCCCCGGGAATCCACGACGGTCCGGCTCCGGGCACAGAATTTGCCGCCGCGGCTCCGACGGTTGGTCCCAAAACTCCACTGGGAAGTCCGTCCGAAGGTCCTGGCCAAGATCCTGGGGCCCCCAGATCGGCCGGAGATCGAGATCCTGGCCCGCCGGACCGGTGTCGGTCTGTTGATCGCAAAGATCGGCCGCCGTCCCATCGCCGCCGTACCCCTGATCGTCGGTAAGGCGATTGCCCTCCAGGTCGAGCCCCGGGAAGTCCATGTCGGGGAGACCTTCCGCATTCTCTCGGACTCACCGGCTCCACTTCAATTCCGTGTCTTCCCGGCAGACCAGGTGGAGATCTTGGGAGACGGCCAGTTTCGTGCCTTGCAGCCGGGACCGGTCTGGATCTTTGGCGTCTTACCGGAAAAACGGGGCGGGGGTGTGCTGAGAGTCGAGATCCTCCCCTAACCTTCCTCCTCCCGGTCTTAGGAACCGCCCGTGTTACTTGCATCCCGCGGGCGGTTCCCATTTAATAATCCGCATGAGCACACATATCTCTAAACGCATTGCTGGCTTAGGGGCTTCATCCTTTGATCTTTACGTCCGGGCTCAAAAACTCCGGGAACAGGGGTTTTCTGTGATTCAACTGGTCTTGGGAGAGCCCGATTTCCCCACGCCCGACCATATCAAGCAAAAGGCCATGGAAGGTTTAGCCAAGGACCTTACCCACTACACCATGCCACAGGGACTTCCCGAACTCCGTGAGGCGGTTTCCGAATACGAATATCGGCGGACAGGCGTTCGATTCTCCCCCGACCATGTGGTCATTACACCTGGAGCTAAGCCCATGATCCTCTATGCCCTGATGGCCATTACGAACCCAGGCGACGAAGTCCTCTATCCCGACCCTGGCTACCTCACGTACCCCTCTCTCATTCACCTGGCCGGCGGCACGCCGGTCCCTTACAGTCTGGACGAAGAAAACGGCTTCCAGCCAGACTTCCAGGATCTCACCCAGAAGATTTCCTCCCGGACGGTGGCCATCTTGCTCAACTCGCCGCATAACCCGACCGGCTCAATCCTGAGCCGGGAAAGCATCGAGCGCATCCTGGACCTGGCCCGCGAAAAGGACTTCTATGTGATCTCGGACGAAATCTATTCCCGGTTGGTCTTTGAAGGGGAGTTCGTTTCCGTCCTTGAATACTGGACTCCGGACGGCCGCATCCTCTTCATTGACGGCTTCTCCAAGGCCTTTGCGATGACCGGATGGCGGTTGGGCTACGGCGTTGTCCCGAAAGACCTGGTGCAACCCATCGTCAAACTTGTGACCAATACGGTTTCCTGTGCCCCCTCGTTTGTCCAGTATGCGGGCATTGAGGCGCTCTTAGGGCCCCAGGACGCCGTCGAAAAAATGCGACAAACCTTTGCCCGGCGCAGAGATCTCGTGCTTCAAGAGTTCCGCAAAACCGATCTCCTCTCGGCCCACGTCCCTCAGGGGACCTTTTATGTCTTCCCGCGATACCATCGGATTTCCCAGAAGTCGCTGGATGTAGCGATCCATGTCCTGGAACACCAGCATGTCTCAATCCTACCGGGCTCCTTTTTCGGTCCCTCCGGCGAGTTCCATCTTCGGCTTTCGTTCGCTGCCAGTGAATCCGATCTCCGGGAAGGCATCCGCCGGTTGGTCCGGGGACTGGAAGCACTGGCTTCCTGATGGGTGCCCTGTAGCCGTTGTTGAAAACTTCATGCATCCCCTGGATCTGCCGTCTCATCGCTTGATCCTTCGCCTCCATCAGACCCCGGGCGGGGGATTTGTGGCCTCTCTGGACTACCCGCCGTACCATAAGGTCTGGATCCGGGACCATGCCTTTGTGACCTGGGTGCTTCAGGACCTTCACTGGGACGACTTAGGACAGCCTGCGGTCGCGTTTCTGGACCGCTGGCTCTTGCAAGAGATCCCCAAACTTCAAACTCTGCTGACGCTGACCCCCGGAGATCCGTCCTTCCTGGACCTGGCGCATCATCCGCGTGCGCGGTACTTCCCAGATCTTCGGCCGGTCCCGGGGCCCTGGTTGGAACGTCAGTACGATGGCTCTGGCCTGGCACTCGCGGTGCTGGCCCGTGCTTGGCCCGAACTCCGTCCAGAGAGCCGTGAGGCCTTGAAACTTTTGGCACAGGCATTGATTCATGTTTCTCGAACCCCCTGTGCAGACCTATGGGAAATGCATGATACATGGGTTCATGCGGAAACGATCGGGGCGATCGTTTTTGGTCTGAACGAGGTGTCCAAAATCTGGCCAGAGTTCCGAGAACCGGTCCAGGAACTTCGGGGATGGTTGAGAGAACAGTTCGTCTATCAAGGGATCCTCCGAAAAATGAGAAAACCTCAAGGGGAAGGCCCGCCGATCGGCCTCGATGCGGCCGTCCTATTGATCTGGACATGGTTCGGTGGTCTCCCCTCAGTGGACACTCAGGATATTCTGCAACATACTCTCAAAGCCCTGTATGCCCATCTTTCTCCGGATGGGGTTCGCCTTCGACGGTATGTCATCCCTGAATTGAAAGAGCACGACACGTACTTCGGTGGGAGTCCCTGGGTCATTACAACGCTCTGGGCCGTGCAAGCCTATTTGCTCCTCGGGGACCGAAACCGGGCCGAGGCCATCTTCCAGAGGATTGCACAGGACTTCCCCTTGCCTGAGCAGTGGCCGGAGGATGCGCAGGACCCCGCGGCCCTGGAGGAGTGGCATCGGCGTGCAGAACAAGAGACCCATGGGCAAACCCTGGGCCCTCCGAAAATCTTAGCCTGGAGCCACACTGAGTTTCTGAGAACGGCACGGCTCCTCGGAAAGATCTAACACCCAGTGTCCTCAGGCCCGGGGATGGTACTTCTTGAAAACCTCCTGGAGATGCTGGAACGACAGGTGGGTGTAGACCTCTGTGGTCGAGATGGAAGCGTGTCCCAGGAGACCCTGAAGGATCCGGAGGTTACACCCATTGTTCAAGAGGTGGGTTGCGAAGGAATGACGCAAAATGTGGGGATAAACACGCCGTCCTAACCCCGCTTTCAGGGCGTACTTCTTCAACATCTTCCAAAACCCCACGCGGGAGAGTTTACCCCCGCGCACATTCAGAAACACGAAGTCGCCGCTATCCGGCTTGGCCAGGGTCGGGCGGACCTTCTTGAGATACGTCCGAAGCCATTTTCGTGCTTCGGTCCCAACAGGGACGAGACGGATCTTTCGTCCCTTGCCATGGATCCGAACTAAGCCCCGCTCCCAATCCAGGTCTTGAACGCGGAGATTCACCATCTCGGAGACCCGGGCGCCCGTGGCATAGAGGAACTCCAGGATCGCCCGATCGCGGATGCCCAAAGGGGTCCCGGTGTCCGGGGCTTCCAGCAACTGCATCACCTCGGCGACGCTCAACACCTCTGGCAACTTCTGTGTCTTTTTCGGGGAATCCAGCAGTTCTGCTGGGTTCTGTTCAAAATCCTCTTCTTCCACGAGGTACCGGTAAAAGGAGCGCAGAGCGGAGAGAACCCGTTCCCGTGTCCGAGCCGCATATCCCCGTTTTTCCAAGGTTTTTAGGAAGTTCAGGAGATCCTTGACGCCGGTCCGATCCAGCGTCTTTCGGCGTTTTTCCAAGTATTCTGCGAGGAGCAAAAGGTCGTGTTCATAGGCGGCTACCGTATGGGGGGAATAGCCTCTCTCGGTGACGAGATAGTCCAGAAATCGTTGGATGGCAAAGCGGATATCCATTTGCGAATCAAATCCTTGAGCGTTTATAATAGTGTGCCC
>WFXO01000084.1 GCA_015490555.1 Caldifarciminota bacterium | reverse complement strand
TCCCCTCCATGGGCGCAGCCAGGTATGCGTTGTCATTTATTTAAAACTATTAGCAAGGAGGTAAAGATGCAAGGAAGAAGTTTTATAAAAATCAGCAGAGTTCTCGTAGTATTCTTGTTGGGTTTTGTTGATTTTTCCTATAGTAACGCCTACGAATTTTCTTTTGTCCCACAGACCGGCCATTTGGGTCAGATTGCTACTGCAACGGCAACTCCCGATGGTGAATACATTGTAACTGGGGGAGGTATTTTGGATGGGAGAATCAAAATATGGAGGGCTTCCGACGGGACACTAATAAAAAGTTTTAAAGCCTCACTTAGGAGCGTGACAGCGTTAGCAGTAGATACAAACGGTTGGCTTTTGGTTTCTGGGGGCGGAGTTTCAGATAATTCAATAAAAGTATGGGACTTCAAAAGTGGGAAACTTATTACCTCATTGGATGGACATGAAGATGAGGTGAGTTCACTCGTTATTACTCCTGGTGGTGAGTATTTGGTATCAGGAAGTTTGGACAAAACCATCAAAATATGGCGGATAGAAAGCGGTGAACTTGTTCGAACTCTCCATACAAAATCTGGTGTCACTACATTAGCTTTTTACTCAGACAGCAATCTGATCATCTCTGGAAACGCAGATGGCTCCATTATCCTCTGGCGAGTTAAGGATGGAAAAAGAATAATGGCTTTGAGGAGAAATTTGTTATCTTCCATACCATTTATAGGAAAATATTTTGACCCAGGACATACAGATACCGTCACTGGAATAGTCGTGAGTCCAGACGGTCGATATCTAATATCGGGTAGTTTAGACAAGACAATTAGAGTTTGGCAGTTGAGTAGTGGCAAGCTTCTCAGAATCCTTAAGAGCCAAACAGGTATTGTTTCCTTAGCGGTTATCCCTAATACGGATTTTATTATATCCGGAAGTGCAGATGGTACGATTACTGTGTGGGAAATTAGGGACGGAAATTTAATTAAAAAAATTATCCAATTTCAAAATTCGTATGTCCCCATATTAACAGCAAGCCAAGGTGATTCAATTATAATCCTTGATGGGCATGGAAACTTAGAAATAGCTAAATGGATTAAAGAGAGGGCACTTAAAAAGTCGGTGAGAAAATCGTTGTCAGGTTCCTTCTTTGGGATGATAAAAGCGCTCGCTGTGACACCGGATGAGAGATTTATCATCACAGCTGGTTTTAACAGAATCCATGCATGGGGGATAGACTCAAGTAAAATTGTAAAAACTTTGGAATTGCCATCAATGGTATATTCTGTTGTGTCAACTCCCGATGCGAAGCACCTTCTTGCTGGTTGCGAAGATGGAAACATAGAAATGTGGGGTTTACCGGATTTTAAACTTGAAAAAATAATGACCGGCCATACAAGTGTGGTAAAAGCCTTATCTATCACTCCAGACAGTAAATTTGTTATATCGGGAAGTGAGGATCGAACTCTTAAAATTTGGGATTTGCATAGAGGATCTTTGGTTGGTACGTTGGGTAAGAAAAGTTTTTTGTATTATATTCCGTATATCGGTAGATTTTTTGACATGGGGCATACTGGCAGTGTAGATGCTATTGCTTACTTAACAAAAGAAGAGATCATCATCTCGGGAGGAGGCCCACTCGATGGCACGATTAGACTGTGGAACCTAAGAGATAAGAAGCAAGTATATATTTTAAATCAATTAAAAGGTGGTGGAGTTACGTCGTTAGTTGTCAGCCCAGATAATAGATATTTGTATGTTGCTGGAGGTGGCTTTTGGGGAACTATTGAAATATGGGATATACGAAACCGTAAATATCTTGGAACACTAGTTGATGAAACAGCAGGTATTTTAGGTTATATCAGCTCACTTGCATTATCCCCTGACGGAAATATACTCATTTCCGGGAACAATCAAGGGGTTGTTACCCTTTGGAAAGAAAAAGAATGGGAAATAATTCCTGGACACGAGTTAGAGGTAACCTCACTAGTTGTAGCTAATGATGGCAGATTTCTTCTCTCCGGGAGTCTTGATGGAACTCTAAAAATATGGCGACTAAATGACGGGAAACTCCTTGCCACCCTCCTTGTAGACCCAGAAGGACATTGGGCTATCGGAACTCCCAACGGCCTATGGGATGCAGATACAACCGAAAAACTTGTGGTTCTCAATCGCAGAGGGACACTGGAAGTTTATACCCCCAGTGATCCAATATGTAAAGAGAGACGTTTCCCAGGGCTATTGAGGTATATTTGGACGAAGGGGGAAGTTCCAAACGAACAATAAAACTCGAGCTTCGTAGTTCGGGTCTGGCCCCAAAAGTTAGAAATTGCGAAAAAGATGATTCTTTTGAAGAACTAAAGGATCCTCGAGTTTGTCGAGTTTAGGGTCTCATTAGGGTGGGACAATGGTTGTTCTTCATTGTGCCGTTCTATAGAAAGGTTCGGGGAATTATCTAGTAAATTTCTAAAGGTGGAGGTAGCACGATGATGATCCTCAGCCCTGGCACAGACATCATCCCCATCTTCAATGTTCTTTTGGATTCGCTACTCCCTCAAAATCACAATCTTGGGATGAAAGTCCTGAAGGTCCTCGTCGTCCAGCCAGGTGTAACTGGCGATGATCACGAGATCGCCGACGGTCCCCTTCCGTGCTGCAGCGCCGTTCAGAGCCACTTCCCCGGGTTTCCCCGGGATCACGTAGGTCGAGAACCGCTCTCCATTCGAAATGTTGTACACGTCCACCTTCTCATAGGGGACCAAATCCGCCCGTTTCATCAACTCCTCATCCAAGGACAGACTTCCTTCGTAGTCCAGGTGGGTGGCCGTCACCCGTGCGCGGTGGATCTTTGATTTCAAGATCAATCGCTTCATGGCACATCCACCTCCATATTATCAATCAGGCGCGCGTTCCCCACATGGACGGCCAATGCCACCACAACCTTCTGGCCAGACTTCAGGCGCTCTACGGGTATAAGGGTTTCTGCTTCCACGATTTCGATATAGTCGATTTTCTTTACATGGGGATGGGATTTGATGAAGTTCCGCATCTCTGCTACGATCTTTTGGACATCCTGTTCCCCTGCCTCGATTTGTTGTTTGGCCATCAACAGACTTCGGTACAAGGAGAGCGCAGACTCACGTTCCTCAGGCTTAAGATATTGATTCCGGGAACTCATGGCCAGCCCGTCCGGCTCCCGGACCGTGGGGCAGCCGATGATCTCGATCGGCATATTGAGGTCTCGAACCATCCGCTGGATCACCCGCCATTGCTGGTAGTCTTTTTTGCCAAAATAGGCACGGTCCGGTTCCACCAGATGGAAGAGTTTGGTGACGACGGTCGTGACCCCGCGGAAATGGCCGGGTCGAAATGGCGCACAGAGCCCGGCAGTCAGTTGTCCTGTGACTTCTACGTAGGTCGCGTAACCCTCCGGATACATCTCTTCGACCGTGGGCATGAACACAATATCCGCTCCCACCTGTTCCACCTTTTTCAAGTCGCCCTCTGGGTCCCGGGGATACCGTTCGTAATCTTCACCGGGTCCGAATTGTGTGGGATTGACAAAGATGGAGACCACCGTCACATCGTTTTCCTTGACCGAACGACGGATCAGGGAAAGATGTCCCTCATGCAGTGCCCCCATCGTGGGTACAAAACCGATGGTTTTGCCGGCTTTCCGTAGCCGACGCGAGGTTGCAATCATTTCGGAAGCCGAACGAATGACTTGAGGACCTGCCATCTCCATAATCATAAGGTCCGGAAACCAAACGCTCAAATTTTGCAAAAAGTTGGAAGCCTAAGAAAAGGAGAGGTTCAGATACCGGGAATCGGCTCGGACCTGAGGGAACTTTGCCTTCTTAAGACGTTTGAAGTTCCTTCTCCAATTTGCGGACTTCTTCGATCAAGGCCTCTACGATTTCCTCTTCTTTTACTTTACGAATTGGCCGGCCCTTCCGGAAGATTAGGCCCATCCCCGGGGCTGCGGCCACCCCAAGATCCGCCTCTCGGGCCTCACCGGGCCCGTTGACTTCGCACCCCATCACGGCAATTTTGATCGGGAGTCGTTCCTTTTCCAGGGCCTTCTGCACTTCCTGGACGATTTTGATGAGGTCTACACGAACACGTGCGCAGGTGGGACACGAGATCAGCATCGGTCCTCGAGACCGGAGTTCCAATGCCTGCAGGATCTCCCATGCAGCCTTGACCTCTTCCACGGGGTCTGCGGTGAGGGAGACCCGGATGGTGTCTCCGATCCCATCCGCCAGGAGAGCGCCGATCCCGATGGCCGATTTAATGACCCCGGTCGGCGGCGGCCCAGCCTCTGTAACCCCCAGATGAAGCGGATAATCCACCTGTTCCGAGAGAAGCCGGTAGGCCCGGATCATCTGGGGAACCGAGGCCGACTTGACCGAAATCACGATGTCCGTAAAATCTTCATCCTCAAAAAATTGGACCCATCGGACCGCCGACTCCACCAGGGCTTCCGGGAAGACTCCTCCGTACTTATCAATCAGGTCCTTTTCCAGAGAGCCGGAATTGACCCCCAGCCGAATGGGCACCCCATTCGCCTTACACGCTCGGATAATCTCTCGGACCCGCTCTTTGTTGCTGATATTCCCGGGATTGATGCGAATTTTATCGGCGCCGGCCTCTGCGCTTAGAATCGCCAAGCGGTAATTGAAGTGGATATCCGCCACAAGCGGAACATCGGGGACTTCCTTGCGGATCACCTTAAAGGCTTCCAGATCTTTTTTGGTTGGGATGGAAAGACGGACGATTTCACAGCCCGCTTCGACCAAACGATGAATTTGGTGGAGGGTGGCCTCGATGTCGGTGGTCCGTGTAGAGGTCATACTCTGCACCGCCACCGGATGGCCACCCCCCACCGTGATGTTTCCGATTTTTACGGGTTTTGTGACCTTCGCCATGCCCCAATTTTAAACCCTGGCGAAGGTCAATGTCACATGTTTGAGTAAATCAGTCAAGCACCAATAGTTTTCGAATTTTGACGGGCACGTTGTCAACGGCCATCCGGAGGAAGTAGACACCCTGAGGGAGACGAGGCTGATATGTCAAGGTATGGAGTCCGCGGGAAAGTGCGCCATGGAGGAGGGTTTCGATCCGACGACCCGACGCGTCGTAGACCTCAAGGGAGACCTGGGCATCGCGATCCAGACCAAACTGAATGACCGTCTGGCCGCGAACCGGGTTCGGGGTAGGATTGGCCAAGAAGGTCGTGAGTTGATTTGCTGAGGAACCCTCTTCTACATCGGTGTACACCCCAAAGAAGTCAAGGATGCCGATCAGGAGGTCTTCTTTCGTGTAGGTACCATCTTGGAGTCCGCCAAACTCGAAGGAGGCTCCGACCGTTCGATATTCGGTTCCTCCCGTATTTCCTACATTTGCAATGGCGCAATCATAGTTCGCGGAGGGGTTTTGGAGAATCGCGAAGGCGCCGGAGCCCGAGGGAGCCAGTTGATCGACCCAACTGTTTTCTCCGTTATATACGAAGTTCATGTCTTCGGTAAAGGTTCCCGGAATCCCTTGCACGAGGTAGAGATCGCTTCCCCCATCTGCGAGAGCAGCAATCCCGAAGAGAGGTCCGAAGTCATAGCCTCCGGCCCCGGGATCCCAGTACCACACATCGCCACCTTCCAGGTAGAGATTCCCACCATTCTGGAGGTAATTTACCAAGGCTTGGGCTTCCGCACTGCCATCCATAATCCGGTAGTTGTTCGGGTACATTCCGACGGTCACAAAAATCGCCGAGTAGTTGAGCAGATCGTCGAAGTAGTCTGCAAGGGAAGTCGTGTAATCTCCGTAAAGACCAAGGTTTTCCATGATGTTTTTCATAACCATGCCCGAGATCGGGGTGGGATCCGGGTCCCAGATGAGGAAGTCACCACCTCTTGCGACACGGAAGTTCAGGAGAAATGTATCTACTGTGGTAGCGGAAGTCACAACTAACTCGAGGGAAAAGTCATAGCCGAGGGGCGTCTGTGGATCGACGGTGATCTCAAAGGGATCGGCATCGTTCGTCACGGTGCCTCCGTTTCCAGGAATATCCCCAAAGGATGCGTTTGGATCGGTGATGGTGATATAGTCAGGATCTCCCGCTAACGTTCCCTGGACATTTTGGGCCAGATCCATCCCTTGATTTCTTAGGGTCGCAAAGATTTGGATCGTTTCGCCAGGATCAATGATCCCGTTGTTGTCGCCCCCGAGACTGTCGGAAAATGAGGTGCCAGAGAGGTACAGATGGACACCGGTGAGGGGCACATCTTTTTCAAAAGCGATATCGTCGATGTACCATCCATCTTTCGTCACACTTCCATCGGTCTCGAGGCGGAAGCGAACGAAATAGGGGCCACTTCCCACGAAATTGTTCAGAGAGAGGGTTTCGGCAACGAAGGTGGATTGGGTGCCGGTGTAGGATTTGAGGGACTGCCATGAATTTGGATCCGTGGTGTCGTCGGTGATCTCGACGTATCCATAGTCCCAGCCACTCTCGATGTCATATTTAGTCCAATAGATGAGCCGGGCGAAGTAGGCATCGGAAAGGTCCAACGGAAGAGTCCACAGAAGCCAGGTGTCCGCATTGTTTCCATAGGTGCCATTGGGGGAGTCGGTTGCAGAGTTACTTGGGGAGTGATACGTGGAGTTTGTGAGGCCCCACATAGAAGTGCCACCGGTCGACCAAGATCCCATCCCGGCTTCAAAGTCATCCATGGCCCAAGTGTAATATTGCGGGGTGCCGATGGAGAAGATCAGGGTATCGTTCTTTGTGTAGGGCGTTCCCGCTGTATCTACGCCGGTGATGAGTACAGAAAACCCGGCGGGCATCCCCGGCCGGCGGTCCGGAGAGGATGTGAATGTAAACGGCCCACCGGTCATGGTATCGCCCATTGCAAGGTCACCAAAAGACGCCTGATTCGTTAAGAGTTGGATGGTGGTATCAGTTGTGGAGAGCGTGACCTGGACATTGGTCACATCCAATCCCAGGTTCTTTAGCGTCAGGTAGAGATCTACCGTTTCCCCAGGATCTGGTTGGCCGTTACTGTTGCCTGCAGAATCGTCAAAGTGGAAGGCCATGACCTTTACGTAGGGCTCATCCAGCGGAGGGGTGTTCTCAACTGCCTTTAAGGCGTTTAAGCGGCCCCAGCCGTAATCGTTATTTGGATAGGAGCCTCCTTGAGGGGGCTCGTCGACGGAATTCAAGAGGATGTCATACACCATTTCAAAATCGAGGCTCGGGTTCCGTTCCAACATTAATGCGATGGTTGCAGCCACGTGCGGGGTCGCCATAGACGTTCCAGACCAGCCTGCGGACTCGTATCCACCTCCGGGCACGGTGCTTCGGACTTCCACGCCAGGCGCAGAAATGTTGGGCTTGATCAGGTTCCAATCGGGTCGTGGCCAGTACTGGGGATCGTTCCACGGGGCTTGGTTCGGTGCCGGACCTCGACTGGAGAAATTGGCGATGTTGTCATTGGAATCAGTGGCGCCGACCCCGATCACGATCGGGAAGTTCCCAGGGGTTCCCGCACTCCCTGGAGAAGGGCCTGAGTTTCCGTTGGCAAACACCGGGATGATACCAAGGTCCCGCCAGTTCATGGTGGCGTCCCAGAAGGTGAGGTCGGTTGTGGCCGAAGAGCCCCAGGAGTTTGAGACAATGCGGATGTTCACGCCTGAATCGATGAGACTGGCAAAGAACTCATAGCAGGCTAAGATCCAGGGATCTTCCCCCCAACCGCCGGAGGAAAATCCCTTGGCCGCGACAAATTGAGCCCCATAGGCAATCCCCACGTCATTTTGATCTGGGAATTGGGTTCCGGGGCCATCTCCTCCGACCATGGTCCCCATGGTGTGGGTCCCGTGGCCATGGTCGTCATAGGGGGTAGGATTCCCGTTGACCCCGTCGAACCAGTAGCCCAGAAACTTTGACGCAAGGGCGGGGTGGGTAACATCGACCCCGGTATCCAGATTCCCCAGGATCACGCCCTGTCCGGAAAGCCCCCATTGGAGCCAAACCGAATCCGCCTTCACTTTATCGATGTTCCAATTGAAAGACTGGAGTTCAGGACCGCGGTCGTGCTGTTGAAGGGAGTGCGCGGTTCCTTTGAATGCCTTAGGTACAGCCTTGGCTTTCGGCGCCTGATAAAGGGGTTTTGCACCCTTTTTCGCCTTCTGGACTCGAATGGACTGGGCGGGCCGACGCGCATCCGTGAGCCAGATCGTGTCCATCTTTTCGATGTATGCAATGTCGGTCCGCTGCAGGAGTTCTTGAATCAAAGACTTTGTGGCTTTGAGGTACAAACCGTTGAAAATCCAGAAACTCCGAAGTTCTTCAATTTGGTCCTGCCGTTGATGAAGAAACGCCAACAGATCGCGTTGGGTAACCTGCGCAAAATTCTGAAGGTAATGGAGTCGTGCCTTTCGGTCAGACCTCGGGATCGTGGATAGATCGGCTTTCCCCTGCATGTGGATGATGACCCCTAACACCTGGTCTGGGGGGTATTGATCCCACTTTTTCTGGAGACGGGGATCGAGTTGTGCGGCCTGCAGGCCAAAGGCCAGGGCCAGCACCAGCACTACATTACGTTTCATGTTACACCTCCAATAAAAGAAGGGGATGTCCCCATCGGAGACATCCCCCAGATTCGTACCTCTCAAAGACCCACAAGGAACTACTCTTCACGCTGTGTGGCTTCTTGGGCTTTGGGCAAGTACTTCTCGATGTATTCCTTTCGAATCCTGGACAGTTCAGAGGGCGGAAACATGGTTAACAGTTTCCACCCTAAGTCCAATGTCTCTTCAATGGTCCGTGGGCGATCCCCTTGCCCAATCATTTCTTGTTCAAAAAGATCAGCGAATTTCAAGTATTTTTTATCCATGTCACTGAGGGCATCTTCGCCGACAATGGCGACCAGCCGCCGCATATCCTTCCCGCGCGCGTATGCGGCATACAACTGGTTGGCCAATTCTCGGTGATCCTCTCGGGTTCGATCCTTCCCGATGCCGAGATTCATCAAGCGGGACAAAGAGAGTAAGACATCAATGGGAGGGAAAATGCCGACACGATGGAGTTCTCGGGAGAGCACGATCTGACCCTCAGTGATATACCCGGTCAAGTCAGGGATCGGGTGGGTCATGTCGTCGTCCGGCATCGTGAGAATCGGGATCTGGGTTACCGAACCTTTCCGGCCCCGGATCCGGCCGGCGCGCTCGTAGATCGTCGCCAGGTCGGTGTACATGTAGCCCGGATACCCCCGACGACCCGGTACCTCTTCCCGTGCGGCGCCGATTTCCCGGAGCGCTTCACAGTAGTTCGTCATGTCACCGAGGATGACAAGAACGTGATAGTCCAAATCAAAGGCAAAATATTCCGCCACGGTTAGAGCAAACCGCGGAGTCAAAATCCGTTCAATGGTCGGGTCATCGGCCAGGTTGATGAAGGCGATGAGTCGAGAGAGGGCACCAGTTTCTTCAAATTCTTTCAAGAAATACGCATACTCTCGTTGGGTGATCCCGATGGCACCGAAGACCACCAGGAACTCCTCGCCCTCGCCTCGAACCTGGGCGTTTTTCAGGATCATCGCCGCAATCTGGTTCGCGGGCAAGCCTGCGCCGGAGAAGATCGGCAACTTCTGGCCTCGGACCAGGGTGTTAAAGCCGTCAATGGCTGAAATCCCGGTCTGGATGAAGTCGGAGGGCTTATCCCGGGCCACCGGGTTCATCGGCACCCCGATAATGGGGATCCGTTTTTCCGGAATGATGGGCGGAAGGCCATCAATCGGTTCCCCACGGCCGTTGAAGATCCGGCCAATCATGTCTTTGGAGACTCCGAACCGGGCTACGTCTTCGACCAGACGGATTCGGGTGGATGCCACATCAATGCCCAAGGTTCCTTCGAGGACCTGGATCACGGCGTAATCCGTTGTCACTTCCAGGACCTGACCGGACCGTTTCGTACCGTCTTCGAGGATGATTTCGACCATCGCCCCATAGGAAAGTTCCCGGGCGTTCTCGACGATTAAAAGCGGACCTGAGATGTACCGAACTGAACGGTATTCTTTGGTCACGAGTTCTGCCATGTATAACCTCCTATGCGAAAAAGGACCACTTATCTTAACCCGACTCTCCCCTTAAGTCAAATCACCGCATTGGCTCATCAAAAATCTATACGAAATGTGGATCGTTGGCTCTTTGAAAAATCAACATGAAAGGCAGTAAAGAACCTTTTTCGGTATTAGTGTACCAGGGAGGTGAAACCTAGAGAAAGGGCGCCCTGTAGGAGTGGCTTTAGCCACGATCCAAACTTCCTCGTCCACCGGTGGAATGGCTAAGGTGAACGCAAGAGCAATAAAATCCTATCACTTCACGATTACCAGTCGGATCAGGGGCTTCCCCTTTTGAACCACAAGATAAATTCCTGTCGGAAGGTGGATAAATTTTGAATTCCGCACCGTGAGTATCTTTTGACCTGTGACGGAGTAAATTTCTGCATCCATGAGGGGGTGCTTTAAATGTCCTCCCGTCGAAAAGAGCGTGGCGAATGGAGGAGAGGTTCTTACAGGGAAGGCTCTATCTTCAGACACGGAGGTGGGAGTGTACTCGTAAACATTGAGTCCAAGTCTATTGGTAGCAACAAATGTGTATGCTTGATAAAACTCTACATCCCCGGGAGTCCCGACTCCATCCCCGTCCGGTAATTCATAATAGCCTACGATATTCATATTTTCCGGATCCCTCACATTGATGAGGACCACTGCGGGGACCCCAACGCCAAAGGCGTCCATATTGTCGGATGTTGCAGCGATGAGGGTGTCGTGAACACCCACGCCTCCAATTTCCCCACCCAGGTGCAGGGAGTCGAGAGGTTGTGGGGTATGAATATTTTGAATTTCAACGGCAGTCACACCATATTGAATCGTTACATATGCGAAGTCTCCGGAGACTTCCACATCATAGTATCTGCCAGGAAGGACGGTATCCTCGACAGGATTTGAGGGGGTACTTAAATCGATAAATTTGAGGCCACCACCTCCCCACCATTCACCCCAGTCAGCCACAATTGCGTAATTACCGGACAACGCAGTGTTGTTGGGCCTCACCAGGGTATTCAGACTCCCAGCAAGGACGGGATCGGATGGATTTGAAATATCAAAAATGAAAAGCCCTCTCAGAGGTGCCACCAGGAGGAGGAGAGAGTCATCGACATATAACCTCGATTGCCATACTTCGAGGTCCGGAGAATGATAAATCGTCTGGGGAGCCAGAGGATTTGAGATATCAAGTGCTCTCAGCCCGTGGTTGTCAGCAATATAGAGTATGTTGTTTTTTACTTTCACATCGTACATTTCCGTGTCTGGGGAGGTATAGGTGGAAACTTCTCTGATGTGTTCAGGTGATGAGATGTCCAGGATTCTTATCCCACCCAATCCGGTCGCGAGAATTGCATACTGATCTCGAAACGCAACGTTGTATGAGATGCCAGGGAGAATTTTGACTAACTCAGATGTGGGATTGGAAGTGTCTTGTATGTTAACACTGATGAGATCGATGCCGTCATGATTCCCTACAGACACCGTCAACAACGCCACATTGAAGTTCATTGCGATGACACTTTCTGCATTCCCGATATCGATCGATGAGATCATGTGTGGAGAAGAGGCATTAGAAACATCCAGGACTTTTAGCCCATACCACGCGACTGCGACAAAGGCTCTATTCCCTGAGATGGCGAGATCTACTGCTTCTGCAACAGAGTTGGTAATGCTCTGCACAATTAAGGTATCTGGATTTGAAACATCCACGATGACGAGACCGTCCTCTCCCCCTGCGATATATGCATAACTCCCACCTGGGTAACATATCCTCGTTGCACTATGTGAAGACCACGATGTACTTGTTGCCACGTAGGGACTTGTAGGGTTGCTGATATCAATTTTGTAAATCTTCCCGTTCCAGTAATCCAGGGCAAGAATGGAATTCCCACAGACCTCAATATCGCTGAACCCCCCGAGATTCGTGTTTGAGATTAAGGTGGGAGTTGCTGGATTGCTGATATCGTAAATACGGAACGAGCCATAGGGGCTCGCTAAGTAGAGATGTGTACTATCTGCAGCGATCCCGCTGATTTGTTCTACGTAGAATTTTGAAACCAAGACAGGATGATCAGGGTCTGAAACATCCCAGATGGCAAGATTGCCATCGTAAAGGAACAGCCTGGATGAGTATAAATACATATCTCACTAATAGGGTGATACATGTGAATTTCTGAGAGTTTTTCAAGTGAACCCGCATCGAAGACGAATACACCTCCGCCTTCTGCAAGAAAAATGAGATTTTGAGTCCCACACATCTGACTTTGGATTGAACCAAATGACCAGTTCCCAACAAATCTCATATTGAGGGAATCAATCGGTAGGGCATTGCTCCAGCCCAGGAACAATAGAAGGGAGACGATCCACCTCGATATGCTGCCTCACCTCCTTTTAAAATTGTTCCAGGCTTGATAAATATAAAAGTAAGATATGTTTGGAGTCAAATCACCGAATTACTCACACAAATCGATACAAGATTCTGATGATTGGCGGACGTTGAAATCTGTATTCTCCGTAGAGACGGCTCTTAACATTTGAGGAAATCTCTGAGGGAGGATCGTTATAGATCGCAGTTTTGGTGGGACAACGAAGGCCTTTTTAGATAGATTTCCTCGTGAACCAACAGGATCATGCGAGGATACGGTGAATCAGGTGATGGAATTCCTCGGCGGCGCGGTCCCAGGAAAAGGTTCGAGCCCAATTCACCGCGGCCTTTCCCATGCGGGTCCTCAAGGAGGGATCTTTCAAAATTTGAAGGGTCTGCTGTGTCATCTCCTCCAGGCTTGAAGCGATCCATCCGGTTTCCCCATGCCGTACGGTTTCCCGGAGTCCCGGGGAATTGAGGACAACTGCCGGGGTGCCACACGCCTGTGCCTCCAAAACTACCAGACCAAACCCTTCCTTTGGAGAGGTGTTCAGAATCACCCATGACTTCTGGAGATAGGTGCGCTTCGCCTCTTCCGAGACAAAGCCGGTGAAGGTTACCGAGGACTCCAATCCGAGATCCTTTGCCAATTGCATGAGGCCAGGACGGGCATCCCCATCCCCGACGATCAGGAGCCTGGCATCCAGAATTTCACGCAGGATTTCCCGAAAGACCTGCAATACCAGGTCGATCCGCTTGTACTTCTTCAGACGGCCAAGGTAAAGCACCGTGGGTCGGTCATACACTTCAAAGGTAGGGAAATAGAAGTCCGAGACCCCGTTGTAGATGACCGTCACATCTCTTTCAGGGATTCCATGCCGAACCAAATCTTCTTTGGTGCTTTGGGACACGGCTACAAAGGGAATCCCGCGATAGAGTTTGGGAACACTCCGTTCTGTGAGATACACATAGGTGGCCAAAATCGGATGGGTCTCTTGATAGATGGTGCGCCCGAAAAAGTGATGTAACAGGGCCAGTTTGGGGGTCGCGATGTAAAATCGGGTATAGAACGGGATTTTGTTGAGGTCTTCGATCACCAAATCGAAGGGCTCCTGACGGAGTTCCTGTCGATAGACCCATGGCACAATAAAGTTAAAGGTGCTCCTCGATCCACGTCGGAGCACACGAATTCCCTCGATCTCGGTTTCTGAAGGAGCGCCTGGGAAGGAGCAGGCCAGCAGGGTGACCTGGTAATCGTACTGATGAACGAGTCTGGAGAAGACCTCCTGGAAATGGACTTCGGCGCCACCCGCCAAGGGGTGTTCTGGATCTTGCCAGTTGATGACGAGGAGACGAAAACTCAAGGATTTGGGGAAAGGAGTTTCAGGAACCGCCGTTTCCCGACCCTTAGGACTGCGGGTTCCTGGGGCTCGATCACGGCTTCGATGGATGCAATGACTTCTTGGTTCAACCGGACCGCCCGTTGCTGGATCAAGCGGCGGGCCTCACTCTTTGAGGCGACCAATCCCGCCTGGTACAACAGTTCTACGATGTTCATACCTCCGGTGGGTACGGTGAAGGTCGGCATCTCCTCCGGGGCCTGTTTGTCTCGGAACACCCGATTAAAATGTTCCTCCGCCCGTTTCGCCTCGGTGTCCGAATAAAAGATCCGGACAATCTCATAAGCCAGTTTCGCCTTGGTGTTCCGGGGATCTTGGGCCATCCACTGTTTGACCTTCTCCAGCGAAGCGTCATCATAGAAGAGAATGAGCGAATAGTAGTCCAGGACAACTTCATCGGGGATCGACATCACTTTGCCATAGATCTCCTCCGGCGGATCGTTGAAAGCGATGTAGTTTCCGTAGGACTTCGACATCTTTCGAACCCCATCGGTACCGACCAGGAGGGGCATGGTCAAAATCACCTGCGGTTCCTGACCATAGTGTTTCTGGACCTCGCGGGCCACGATGAAATTGAACTTTTGGTCTGTGCCGCCGACCTCGATGTCGGCCTGGATGGCATACGAATCATAGCCCTGGAAAAGGGGATACAGGAATTCATGGATGAAGATAGGGATGTTGTTCTGGTAGCGTTTCTGGAAATCGTCGCGTTCCAGCATCCGTGCCACGGTGTACGAGGTCGCAAGATCAATGATGTCATAAGGGGTGAGTTGAGAAAGCCATTGGGAGTTATAGACGACCTGGGTCTTTTCGGGGTCCAGGATCTTAAAGACCTGATCCATGTAAGTTTTGGCGTTTTCGCGGACTTCCTCTTTGGAAAGACGGGGGCGGGTTTGGTCTCGTCCGGACGGGTCTCCGATCATGGCGGTGAAATCCCCGATGATGAAAATGATCTGGTGTCCAAGGTCCTGGAGGTCTTTGAGTTTCTTCAGGCAGACATAGTGGCCCAGGTGGAGGTCCGGACGGGAGGGATCTGCGCCATACTTGATTCGCAGGGGGCGCCCCCGCTGCAGTTTGACCTCTAATTCCTCCAGGGGCAAGAGGTCAACGGTTTTCGCCTGGATAATGTTCAGGTGTTGCTGGAGGTCCATCGGGGATCAGACCCAGTAGATGAAGATGCCACAGTTTGAGCACGTTTCCAGTTGTTGGTTTTTCTGGCCCATCCCCACCACGGCTGTGGGCATCTGGATGAAGCAGTTCATGCAGATGCCGCCGACCACCGGTGCAATCCCCCGCCCATATTTGGCACGAAGCCGTTCATATTTCCGATAAATGGACTCCGGCAGACTTTCCACGATCTCCTGCCGGGCCTTGTTCAGGTCGGCCTTACGTTGTTCTTTGACTTCAAAGCCGAGATCTCGATATTGTGGGTTTTCAATCTCTCGCAACAGTTGATCGATGTCGTGCAGTGCAATCAACCGTTCCAGGTCTTCGTTCATCGCTACTCCTCCTCAAGGAGTTTCCGGATATACTCAACGAATTCCTTTGGATCCTCGATGTCCATGAAGTCCTTCCGCCGGGAGAGTTTCCGTGCGACATGGGCGATTTTCCCCAGCGTGATCAGGTAGAGTGTCCCAGGATCCTGGGGCGGAGCCAGCAAGAGGAAGAACAGGTAGACGGGCTTTTTGTCCAGGGCATCGAAATCCACCCCTTGTTTTGAGCGGCCGACCACGAGGGCCACTTGATCCAAGACCAGGCTTCGGCTGTGGGGAATCGCGATGCCCTTGCCGATCCCGGTGGAGCCAATGGATTCCCGTTTGAGCAGCGCGTCATAGACAATTTCCTCTTTCTCGGGGTCCAGGTGCAGGGGCTGGAGGAGTTCCTTCAAGGCCTCTTCCTTCGTCTTGGCCTTCATGTCCAGAATCACACGATCTTCTCTTAACAGTTTTTCAAGCATCTTTTCTGCCTCCCATTCTGGTCAATTTTAGTTCAAAGAAACGGTGAAAACAAGAGGGAATTCCAGGCTTTGCCTTATAAAGTTCGGGGAGTGAACACCTGCATGCCCCCCACCCATACCCCTTTTACCTGAACTTCGTGGATTGGGGCCTGAAACGGGGATCGAACAAGAAGCACCATGTCTGCCAAGAATCCTGGGGCCAGTTTCCCTTTGCAGTCCTCTTCAAAGGAGAAGAATGCTCCTGCGTGTGTATAAAGTTGGAGAGCCTCCTCAAGTGTCAGACGAGAAGAGGGGAGAGGGTGAGCAACGGCTCCCTGGAGCCCGTATAGAGGCCCATAGGGCATGCCGTCGGATCCGAAGGCGGCCCGGATCCCATGGTCGAGGATGCGTCGGAAGGGGTTGTTTCGGCGCCACCGGGCATGCCCCAGTTGCTGGTCATACAACGCTCCGGGTCCGCCCCACCGAGCGACAAAATTGGGTTGGAGGCTCACATAGAGCCCCAGTTTCGAGAGGAGGCTTAAATCCTTCTCTTGTGGAAATTCGAGATGCTCGATCCGGTGTCTCAAGGGGTTCCCTCCGGCGAGAATTTCGTTCCACAGATGAACAATTTGGCGGATGGCCCGATCCCCGATGGCATGGCAAAGAACCTGGAGTCCGTGTTCGTGGAGCCGTTGAAGATGCAGTCGGAGTTCAGAGGTTCGCCAGTTCAGTCGGCCTGTGGTATGTTGGCCTGGGTACCTGGCAAAGAAGGCTGCGGTCCGCGCACCCACAGAACCGTCGAGGAAAAACTTGATGCCTCCCACCCGCAGCGTTTCATCCCCTAAGCCCGTTACGATCCCACCCTCCAGCCACGCAGAGGCATAGCGGTCCAGAAGATGGAAGGTCACACGAATCTGCAGCAGCCCAGCCTGATGAAGTTCCTGGTATGCACGGAACTGTGTTGGCGACCCGATATCGTGGATACTGGTAATTCCCAAAGCAAGGAGGCGTTCCTGGGCGTGCAGGATTCCCAACTTGACTTCTTCAAACTCCAGCGGAACGAATTGATGCAGATGCAAGGGAACTTCCTCAAACAGCCATCCATGTTGCCAATCGACCCCTGGCGTTTGGGGGGATAATTTTTCCAGCGCCGCTGTATTGGCAACGGCGACGTGGCCACACACCCTGCGAATGATCACGGGAGTGGTGCCCGTGACCCGGTCCAGTTCCTCCCGAGTAGGAAGGCGATTTTCCGGCCACGTACTCTGGTCAAAGCCTTCCCCGATGAGGAATGTGGAGGCACGACGTTGTACTTCTTCTTTCAGTTTTTCCAGAAACTCCGTGAGGGATCGCACTGTGCCGAAATCCGGCCGCTGGAGTTTGACCCCATAGGAAGCCATGTGGGTATGGGTGTCGATGAAACCTGGAACCAGCAAGCCGTCTTCTGGAAGCCGAAACCGGGGAAGGTCTTTGGAAAACGGCTCATGATTCTTCTCAATGGCCCGAATTTGTCCGGATTCAATCCAGAGAACGCCTCTTCGGACCTGTTGGCCATCCCAATAAGACGCCTCGAGAAGATACGAATTCGCCTTCCCTGGTGTGTTTGGGATTTCCTTCATAGAAAGATGGTCCCTCTTGGAATTAGGAACCGGTTAAGAAGACTAAATCCTCCCGGATCTCAGCCTTCGAAAGGCCGAAAACGAGGCCGTAGGTGATGGTCCGAATGTTCATGATCTCCGTTTCTTTTGCAAACAGGTAAGCAATGGCAATGCCGATCCCCAGGGGATCTGAGAACCGCATCTGGTAGGCCTCTTGGAGAATCGACCATTCCAGAGCCCGCTCGACGAGTCCAAGCGAACGGATTCCTTTCTCCTCCAAAATCTTCCGGTACCGTGTGTTTTGAAGTGCTTCATACGCAGCCTCTAACGTTTCCGCATTCTCTAATTCCCGTAGAACACTCCGTTTGAGGGTGCCCCCTTCCAAGTATTGGATGCGGCCCAAGGGCTTCGTCCCGACTTTAATGAGGACCAGAGAGGCGAGAATGTTTCGAATGTCAATCATCCGGCGAAGAAGGTGGATGAGAAGGGCCTCGTTGGGGTTTTGTTCATTCAGTTGAGCCAAACTCCACTCGAAGTACGATCGGTCGATATAGGTTTCCATTTCTTCGACTTTTCCTTCCCGGACCATCCGGTTGAGGTCCCGACCCACCACAAAAGGCAAAGAGATCCCCCAGGTGGCCAAGCGATCCAGGATCTTCAGAGGATCCTTATCAACCATGAGAGACTTCAAGCGGACCGGATCTAAGACCCCGGCTGGCATGAAAGAGGCTTCGATTTCCGTATCGGATGCGCCGCGGATGCGGCCCCGAAGGAGGGTCTTGATATTGTGGATGTCCCATCGGGCGAGGAGGATGGAGAGATACCGGGCAGCGTCACCCCCGGCGATCTTTTGGAGTTTGCGGGTGGTTCGGGCCAGGTTTTCCAAGAGGGCGTGATTGATGACCTGGGAAGGGTCCGGATATTGGGTTTCCGCCTTTTGGATATCCGGCGCGTAAGGGGTTTCCTTCAGTCGGATTTTGAGGGTTTCGACATCCCGTTCCGCTAAAAGCCGATCGTAGTCTGAAGGCTGCAACAATTGGGCCTTCATGGCCCGGATCCGCGCATTCATGTACCCATAGTCCGCGATGCCTTCCTGGATGGTCTCTGATAACGTCCTCACGGCTTTGCTTCTCCAGTGTCTTGTTTCGTTTGGTCTTCCTCAGGAGGTTTCTTGGATTCTCCGGAATCCCCCTCCGAACCACCTTCCCCCTCTTCTTTGGTTGTTTCTGGCGCTGTCGAAGAAGGTGTGGGGGTGGGCGATGGGGTCGCTTCCGTTTCTTTCGGTTCAGCCAGAAGATCAATGTCGTCTTTTTTCTTCAACAGGACGGTAAAAATCAAAGTGTTCCCTGCCCAATGCATGGCCCCCCAATAGGCCAGGACAGTAAAGATGACGAGGTAAAGCAAAATGCCGAAAAGGAAGCCCAGAATGGCTTGGGGCCAAGGCAAGGAGGGCGTGGTGGGTGGATAGAGGATGAGATCCGTACGGGTCAACTCCAGGATGCGACTCACCCATTGGAACGTCCACTCATTGGGGAAAGTGAGGTTAGGCAGGTAGGACAAGGCTGCATCGGCCAGATGGACAATCTTCTGTCCCATTAGCCACGGTAAGGAGAGGACGCCATAGATGATGGCGAAGACCCGGCCGGTGAAATAGAGGAAGACAGTAAAGGCGACCGTTTTCACGCCATAAAGGAGGGCCTCATAGCCGATGAAGCGCCAGTTTTCGTCGTTTAAGGTGGAAAAGATTTCAAAAAGGGTGTCAAAGGTATCCGAGCGGGTGGCCCCTGCGACCGCTGGAGCAAGGAAGAGGGAGACGAAAAACGCAACGATCAGGTAAACCAGGAAGAAAACGGTAAAGATGACCGGGATGGCCGCAAGGAGGAGGATGAGTTCCCCGAGATACGGGATTTTGCCGAGCAATCCGAGGATCACCCCACCTAAGAGGATCAGCGCGATAACAATGATCAGGACGATCGGGGCCAGGACCGAAGCCTTACCGGATTTAAAGGCGTGTTGGATCGCGCGTTTCACTTCATAAAATTCGTCCCCCTTCAATTGCTGGATGGTGAGTTTCGCAACGGCTGTCCCGAAGAGGAAATAGGTGATGATAAACAGGATGCCCCCGATGCAGAACAGGATTTTCCCTCCCAAGGTCAGCGGGATTCCCCATGGGAAGGGGATCAACCGGAATTCGCTCCAAATCTCTTGGAGGGTTAGGCCGCTGGCGAGGAGGCCCAGATATGCGAAGATGCTATAGAGCAGGGTCCCGATCAGGATCCCCAGGAACATGGTCCACATCTTTTTGGCGCTAAAGCCGAAACGAGCGGCCCGGAAAACATCCTTGTAATTCCAATGGAGTTCCCGCTTCATGGGCAAACCTCCTTTTCACGTGGCCCCAACAAATGGAAAAGAAATGTACCCTCCCATCCGGTGCCCCATCCTGTTGCGGCTTCAGAACTTATTATAAAGGGTTTTGACTGCAAGACTCAGCAGGACAACAGCGGCGATGATCCCGCCCACGACACCTGCAAGGGTCAGGGTGGTCACGATCGCCCCTGCGATGCAGACCCCCGCGCTGATCGCCAAAAGGGCTTTTCGAAACGGGATGCCAAAGAGCAGGGCCGCAACGGTCCCTGTCCACGCACCGGTCACGGGGAGGGGAATCGCCACAAAAATCATCAACCCTAAGGCTTCGTAGCGTTCTACAACTGTTCCGCGACGGCGCGTGCGTTCAAAGAGCCATTCGAAAAAACGATCAAAGAGAGGGATTCTTCTTAAAGCGGTGGATAGGGGGTCCAGAAGGAGCAGGAGCGGAACAATCGGTACGAGGTTTCCCAGGACCGCCAGCGGGTAGGCCTTCCAGAACGGGACCTTCCCCACGAGGATTCCCCAGGGCAACGCGCCCCGGAGTTCGGCAATCGGGAGCATAGAGAGGAGGAAAATGCCCCATTCTGCAGGAAGTTGCTGGATGGCATGGATCCAGGATTCCATGAGGTCAGGATGCTCCCTGTTTCCGGGTTCGAAACGCCCGATAGATCCAGATCCACCCCCACACGATTCCGCCGAATACCACCCCCCGGGCCAGCCAAATGCCCGGCGAACTCTGTTTCAGGGTCGGAATCCACTCTGTAAAGAGCCATCCCCCGATGATCCCCAGGAGCATCAGTGGTGTGATGTATTTCATGATGTAGTAGAAGATCCGGGGGATCTGCATTTCAGCGCCTCGGTGCATTTCTTCCCACGCCCGGTCCATGCCAAAGATCCACACAAAGATGACGATTTCCACTAAAGCAAACAGGGTGATGAAGAAGTTCCCCATCCAGAAGTCCATTTCATCGAGGGCTCCGTTGACGAAAATCGGGATGTGAGCCAGCACAAACAGGGCAATGCCCAGGATCAAGGCCACCTTTTTCCGGGGCCACCCGAGTTCATCTTCAAAGAAGGCGACCGTCGGTTGAATGAGGGCCACCGCTGAGGTGATGCCGGCGAAGAAGAGGAGTCCAAACCAGAGGAACCCAAAGAGTTCCCCCATCGGCATTTGGGTTAAGATGGCCGGCATGGAGACGAAGCCCAGGTTGAAAGCCCCGCCTGCCGCGATCTCCTGGGCCGTTTGCAGGCCAAAGAAAGCGACGGCCGCCGGGATCGCAATGGAGGCCCCCAAAACCACTTCCGCGAACTCGTTGGTCGATGCTGTTGCAAGCCCGGAGACCACAATGTCATCTTTGGACTTGAGATACGAGGCATAGGTGTGGATGGACCCCATCCCCACCGACAGGGTAAAGAAGATCTGTCCGGCCGCGGCCAGCCAAATCTTCCAATCTGCCAGTTTGTCCAGTTGGGGGGTCCAGAGGAACTCCAGTCCTTTCCAGACGCTGTGTTCTGGCGAGACCGGCGCGCCCAGAGTGAGGACCCGGATCGCCAGAATCACAGCAAAAATGAACAACATCGGCATGGCGATTTTCGCCAGCGTCTCAATCCCTCGGGAGATGCCCCTCGCGATGATCCAGATATTGAGAAAGACCGTGATCACGAAGAACCCATACGCCCAAAGGCTAGGATGGAGCAAGGTCCCGGCATCCTTTGCCCCGATGAAGCCCAGGACAAAGTCCCAGAAGGGTTGTAAGGTTTCACCGCCGGGCTGGCCCGCGGCCAGCCGGTGAAATTTGCCGAGCAACGAGAACACACTGAACGCCAAGGTCCACGACTCAATGTAGGCGTAGTAAATAACGATTAGGAATGGCCCGACGAATCCAATAACCCCCAAATACTTTGCGATGGGATGGTTCCAGAGAGCCTGAAACATGCCTGGTGTCGAGCCGTGTCCCCGGTTCCCTCCATACCGTCCGATGGCCCATTCTACCCACATTAAAGGGATGCCCAGGAGGAGAAAGGAGATGAAGTAGGGGATCATGAAGGCGCCCCCGCCGTGTTTCGCAGCCTGGACCGGGAATCGGAGGAAATTGCCGAGGCCGACAGCGTTGCCGGCCATCGCCAGGATCAGCCCAACGCGTGTTGCCCAACGTTCCCGTTCGTTCACCCGCGGCCTCCAAGAAGTCGAGATGGTGTATGATTTACAGGAATTCAGAAGGACGGTCAAGTGAAACGCCTGATTTTTTCAGAACTTCGAAGGCTCGATCCATGAGAAACACACGTCGTCTCTTGGGATCGTTGTTGGTTCTTGGGCTCGTCTCCTGGGGAGCGGTCTCTTTCCCCAGGGTCCAGGGCCCGACCGCCGATCTTGTTCTCCAAACCCTCCGTATTCCCCGCGTCCTTTTAGCGATGGGCGTTGGAGCAGGGCTTTCCCTCTCCGGGGCGGTTCTCCAAGCACTCTTCCGCAATCCTCTGGCTTCCCCCCTGACATTGGGCGTTGCCGGAGGGGCCGCCTTCGGCGGCATCCTTGCCATGGTGTTCGGGATCCAGGTCACGCTCCCCGGACTCCCCTTCTTCTTTGGCTTTGCCCTTTTGTTTGCTCTCCTGACCCTGTTCTTGACCTACCGGCTGGCTCTCCATGAGGGGCGCCTGCGCATTGCTGTCCTCTTGTTGGCTGGTGTGGTCCTCAATTTCTTCTACTCGGGTCTTATCCTTCTGACCCAATACCTTTCGGACTACACCCGAACCTTTGAAACGGTTCGGTGGCTCATGGGGAATCTGAGCATTGTTGGACTTTCGATCCCCCTCACGGTTCTTGGGGTGGTTGGACTGGTGGGGTTGGGACTCTTTTTCTTTTCTCCGGTCTTGAATCTTCTGAGTCAGGGCACGGAGGCAGCTCATGCCTTGGGGGTGGCTGTGAACAAGACGGTGACGGCGCTCTTTGTTCTGGTTTCCCTCCTGGTGGGGGTCTCAGTGGCGCTAACCGGCCCCATTGGCTTTGTGGGGCTTGTGGTCCCTCACGCGGTCCGGCAATGGGTCGGCGCTGATCATCGGACCTTGCTCCCGATGAGCGCCCTTTGGGGAGCCATTGCGTTGGTCGTCGCCGATTGGATTGGAAGAGTCCTTTTGATGCCACAAGAACTTCCCGTGGGTGTGGTCACCGGACTCCTGGGAAGTCCCTACTTTCTGTGGCTCTTGTATCGGTCGGATCGAGAAGGGTGGGGATAATTGTGGACCGTTAGGCGACTGGCGTTCCGGTCTCCAGCAGAGTGGATTCTCGTAGGGAAGCCAAGACCTCTTCATAAGGGAGGACACGGAGCGGGGTCACGACCGGCGTCAACCCGCGGATCTCCCGGACCTTCCCCCGAATCCAGGTACCTGGCGGGTAGATTCCCTCCACGATGGCGGTGATATTGCCGCGGGTTTTCCCGGCAGAATAGCCACGGCTCTTGCGAGCCGGTTTTTCGATTAAGAGGTCATAAACCCGCCCGACCATCTGTTCTCGGCGCCGGGCGATCCCCTGGTTGACCACCTCAATGAGTTTGCGGAGCCGGGCCCCTTTGACGGCATCCGGGACTTGGTCTGGGAACCGCGCTGCTGCGGTCCCCGGGCGCGGGGAGTAGATGAACATATACGCGCCGTCGAATTCCGCCTGCCGCACCACATCCAGCGTGTCCTCGAAGTCCTGTTCGGTCTCTCCCGGGAATCCCACCATGATGTCGGTCGTCAAAGTCCCTTCAGGGAGCAGATCGCGGATCATGCGGACCTTATCGAGGAATTCCTCTTTGGTGTAGCCGCGATGCATTCGGTGGAGCACCTTCGTAGATCCTGCCTGTAGCGGCAGATGGATCCAGTCGGTGATGCGTTGGGACTCCGCGATCGTCCGGATGACCTTCGCGGTCATGTCCCGGGGGTGAGGGGAGGTAAAGCGAATTCTCAGGAACCGGGTTTCCCGGTCCAACAGGGCCAGGAGTTCGGCAAAGTCCAACGTCCCATCGAAGTAGGAGTTTACGTTTTGGCCCAGGAGGGTGAGTTCCAGAACGCCTTTCTCCTCCAAATGGTGGGCCTCTTCAAGGATCTCCTCGTGGGGACGGGAGATTTCCCGACCCCGGACCCGAGGAACGATGCAGAAGGTGCAAAAGTGGTCACATCCGCGCATGATGGTCAGGAAGGCGAAGGGCGATCCTTCCTGGACCTGTTGTTCTTTGGGGAACTCCCCGACATTCTCGCAATAGACCCCTGGGCTTTCTTCTCCTAAGAGGAGGCGGGGGATCTTGACGAGGCTCCCGGTGCCCACGACCCAATCCGCGCCGACATTCAGCAGTTGTTCTTTCATCCACTGGGCCATGCACCCCATCACCAGGACCTTTTTCCCCCTCCGTTTCATGGTCCGGATGTACTCGATGGCCTTGACATCCGCCTTCTCCCGGACCGTACACGTATTCACCAAAACGACCTCCGCTTGGTCCGGCTTCTCGGTCTCTTCGAATCCACGCTCCACCAGCAGTTGCCGGACCGTGTTGGAGTCGTACACGTTCATCTGACAGCCGAAGGTCTGGATATAGAACCGTTTCATGGGGTCATAAAAATATGGTCCCCCAGTGAAACAGTCAAGAATATCCACTTGTTCAGCGTGTGGAGAGTGGTGTGGGGATTCAGGGAGGAGGTCGGAGGGGACTAAAAATGCAAGGGGATTTCGTCGTAAAAGATGTCAAAGAACCCGTCGCTATTATCTGACCAAACCACATAAAGCATCCCGTTCTTGACTTTGGGAGGTTTTCCCAAAAAGGATTCTCCGGGCGTGTTCGTCACATTTACGATTCCCCCCCATTGGTCCCCGATCTTCATTCGGTAATAGACTTCCCAGTTTTCCTGTTTTTCGTTCCATACGATCAGCAAAGTATCCCCACTCCCGAAAATAAAAGAACCAAAGGGGCCACCCTGGATCCCGGGCAGGGTATCTACATCCTCCCAACTGCCATCTGCGTTGCGGACTCTATAGCCGATTCGATTCATGCCATGTTCTGTCCACGACACATAGGCCATGCCATTGGACAAACCAAAGACACTTGCGGCCCAGCAGTAGAAGGGATTGTGGGTGACATTGAAATACGGGGACCACTCACCCCCTGGGGGTTTCTCATAAAAGTAGATGTCGGGAGTGTATCCCGGTCCTGCTTCAGCCACAGCGAAAAGATAACCATTGGGAGCCACATGAAGGGCGGGATTTTCCGCTAATAAATAAGGAAGATTTTCCTTTTCACCCCATCCACCTGGGGTTTTGGGTTGGTACTCGAGTCCGCCAGAGGCTCCAACCCACAGTAAGTGAATAGTGCCATTTTCGTCCGCCTGGATTTGAGGAAGGTGGCCTTCAGAGAGTATCGTTTTGGGATGCCATACACCGGTAGCGTCTTTAAAACGATAGAAAATTTTTGTTTGATCTTCTTCCCATACGACATGGACATTGCCATACACATCTATGGCAACCTGGGGATCGCTGGAGTATCCCGGTGTATTGGACAGATTCAGGATTTCTCCCCAGGTATCCCCGACTCGTTCTCTGTACATGATATCCCAGTTGTTGCCCTGGATGGAGTCTTTCCATACCACCACAACGCGGTCTCCTCTGACATCCAAGGAAGGAGTATAGGAGGATGTCTCCGTCCTCGAGATATTCCTTGGGTCGTATTCCTGGGCTGGGGGATTGTTGTCGTCGGAGGTTGGGGGTTGGCGACTGCAGGTGGAGATGAGGGCCATGAGGAGGAAGAGTGAGAGCACCCCGCGCAGAGCCTGCCGCCTGGATCTTAAACGTCTCATCAAGAACCTCCAATCCAATCTATAACCCAAAATTCCTGGCGTGTCAACGAATGCCCTTTCAAATAGATTTTCTCGTGAGCCAACAAGCGGCAACAAGTTTTCCCCGACCCCACGGACACTGGGTTGCCCCTCCACCCACCTTAAGAAACCTTCGTTTCCACGGTCCTTTCCATTGTCCCTACAATGGCCGCACTGTAAAATCCCTGCATGGTGATGGTTTGGGCTGCGATTGCGGCGCTTTTGCCGTTTTCTCCGGGCGAGACCCTTCAATTTGCTGTGCGATACGGGCCCGTTCCCGCCGGGAAAATGACCCTCGAGGTCCTCCCTTTTGAGGTTTGGGACCACGATACGGTCTGGCATTTTCGGACCCGAGCATGGACGGAAGGCCCGATCCATTGGGTCTTTTCGGTCGCAGACCAAATCGACTCCTGGGTCTCTTCAAAAACGTTTTCAACCCTCCGTTATGCCAAGCAAATCCGAGAGGGTCGTTACCGTGCAGAGATTGAAGTCCAATATGACCCGGTCCAGGCGGTCGCCGTGTATCCGGACACTACCCTTCCGATCCCTTCCGGTGCCCTCGATCCACTGGCTCTGTACTACTATCTTCGCCTCCAGAATCTCCAGGTGGGGGAAACGCTCAGGGTTCCCTTCCACGTAGACCGTAAAAGCCGGTCGCTCCGGGTTGTGGTTACGAAAGAAGAAGAGGTGCGAACACCGTTGGGATCTTTCCCATGCTGGCTTGTGGAGCCGGACCTGAAAGAGGCGGGTCTCCTCAAAGGGCGTGGGAACCTTCGGGTATGGATCTCTCAGGACGCCCATCGGTGGCCCGTAAAGATCCAGACGTCCCTGAGTTTTGGGTCCCTAACCGCGATTCTGGAAGACGTTCGAGGTGCCCCATGAGCAAAAAACTCGGTCTGTATCTGGCCATTTTTCTGCCAGCCACTGTCATCACTGGACTCGTTCTCCTCCCCCAAGTCCCGTCCCGGAAAGGGCCCGTGTATCTGGTCCTTGCCTTTCTGACCTGGCTGGCCCTTCTCACCTTCCCAATGTGGATCCGAATGTTTCAACAATTAGCCGAGCGGACCGTTCGTGAGTTGCAACTGTCGCTGGAGACCCTGTTTCCCCTGATGAAGATTTCCATGCTCACCCTGGTTACCCTGAGTTGCGCCTTAGCAACCCAGGCTGTATGGTTTCCCACCGTTCAAGGCCTTCTGGCTTTGGTCATCGGAGCCGGATGGGCCCTTCTGGATCTTGCAGGGAGGATTCGATGAGGCGATACCGAGCCGTCATCGTGGGTGATGCACATTTTGGCGCGAAGAGCCATCAGGCCACGGAACCAGAGCGTCGCCAACTCTTTATCCAATTCGTGGAGGAGATGGCTCCACAGACAGAGCGGTTGGTCTTGATCGGGGACGTGTTTGACTTCTGGTTTGAGTATCCGGGTGTGGTGCCGGACTACGCGTTTGAAGTTTTGGCGGCCTTGGCCCGGGCAACGAGGTATACACACGTGGTCTACCTCCGTGGGAACCATGACCTCTGGGCACATCGGAAGATGGCTTCCTTAGGGGAGGGCGTTGATGTCCGGGACGTATTGGAAATCCTGCATGGCAACCATCGGATCCAAATCCTTCACGGCCACCAACTCTCTCCCAGTCGTGCGTCTCATTTCTTTCATGCCTTGATTGCGCATCCGATTCCTGTGGCCCTGTACCGATGGCTTCATCCAGCGCTTGGGCTGGCCTTTGCTCGGGGGGTGGCTCGGCTCTCACGGTTTCGAAACAGTACACCCGGCGGGTTCCCACCCCCGGGAATCCATCGCATTCCTGCAGATATCCTCATCCTTGGGCATTATCATGTGCCCCGAATTCAGTCTGTGGGAAATCAGGTTCTTGTGGTAGCCGGCGATTGGCTGGTCACGCGTTCCTATGCGACCCTCGACGAACGTGCTGTGGCAATTCATGATTATCGGAGCGGCCAGATTCTGGATGCCCTAAACTTGGAATCATGACGACTCCCGAAAAGTGGATTTTGGGGATTGAGACCTCGGGACCCGGGACTCAGGTGGCCCTGTGGTCTCCGACCTCAGGACAAGAATACACCCGCCGACACGAGGCCGCCTTTGAACATGCAGAAGTCTTGAATCGGCTTGTGGATGAAGTGTTGAACGAGGCAGGGATCCCATTCTCCGACCTTACCGCCCTGGCGGTGTCCCAGGGGCCTGGCTACTTTACGGCCTTACG
>WFXO01000083.1 GCA_015490555.1 Caldifarciminota bacterium | reverse complement strand
CCCCTAACAAGACTTCAGCAAGCCATTGGGCCTCTTCGAGGGCAAGCCTCCGGAAGATTTCCGTGAGATGTTGGATTCTTCTTTCTTGACTGCCAGGACCTTCAATTTGAGAAAGAGGGTGGAGCGATTGCCATAGGTCTTGTAAGGACACAGAGTGTGTTCCCTTGGAGTGGGAAAGAGCAAGGGCCTGACGGAGGGTGGCCGGTCCAATCCCTAATTTCCCAAATGGCAGAGTTCCTGTGAATAAAGCCAGTGCGATTTCCACTTCATCGTCCCGCAGCAAACGGAAAAGTTCTCCGAAGATTTGGATTTTTTCTGTTCGACGAGAGGTGGAACGAATGGCATCTCGGAATCGAAGAAGTTCCTGTAGCGTCATGATCCCTGGTTTTCTTCGAGCATAGAGAGGGCAACGTGAAGCACCTGGTCGACGGTCGTCTCCGTCATGCATCGGTGGTGTCCGTATGGGCATGTTCGGTATCCACAGGGCGCACAAGCCACCGAGGGCGTCACCATTCGACCGTGGAGAGGGCGGGTCCACCTGGGCTCTGTGGGGCCGAAAATCATGAGCGTTGGGGTCTGGAGGATATCCGCGAGATGGGGAATCCCAGAGTCGTTTCCGATCACCAGTCGGGCATGGGCAAGGAGGAACGCCAGGAATCGAAGCGATGTCTGGCCGGTGAGATTTACCCCTGGCAGGGATTCTGGGAGCCGAGTCCGCTCGTTCGCACTCCCAACGAACACAGATGTCAGGTGGGTGTGTCTCTGGATCCGTTCCGCCCATTCGAGGTAGCGGGGTAACGGCCACTCCTTTGCGGGGCCATACGCCGCAAACGGCGCTACGACGACAAAGTTTTTTGGAACAAGATGGAGGGCTCGCAAGTGCGCTGTGTATTCCTGCACTTCGGAAGTTTGCCAAGGGAATTGGACAACCGGCAGGGTGGCCGGCGAGAGGTTCAGGGGACGCAGGAGATCCAGAATTTCCTCGATGAAGTGTTTCTGACCTTTCGGCGTTTTGGGAAGCGCTACGTGGAGTAAAAACTTACGGCCATCCCCCGGATATCCGATGACTTGTCTGGGAGCACTGAGTCTCATGAACAGCGCCGACGAAAAGGAGGGGGGAAGAACAATCCCGGCGTCAAATTCCAAAGAGCGGAGTTTCTGGCTCAGGGACCAGAGTTCCCGTTTTGTAGAAAAGGGATGGACCGTGCCATAGCCTTCCAGGAGTTCATGGAGGGGGCGTCGAGCGACGATATGGGGGTGGAGTGGCCGAATCGCCTCAAAAAACGGCAAACTCATGGCCACGTCACCGAGCCAGTTCGGTGCACGGACCAGGAGATTCACTGTGCCTGCAGGACCTCGATGGACAAATTCCCGACCACTGGCAAGAGTCGGGTTTGTTCTTCAATTTCTCCAATTTTGAGGAGAATGTGGCCGATCGAGGCGGGGAATTCTCCCATCACCGGGTCTACAAAGACCCACCGGCCGTTGAGATAGGAAGCGTTCCAGGCGTGGTAGTAATAGGCCCCACCTTGGTAGATCAGGCCCACGGTGATCACCGTCGGGATTCCCGCAGCACGTGCGAGTGCCCCATAGAGCACCGCGTGTTCGTTGCAGTCCCCGTAGCCCAAATCCAAAACCTCCGAAGCAGTGGGCAAGGTGACAGTGGGTCGTTTCGCAAGGCTTGTATATACATATTCCAGGAGCCGCTGGGCTTTGGCTACAGGATCTTGAATCCCTTGGGTCAGTTCCTTGGCAAGCGATTGAATCCTTGGGTCATCCACCTGCATCGAGGGGGTGGGTTGCAGATACTCTTCTCCAGGGGGTGTCCCATCCGACGTGATCGAGGTGGGAATTTTCGGAGCCCGAATCTCTAAAATGGCCGTGGAGCCTTCCCTTTTGATCAGTTTCTGGCTCGCGAAATCCAGATCTAACGGCACTTCACTGGGATCCGGAAGCCCTTCCAGTTTCAGGGTCAAGACTCGATACTGTTGAGGAGAGCCTTTGAGCCCCTTCGGCTTGACCGCAAACATCGAGAGGATATCCACCCGTTTGCCTTGAAGTTGAGTGGCCTTCGATTCCGGCTCTAAAACCGTCTCCATTTGCATCGGAGACTCTTCTTTGATCAACACCCCGTTCGCGATGTAGACCGTGGATTTCGCGCCCATGTATTCCAATTGAACTTTGACAGCAGGATAGGACGTTCCGCCGATCTCGGTCGTGGCCTTCCCAAGGAGGATCGCTTTGGCATCGGCCAGGGTATAGGTAGAGGGATCAAAAACTTGAAATGTCGAAGGAAGTTGACCAAATTCAACCAACAAGGGAATCATGGGGGTTAGCACCACCGTGCCCTCGACATGAAAGGATTTCTTGGGGACATCGGCACCCTTCAGAACGAGTTGATTGCGGGCCATCTGGCCGGAGTACCGAAGTTTCTGGTCATTGGTTTGCATCTGGAAATCAAAGGAGCGGAGTTTCAATTGGGTGTCCAAGGATACATCCGTGACGGTGATGAGTCGTTTGGGTACGCCCAGCATATTGAGATCAATGGTTGTCCGGTCCAGGATTCGGTAGCCATCGTCAGTTTTTCGCGCTTCCCAGTAGGAATACCCGACCTTTGCCCCCTGGATATAGATCCCATGCCAGGCAATTTTAGGGAACTGGACCGTAGTTGTCCAACCCGGTTGAACCCAAAGGAGACACCCCAAGACGCTGATGACAAGCCAACGTTTCATGTTGCAGGAATCCCTCCCTCCGGACCGGCAAAGCCAATTTTCTTTTCTTCCATGCCGAAGAGTTTGATCTCCCCGAACCGTTCCTCATACTTTTTAATGTTCTGTTCCAGCGCCTTGAGCAGCAACTTCGCATGTTGAGGGGTCATGACAATCCTGGCCATGACCTTGGCAGAAGGAAGCCCTGGAAGATGCCGAGCAAAGTCCAGGATAAACTCCGAGGGAGAATGGGTGATCATGACCAGATTCGAGTAAATCCCTAAACCTTCCTCCTCCTTAATTTCCACCTTAAACGGGGTGGGTCCAGTGGGTTTATCCATGGTTGAAACCTCCTTTCTCGATGGGTTTTATAGATTGAATGATACAGGGAAATCCCGGGGAAGGGAAAGGATCCAAGATACAGAGGTTGATAAAGACGCCGATCAAGACGTCGAGGAGGGGCAGCAAGTCGTGACCACAGCAGGGCAGACCTCAGGGGCCGGGGAAGAAACCATGAGTGAATCTTCATGGAGATGGTAGAGCCCAAACAGAGGGACCGTGAGGAACACAAACAAGAGTGCGAACCGACCTACAATGGACCGCAAAGACCATGGGGAAGGTGGGGAGGTCACCCCCAGGAGATATTCCAAGCGCGAACGGAGGATGGACGAATGAGAATGCAGAGCAAGACTGTACTCCAGAGGGGAAGTCACTGTAGAGGCCTTTAAAAGTGCCGAAGCAAGAGCCGTAGGAGTGGGGACCTGTTGGTCCGCCTCAACCTCTCGAAGGTATACATAGCCCTCATAGAGTTTTTGGCGGAGCCTGTAAGGGAGTCCTGCGATCATGATCCTGAGTGCCAGATCTTTCACGTTGTGGCGGAGTTGGCGGTGTGCCTCTTCGTGGAGAATAGCCGCCTGAAGTTCTTCCCGACTCAAAATCTGTAAGGCCCCTTCACTGATCACCAATTGAGGCCGCCAGACCCCGATGAGGCCAAGAAACGGCTCTGGCCAGGGTAAGATTCGGGCTCTTGCGTTCCCAACGAGCTTTTGGTCCAAGGCCTGGAGCAAGTCTTGAAGGTTCCGATGCCTTTGGATCCAGGTACTCAGTGTCCGAAGTGCGATCGCAGATAAAGCACCGGTCCAAAGGATGGGGAACAGGAACTGAATTTGTGCAATCGCACCAGACACATTACAGGGAAAGACCCCGCCCCCGCAAGATTGGAAATGGTGGACCCACGTTTGGATATGAGTCCCGGCCACCAAGAGTGGATACCCTACGAGGAGGAACCCTGCTCCGGTCGTGACCAACAGATATTCTGTCGACGAAAAGGTCCACCTACGGGCCAGTGTAGGGAGAAAGAGAAAGAGGGCCCCACCAACTCCAATGGAGATCAGAACAATCCATTCAGGCATGGCGATCAGATTCCGCACGAACTCGTTGCTCGAGGATCTTGCGGAACTTCTCTAATTCCTCCGGAGAGAGTTTTTCGGATTCCTGGGGAAGGAGGGTTGCGATCACGTATTCCGGGAAATCCTTGAGGAGGTCAGTAATTGCTCGCTGGATGTTTTCTCTGAGAAATTCCTCTTTGCCACAACAAGGGGTGTAGAAATTCTGACGCCCCCGCCGTTCGGCTTGCAGGTATCCCTTTTTCTCCAAGTTCTGCATGACGGTGAGGATGGTGGTATAGGCAGGTTCATGGCGATTTTGGAGTTTGGCACGTTTGGAAAGTTCGTTCCAGATCTCGCGAACCGTCGCCCCATTCCGAGCCCAGACCTCCTCCATCACCTGGGCTTCCAGTTCTCCAAGAAATTTTGCCAGTCCTTGGGACCCCACCCGGATCCGTTTGGTTGTAATCTGATTACTACGTTTCATAGTAATATACTACAGGGTTTTTGTCCTGAAAGCAAATGGTCAGACCTTCCCATAGATCTCTCGCAAAATCTGATAGGCGAGGGAGGCAGAATGTCCCCGACGAAGAATAAAGTTGTAAATCCGCCGTTTCGCCTTTTCCGGATCCCGGACACGGCTTGCAACCTCCTGAGCATGCTGCAACAGACCACGATACACGTCCTCGTCAGAATAAAGTTCTTCCAGAACCCGCGTCGCCATTGCTTCGGTGACCCCTGCCTTCATGAGGGCTTTAAAAATCCAGGAACGGCTATACAGTTTTCGGACCTTGCCCAACACAAAGGCCTCTGCAAACTCTTGTTCGTCCAAAAGCCCTGTGTTTTGTAACTCTTGGATGACCTCTTCGATCTTTTCTTCTGGGAACCCTTTTCCCTGGAGCCTTTGTCGGAGTTCTTTCCGGGTTCTGGGACGGACTCGAAGGAGATGGAGCGCTACCTCTCGTGCTGTCCGCTTCCGTGTCATCGACCTTGTGTCCATCGTTTCCCAGGGGGCCCGATGTCTCCTTTGGGATTCCCCGTGAACTCATTCTGTGAAAGGAGCCATGCACGATAGGCCGGATCGTTGGCCGCTCCCACCAAATAGATACCATAGGCTTGGCTATACCGAATGATGGACCCCGTGATCACCGGGAGCGTGGTCCCGTGGATGGTGATGTTCCCGGAATCTACGGTTGCCTTCGCATACCCTCCAAACTCCACGATGCAGTTTTGGATCTGGGCAGTTGTGATCTCGGGTCCAATCACAATCCCCGTCCATCCTAAGGAATCCGAAAGGGCGGTGAACGTTACCCCCTCGGCAACAAGCCCGGAAGGTCCAACACCGACTTCGAGTTTTCCAGAACTTAAAAATGTCAGTGTAAGCCCCGGAAGGAGCGTGAGAAGAGGAGGAGGATCGCCTCTGAGAATCAAACCATTCAAGAGGACGGGAAGACCGGGATTCCCCCATGTGGCAGAGTGTTGCAGGTACAGGCCGGAGACACGGATATAGGGCAGTTGGTTGTTTTCGTAGACAGTGTTAACAATCGGAGGGAAATACTGGGGCTCCGAAACAAGAATGGGGTATCCCGCTGCCGTTCGGATCCTGTTATCGGAGAAGGTATCGACCTTTGTGGCGATATACACCCCGTTGCTCAAAGACGAGTCCACGATGGATCGCTTGATCACGATGGAGGTCCCACCAAGGAGCGAGAGTGCCCCGTCACCCCCCTCCCCACCTCGAACGATTCGGACCGAATCAAGCCGGAGGGCTCCTCCGATCGTGACAATGCCGGGCCATGCAGAACCGTTTTCACCCTGAAAGAGCACCCCGGAAGCCTCGAATTTCCCCCCGATGACCTTGAGAGTCTTTTTGAGCCAAATCTGAACACCTGGACGGATGACGACTTCTGTCTGTACTGTCCACCCTTCGGGGAAAACAATGGGATATCCCGAGATCGAAAGGGTTCCAGACACGGTTGTCGTGGAGGTCCCTTCTACCAAAATGCGGGGATCTCCATTCTGTTCGAAGACAAGGTGGCTGCCAAATCGAAAAAGGCCGCCAATGGTATTTGTGTAAAGGGGGACTTCCTGATTGGCTAAAAAAGTGCAGCTGTCGGCCCATAAGGGAGCGGCTTGTGCCCCGAGGGCCAGCCCGAAGTGGCGAGCAGACCGGAAGGTGACATGCGTGAGACGCGTTTTTCGATCTGAGAAGAGCAAAAGATTGGCAGTCCCTGTCGCATTTTCGATTATTACATGTCGAAGTTCTGAGCCCTGTTCTTGGGCGGTGAGAATCATGCCCCTCCAGGAAGGAGAGCCGGTGAAAAGGATCGGTTCTTGAGCCGTTCCGATGGCCTCAAGCCGACCGGAATCTGCCACCAGGAGATAGGCGGAAGAATCAAATTTCAGGATCGTCCCCGGTAGAATTTTTAACGTAGTATAGGTGACGACCACCGGTTGCGAGAGAAACACCGTATCCGGCCCCAACACCGTAAACGCGTCTATGGTCCAACGAGACTCGGGAGGGGAAGGAGCACTGGAGTTCTTCTGACATCCGTACAGAAGCACCAGGACGACGGTGAGCGCCTTCAGGGAGCGTGCGAGATCAGGAACCGAAGGAGAAGATTTTGGGAAGGAGTTTCCGCTCATATGCCGCTTTTTCCAATTCTTCCCGGAATTTAGGATGGGCGATCTCGATCAGGGCTTTGGCACGTTCCTTTAAGTTCCGGCCATGAAGATCGGCCACTCCATACTCGGTGACCACATAATGGACATCGGCTCGGGAGGTGACAACCCCAGCCCCCTGTTTAAGATATGGAACAATGCGGCTGACGGACCCTTTCTTGGCCGTAGAGGGTAAAGCGATAATGGGTTTCCCACCTTTAGATTCGGCCGCTCCTCGAACAAAATCCACTTGTCCTCCAAACCCACTGTAGATGTAAGATCCGATGGAGTCTGCACAGACTTGGCCTGTGAGATCGACTTCCAAGGCGGAGTTAATGGAGACCATCTTCTCATTCTGAGCAATGATGAAGGGGTTGTTGGTGTAATCCACCGGGTGGAGTTCAAAGATGGGGTTGTCATCGGCGAACTCGTAGAGTTTTCGTGTCCCCAAGATGAAGGTCGTGACCACCTTCCCAGGGTGCAAGGTCTTTCGGGCCCCCGTAATAATGCCCTTCTCAATGGCCTCCATCACGCCATCGGAGACCATTTCCGTGTGGATTCCGAGATCCCTTTTCCCCTCCAAGCCGGCCAAAACGGCGTCGGGGATCGCCCCGATCCCCAATTGGAGCGTGGCGCCGTCTTCAATTAAATCCGTAATGTGCTGAGCGATTTTGCGTTCCAATTCTCCAAAGGTCCCACGGGGCAACTCCGGCAGGTCCATGGAGACCTCGACGATTTTATCGACCCGTGAGACATGGACAAAGGAGTCTCCATGGGTCCGGGGCATTTTGTCATTCACCAATGCGATGATGACCTTGGCGGTCTCTACGGTAACTTTCGAGGCCATCACTTCGACCCCAAAACTCATGAATCCATGTTCGTCCGGTGGGGAGAGGTGAAGGATTGCTGCATCCAGCGGCAATTTCTCCCGGAGCACTTTGGGGATTTCGTGAAGGTGAATGGGAACGTAATCGGCTCGCCCCTCGTTCACAGCCTTCCGGTCCGCGGGCCCAACAAAGAGGGAGTTGTGGCGGAAGTGGCCCTCCATCTCCGGCTTTGAAAGGGGGTCATCCCCCAGAAGCAAGACGTGAACCAGTTCGACGTTTTCCAATTCGTCCTTACGTTGCGCCAAGGCCTCCAATAACGGGAAAGGTGTGGCTGCGTTACCAGAGATGTAAACGCGATCCCCAGATTGGATGACAGAAACCGCTTCCTCCGGTGTGCAGAGTTTCCGTTTATATTCCGAAAGCCAACTCATTGTCACGCCTCCTTTTTCAAGAGGCTGAGCAAATCCACACCGAATTCCCCGGGCTTCAGAAGGCTTTCCTTCACGATTTGACCTTTGTAGATGTACACACCGCGTCGAAGATCCTCATACTTGAGAAGGGCTGTGGGGAGATCTTGCCCTACGAGTTCCAGTAGGTAGGGCAGAAGTGCGTTGGTTAAAGCATGGGTGCTGGTTCGTGCGACCCAGGAGGGGACGTTGGGAACGGCGAAGTGGATCACACCGTCAACTTTGTAAATTTGATCCTCGGTGGGTGTGAGGCGTGAAGTCTCGGCTGCCCCGCCTTGATCAATGGAAAAATCAAGAATGACCGAACCGGGTTTCATTGTTTTGACCATGTCTCTTGTAATGAGGATGGGAGCCCGTTCGCCGGGCACGAGAACTGCCAGGACCACGACGTCGGCGAACTTCACCAATTTTTTCAGGGCATGATCGCTATAGAGCATGGTGGTGATTTTACCGTTAAAGAGATGGGTGGCTCGTTCGAGTTTTTCGGGATCCCGGTCCACCAAGATGACGCGTGCCCCTACACCGATGAAGGAATCCGCCGCGTGTAACCCTAAATTCCCAGCGCCCACAATGATCACCTCTGCGGGTGGCAACCCAGGGATACTCCCCAAAAGAATTCCGCGTCCTCCCTTTTGGTGGACCTCCAGGAGTCGTCCGGCGATTTGGACCGCCATCCGTCCGGCGATCATGCTCATCGGCTTCAGGACAGGAAGCGTCCCGTCGGGCCGTTGGATGACTTCATAGCCAATTGCGGTCACCTCCTTCTGGATGAAGGTATCCAGGATCTCCTGGGATGCCACTGCGAGGTGGAGGAATCCCATGATGGTTGAGTTCGGTCGGACAAAGGAGAGTTCGTGTTCTTTGGGGACTTGGATTTTCACGACCACATCTGCGCGTCGGTAGGCCTCTTCTGGAGTATAGACGATTTGCGCGCCGACCGCCCGGTACTCCTCATCGGAGAATCCTGCCCCTTCACCGGCTCCGGTCTCGACGAAGACCTCACCCCCGGCGCGCACGAGTTCGGCAACTCCAGCCGGGGAAAGGCCGACACGCCGCTCTTCTCTTGCTTTGCTTTGAACTTCTTTAGGAATGCCAAATCTCATAAGCCACGCTCCTTCCGCAATAGGATACGCTACGTTCCCCACCCCTTGCAACAGAGGATAAAGTTGTGTTATATTAGACCGCCACCCAAAACATTTCTAAAAAGGGGAGGAGATGCTATGAGAGAACTCACGGATGAGGAAATCCTCGCTGTGTGGAACAGCGTTACGGACTTCACGGATGGCTGGGAAGAAGCCATCCGCGAGTTTATCGAACGGATCGAAGAGGTCCAGGCCCTCGCCGATGCGGCCGACCAGGGCCTCTATGACGACCTCAAAGAAAAGATCTTGGAACTTCGTGACGAGATCGAGGAAACGGTCGAACGTGCACGGGAAGGCGAAATCACTATGGAAGATTTGGAAAACGCCTTCCGAGCGTATGGGGAAGCCCTCGGTGAATTTGAGAATCAACTCTTAGATTTGGAATTTGGATCTGACGACGATTACCAGGATTATTACGACGAAGAACCGGAATACTGAGGCCCTTTCCCTCTTTTAAGAGACGATCACTAAAAAACAACCTTTCTTATCTTGCTTGGGGATGGGGAACCATGTAGAATTTTCCCATGTTTCGCTATGCGTGGGAAGCCTTTGTCCTTTTTCTTGTTGCCTTTTTCCTGGCTTTCGGATATCGACAGGTGGCCCATCCACCTCTTGCAACAACGGTGAAACCTACATACCCAACGTTTTCTTTCTCAAACTCCGTGACATATCAGGCCCTTCTCAACGTGGATCTTCCAGACACGGTACTCTTGCAATTACCAGAAGCGAAAGTGATCTTTGATTCCGGCTGGGCCATCTTTGTGGATGCTCGGCCTCCGGAGGCCTACCGATCGGGTCACATCCCCGGGGCCTTGAATCTTCCATATAACGCCGTGGATCAGAACCTGGAGGTCCTTGTACAGATTCCTGTGGATACCCCGGTGATAGTCTATTGTGGTGGTGCCGAATGCGAGGCGAGTCTCCACCTCATGCGGAATCTGAAGCAAATGGGGTACCGCCACGTCCTGGTCTTCTTTGGCGGATGGAAAGAATGGGAAAACGCAGGGTATCCTGTGGTGAGGGAGGAAGGTCCGTGAAGGGTCGTGGATGGCAATGGTTGACCCGAGTCGTCCGCTGGAGCCTCAGCGGAGTATTGATTTATGCTGGGGTTTCTAAGATCCCGGACCCCCGCGGTTTCTCACATGCAATCGCCAATTATCGGCTTCTCCCGGAATTGATCATCCCCTGGGTTGGGTGGCTTCTTCCGTGGGTGGAGGTCGTGGTTGGGTTTTCTGTTCTCACAAGAATCTTTTATCGCGGAGGGTTGGTGTGGATGGGAATCCTCTTTACAGGATTCCTGGTGGCCCTACTGTGGGCATACCTCCACGGATTGGATATTGAGTGTGGATGCTTTGGCACTTCCGGGAGTTCGCAGATTAACCTTTTACACATCCAACTCGTCGCTTTGGCATGGCTTTTCAGCCTGGGGTTGCTTTGGCAACAATGGAGGGTTGATCATGTCAGTGCTTGAATCAGGTCCTTGGATTGGAGGGGAAGAGGTTCGAACGGGCCATACAGAGGAAGTCCGGGATCCATACCACGGAGATGTGGTGGGGGTGGTTCACCTCGCTGGTGCCGACGAAGTCTCCCGGGCATTAGACCTTGCCGATCGGGCCTTTCGGGATCGGGTGGCAGAACTCCCGCTGTACAAGAAAATCGAGATTCTCGAGCGGGCCGCACAACTCTTAGAGGAGCAGAAGGAATCGTTTACCCAGTTGATCGTGAAAGAGGTGGCAAAGCCTTATTCTCTGGCCTTGGGAGAGGTCAAACGAGGAATTGTGAACATCAAGAGCGCGGTGGCATTTTTGTACCAGATCCGGGGCGAAAGTCTCCCGCTGGATTTCCATCCGCAAGCAACGGGAAAATGGGGAGTTGTTCGGCGGTTTCCTGTTGGTCCGGTCCTGGCGATCACACCCTTCAACTTCCCCTTAAACTTGGCCCTTCATAAGATTCTCCCTGGTGTGGTTGCGGGAACCCCGATTATCCTCAAACCCCCTCCGCAGGCCCCCCTCACGGCCATACGGTTAGGGCAACTGTTTATCGAAGCCGGTTGGCCTCCGGAGGCTTTGAGCGTCGTTCCCACTACGAATGAACTCGCCGAGACCATGGTCCGGGATGAACGGATCGCCCTTCTCACCTTTACGGGGTCCGCAAAAGTGGGCTGGTACCTCAAGTCGATTGCAGGTCGTAAGAAAGTTCTCCTGGAACTTGGAGGCAATGCGGGTGTGATCGTGCACGAAGACGCGGATTTAGACCAGGCCGCTCGGAAAATCGCCAAGGGTGGATTCCTGTACAGTGGCCAGATCTGCATTTCAGTGCAGCGAGTCTTTGTGCATACGTCCATATACGAACCCTTCCGAGAGAAGTTAAAGAGTTTCGTTGCACAACTGAAGGTAGGGGATCCCCAAGACCCGGAGACGGATCTTTCATGCCAGGTCAGTGATCGGGAGGCAGATCGGGCATGGGCATGGATTCAAGAAGCGCTGGAGGCCGGCGCAAAGCCATGGCCAGACCCTCCCAAACGGGAAGGACGCACCCTGTACCCGGTGATCTTTGAAAATGTTCCAGAATCCGCAAAAATCTGGGATGAGGAGGCCTTTGCTCCATTGGTTTGCTTAAAACCGTATCAAACCTTTGAAGAGGCCCTGGAAGGAGTCAACCGAACCAAATATGGCCTCCAGGCCGGTGTGTTTACACAAAATCTTTCCCTTGCCCTTCAGGCCTTTGAGACCCTTCAAGTGGGGGGCGTGATGATCAATGAGTCCCCCACCTTTCGTGTAGATCCCATGCCCTATGGGGGAATCAAGGCATCTGGGTTAGGGCGAGAGGGAATTGCGTACGCATACCTCGAGTACACGGAGCCAAGGCTCCTCGTGATCAAGGGAATGTAGATGGCCGCACCCATTCTAACCATCGAGAAGATCGTTCCAGGCGGCGAAGGCTTGGGTCACCTGAACGGCTACGTCGTTTTCGTCCCCGGGGTCTTACCCGGAGAGCGCGTTCGCATCCGTTTTACGGAAAAGAAAAAAGATTATGGTCGGGCGCGTGCGCTGGAGATCATCGAGCCCTCGCCGCATCGGATCGACCCCGATTGTCCGATCTTCGATCGATGTGGCGGGTGTCAGTGGCAGATGGCCGCCTACTCTTATCAACTCACCCTCAAGACCGATGTCGTGCGAGATGCCTTTGAACGCGTCGCGAAGATCCGGGAGATCCCCTTGGAAGACATTGTCCCTTCACCGAAACAATGGCGTTATCGCTCCAAGTTGCAAATGCCGGTGAAAAAAATCAAAGGGCGCCTTTTGATGGGCTTCTATGAGCCTGGAACCCATTATGTTGTGGATGCCCAGAGTTGTCCTGTCGCCATCGAATCCCTGGATCGCCTCATTTCCCCCATCAAAGAACTGTTGGATCGAGAACCCCTTTCGATTTACAACGAAAACGCCCATTATGGGAAACTTCGACATGTAGTTTTGCGTGGCAGTGAACAAACAGGCGAAACCCTCGTGGTGTTTGTCACTAAAGAGTGGGGCATCTCTAAGGAATTGGCCCAAAAAGTCGAACGTTTAGATCCTGAACACATCATCGGTGTTGCAGAGAACCGCAATCCGGAGCGCACCAATCGGATCTTTGGCTTCGAGACCCGGAGGGTGTTGGGCAACCCCTTTTACATCGAGCGGATCCACTCGTGGGTGTTTCGTGTCTCCGCTACCTCTTTCTTCCAGGTCAATGTTCCACAGTTGACCAAACTTTTAGAGGATGTCAGAGCATTACTGGAGGGCGAAGCCTATGATACCCTGGTGGATGCCCATACGGGGGTGGGAGTCTTTGCGATTGGTCTTTCGGACTTGGCCCGGAAGGTGATCGGGATCGAAATGTTGGGCCCCGCCGTGGTGGATGCCCAGGATAATCTCGAACGAAACGACGCTTTCAATGTCGAGTTCCAAGTCGGGAAGGCTGAAGATCTGCTCCCAGGGATTGAAAATATGGACGTCTTACTCTTGGACCCACCCCGAAAGGGGATTGGGGAAGGAGTACTCAACGGGATCGCTTTACGCCAACCCAAAATCATCCTGTATGTCTCTTGCAACCCCGTCTCCTTGGCGAAAAATACGCGTGAAATCCTTGACCTGGGCTATGACTTAGTCTTCCTCCGTCCCTATGACTTCTTCCCCCAAACGTTCCATGTGGAAACCCTCGCGTATTTCAAGAAACGGGGTACGTGAAGAATGAAATTTCCCATCCGGATCGGGACTTCAGGCTGGATGTATAACCATTGGGCGGGAGTAGTGTACCCCTTGGGGATGCCCAAACGAGAATGGTTCTTCGAATATGCCAAAACGTTTGATACCGTCGAGATCAACTCGACGTTTTACAGACTCCCGAAAGAACATGTCTTCAAATCTTGGGCAGAAAAGGCCCCGGAGGGATTCCTCTTCGCTGTCAAAATGTGGCGGGTGATCACCCACCTCAAGCGTCTGCAGGAAGTGGATGCTTTTGTGGAGTCCTTTTTGACTCGGACACGACTCCTGGGATCTTATCTGGGGCCCATCCTCATCCAACTCCCCCCACAAATGCCTCCCAATCTCTCCCTTCTCCGAGCTTTTATAAAGTTGCTTCCGAAAGACCTAAAGTATGTGCTCGAGTTCCGAAACCCCAGTTGGTTTGTGGATCGTGTGTACCACGTCCTGGAAGATGACCACATCGGCTTCTGCATTTTTGACCACCCCGAAATCCCATGTCCACGGGTTGTCACATCGGAAATCGTGTATATTCGATTCCATGGGTATCACCGACGCTACGGAGGAGATTATCCCCTCGAAATTTTGGAAGATTGGGCAGAGTTTGTGGTGGGCCAAACCCGGTATGGCCGGGAGATCTTTGTGTATTTCAATAACGATGTCGGCGGATACGCCTTTAAAAATGCCAAAGAACTGAAACAACTGGTGACTCAAAGGTTGGAAGCCTAACAGGGGAAAGGAGCGGAGCATGGCGCAACGGAAGAAGATTGAGGTTCGATTAGCCCGGGAGATGACCCTTTTCCAGGTGACCATGATTGGGGTCGGGGCCATGATTGGGGCGGGAATCTTTGTGCTCACTGGAATTGCCGCCGGCGTGGCAGGTCCGGGCTTGATCCTGGCGTTCTCCTTGAACGGCCTCATCGCTTTCCTGACCGCGATGGCCTACGCAGAACTCGGGTCCGCGTACCCAGAAGCAGGAGGAGGCTACCTGTGGGTGAAAGAGGCACTTCCCGGCCCGAATGGGTTTCTTTCAGGATGGATGTCTTGGTTTGCTCATGCCGTTGCTTGTTCTCTCTACTCCTTAGGATTCGGTGCCTATTTTCTGGAAACCTTAAAGTACCTCCATATCCAGTTGCCCATTCCCGAGGACCTGGCGGTCAAAGCCCTGGCCGTCTTTGTCATCCTGGCCTTCGGCTACATTAACTTCAAAGGAGCCTCGGAAACCGGAAAGGCCGGGGCCCTCGTCAGCGTGGGGAAAGTCGCCATCCTCATGGTTTTTATTGTGCTCGGCCTGTGGGTCGTCTTTCACAAACCCAATTGGCAAGTGGCCTACCAGCCCTTTCTTCCGAAAGGCTGGGGCGGGGTGTTCCTGGCCATGGGGTTAACCTACATTGCCTTTGAAGGCTATGAAGTCATCGCACAGTCCGGTGAAGAGGTCGAAAATCCTAAACGCAGAATCCCGATTGCCATCTTTTTGTCCCTTGCCATTGTGATCCCGATTTACATCTTGGTGGCCTTTGTGTCCCTGGGAGTCGTAGAATCTGGATCGATCCCCCCATACCAGTTTCTTGGAAAACTCAAGGAATTGGCGATTGTAGATGCCGCACGCCACATCTTTAAGGGGGGTGGCGTAATGGTTTTGATTGGGGGGCTTTTGTCCACGCTTTCAGCCTTAAACGCAACCATTTACTCCTCGTCTCGGGTCTCTTTCGCCATGGGCCGGGATCGAGCCCTTCCCAACTTTTTAAGCCGAGTTCACCCCAAAACCAAGAGCCCCCATTGGGCTATCTTCTTCTCCGTGCTGATCATTCTTTGGATGGCCTTAGCCCTCCCCATTGAGGATGTAGCCTCTGCAGCCGATATCATGTTCCTTTTGCTCTTTGTCCAGGTCAACTTTGCTCTGGTGAAATTGCGAGAAAAACGACCCGATCTTGATCGCGGATTTAAAGTGCCCGCAGTGCCGTTCATTCCTTACCTTGCAGTCATCCTGCAAATTCTGATTGCCCTCTATTTGCTTCGGCTTTCCCCTAAAGCCTGGTTTTCCACCGCAATTTGGATTGCTGCAGGGGTGGCAGTATATCAAGGCTATGCAAAAACCAGAGTTCTATCCCATGTGCCAGGAGGACGAATTTATACGGAAACCCGATACCGGGTCTTGGTGCCCGTGGCCAATCCGGCCCATGTCCCGTTTCTGATCCACCTGGCGTCAATTTTTGCACGAGAACATCAAGGGGAGATCATTGGACTCTTTGTTTCGGAAGTTCCCCCCACCCATCCCCTTTATCCAAGCCCTGAATTGGTCGAGCGGGGCGAAAAACTCCTGTTGATGGCTCAGGAGATCGCACATCGAGAAGGTGTTGCGTTCCACCCAATGGTCACCATCACCCATCGTCTCTCTTATGGCATCCTTTCCACTGCCCGGGAAGAGAATGCGCAGTTGATCCTTATGGGGCGCGCGAAACGGCGGAACCTTTGGGATCGAATGTTCAACACCTTGTTCGATGCCGTCCTGCAGGATGCCCCCTGCCCGGTGATGATCGTCCGACCAGGTCCCGATGAACCTTCAAGATTCCTCTTCCCCTTAGCACCCAATCCATCGACCCGACGTGCTGCCGAACTCTTGCGTCCTGTGGCTCAACATTACAAGGCACCCGTCCATTGTTTGGTCGTGACCGATCCTCGATCTTCTCCAAAACTTCAACTGGTTTTCGTGCAGTCCATTGAAAAGATTTTGGGACCGGGAATCGACACCACAATTGAGGAAATCCGCTCCCCGTTTACGGAGGAAGCCATCCTTCAGGCAGTCCATCCCACGGATTGGATCTGGATGGGGATGGGACGCGGTGGCCCCTGGGAGCGGTTTCTCCTGGGGTCTGTCCCTGAGAACATTGCAGACCGAACTGAAAATACCCTGTTCATGGTTTCGGAACCTCGAATCAAGAAACGGCGGCTTGCTGTCCTCTGGAAAGCTGCCACATCGACCTTCTCCCGGAAGGAAGAACACATAACGGAGGAGTCCTGACATGAATTGGAAAGAGGTGATTCTCCAGCCGTTCGTAGAGATGGCCAAGACCATCGTTGGGTATTTTCCTTACTGGGTGGCCGGTGTGATTCTTCTGATCGTAGGGCATCTCGTTGCAAAGGCCGCCCGGGGAATCGTCAAACAGGTCTCCCTCACGTTCCGCCTCGAGAAAATCTCCGAGTTGATGGGACTGGGAAGACTCTTTGGACGTGGAGACATCCGCTATTCTTTCGCGTCCCTTCTGGGAGTCCTTGCATACCTCTTTGTATTCCTGATCTTCCTCACCATGGCCGCAAGCACCATGAAACTGGAGACCCTGGCTCAAGACCTACGAAACCTCATCTCCTATACCCCCAATTTCCTCTTAGCACTTTTTGTCCTCTTCATCGCCTTGGTCTTGGCCCAGTTTGTGTCTAATGTTCTTCGCCACGAATTGGGCAAACGGGAAGTCCCCTGGTATGGTGTCATTGCGGGTGCCCTCCAGATCTTTCTGATCGTTTTAGGAATTGGGATGGCATTGGAAGAACTCCATATCGCCACGCCCCTCCTGGTGGTTTCTCTTCTGATTCTTCTCGGCGGTTTGGCTCTTGGGTTTGGGCTGGCCTTTGGAATTGCTGTGGGGCTGGGGGCGAAACCGTGGATTGATCAGTGGCTTCAACGGAAGTTTCCACCCCCCAGTGAACCTCCGCCAGACCTGGAAAAACCGCGGGATGAAGAAAAGAGTCCGTAACATCGAGGACACGGGGTCCCCTGTATAATTTGGGTCCTATGCTCCAGACCATCCTTGTGACAGCCTTTATGGTCTCTGCGGTCATTTCCGGGCGTGTCTTCGATGCCCGAACCGGTGTCCCACTCGTTGGAGCCAACGTTTATCTGGAAGGAACGCAACGGGGCACAAGTACCGACGCCGACGGCCAATACGTCATTTCCCGTGTCCCTATCGGGACCTACACCCTCGTCGCCTCCATGCTCGGGTATAAAGAACAGAAAGTCAAAATTCGCGTTCCTTCTGAAGATGCCGTCATTACCCAGGACTTTTACTTGGAAGAGTCTGTCGTTCGTATTGAGAAGGAAGTTTTGGTGGTTGCGAAAAAACCAGAGATGAACCCCGAAATTTCCGGGTCCATCCGGAGCGTAAGTCAGGAAGAAATTGCGAGTTTGGGGACAGAGAATATTTCCGAGGTCTTGGCCACCAAGGCCGGGGTCACCACCTTCGAAAATACCGAAATCCATGTGCGGGGTGGACGATCCAACGAGATCCTCTTGGTTTTGGAAGGAGTTCCCATTCGCGATCCTCTTTCTGGAAGTGCATGGGGGATTTACGTCCCCGCAACGGCTGTGCGGGAAGCAGAGGCCTTGATTGGCGGGTATAACGCCGAGTATGGACAGGCCATGAGTGGGGTAATCAACCTCCAGGTACGGGAGGGGAGTTCAAAGTTTCAAGGTCAGGTGGAATACTTCACAGATCAAATGCCGATGATTCGATCCTTTAATTCCCAACGCATGGGCCTTTCCTTGAGCGGTCCAGGCCCTGGGAAGACCACCTACTTCATGACGATTAGTGGCAATTTCACGGATACGTATTTGCCTCACGCAGACGCCCTGTATTCCTCCCTCCTTCATCGCCGTTTTGACCATGCCATGAATACGGGGTCCGCACTCTTGAAGATCACAAAGAAATGGCCCACCACCAATCTTTCCCTTACTCTGGGTCGGTCTTTCGAGGTGAACCAGGGATACTTTTATTCTCGCCATGAGTATCCCTTTGCATATGGCTTCCCCTATCGCTATATCCATCATCTCGAAGGGTATCCCACCTTTACCCGCTCTGGGGAACAGGCTGTCCTTTCCCTTAAAAAAATCATCGGTTCACGCGCCTTCTTAGACCTCCGGATTTGGCGGTTCTTTACTGGTCTTCGAGTCAACGTGGATGACAAACATTGGACGGAATACGAGGAACTCCTGGATCTCTTACCTGAACCTTCGGATACCCATCCGTATCCCGGGGATGGCTTTTACGATTTTGGAGACGCTCCGTATTGGCACGACCACTATGCAGAAACCTATGGCCTTCGATGGGACTACACCTTTAAACGTTCTTCAGTCCAGGAGTGGAAATGGGGGATGGAAACGGATTATATCACGGCCCAGTGGCTGGATATCCAATACCCCTGGTATAACCGCGAAAGTGGGTTGGGCCTTAACTACGATTTATACCGGGTCTATACAACCGAAGGGGCCTTTTATATTCAGACCCAGGTGTATTTTGCGGGGATGGTGGCCAACATCGGTGTGCGGTACGACTACTGGGTGCCCGGCAAGTATGTGGAAGATGGCGTACGACGCGTTCTGGAAGACCCGACCCTCCATCCGTTTGTCCGGAACCAGTATGAAGAGTTTCTGGCGAAAGGAAGAAAATTGCCTTTCTTGGGATTGACCTTTAAAGGCCACTTTTCCCCCCGGTTCGGGGTCAGTTATCCAGTCACCGATCGCGATAAGTTCTATTTTAATTACGGCCATTTTTCCCAAATCCCCGACTTTAAATACATTTATTCCAAACTGGGCCGCAGGGCTACCGCAACCTACGAACTGGTAGGAAACCCGAATCTGGACCCGACCATCACCGTCGCTTACGAACTTGGCATGGAACACCGATTTTCCTCCGATCTTCGCGCCACCATTGCCGCTTACTACAAAGACATCTTCAATTACCCGACTGCGACCCGAGTCCCTGGCATTCCTCCCAATCCAGATTTCTGGATGTATCTCAACTCGGACTATGCCCGTTCCCTGGGGGTGGAAGTCACCTTCAAGTGGAACCCCCCGGGTCCCTTCTATGGCTCTCTGGAGTTCTCGTTGAGTCAATCGAAGGGACGAGCATCCACATCCGAAGACGTATACTGGAGCGGTCGAGCTCAATCTCTCCGGGAGTGGTATCTCCGCTGGGACCAGCCCTATCAAGTCTTTTTGTATCTTTCCTACCGAACTCGGGACAAGGGAGACCACCTGGGCCCAATCCCGATGCCCCCCTGGTTCCGACTGAGCCTTTCCTCTTCCTTCCGTTCCGGACGAAGATATACTCCGATAGATTCCTTGGGCATCTACGGAGATCCGAATAGCAAGTTGGGTCCACCCTGGTATCGTACAGACCTCCGGATCGCCAAAGGGTTTCCCTTAGGTCCCGGGATCCTGTGGTTAGAAATTTCCGTCCGCAATCTGTTTGACCATCGCAATGTTTATTATGTGAATCCCTTGACCGGTCGAGCCTATGAGCCCGGAGATCCTCTGCCTCCGGGTCGGCGCCCAATCGACTATCTCAATCCCGCCCGATATCGGCAGCCCCGAACCATTTATGTGGGTCTCAGAGCTGAGTGGTGACCCTCCGGCGCCAGGAGAGGGTATGCCTTACTCTTTCCCTCCGTTGACATCTATGGGATGTGGCGTTATAACTTCAACCCCTACACGGCGCCATCGTCTAGCCAGGCCGAGGACACCTGGTTCTCAGCCAGGAGACCCGGGTTCAAATCCCGGTGGCGCTGCTTCTTCAAAGGAAAATCCGATCTTGTTCAACAATGGGGGATCGTCTAACGGCAGGACGCCTGGCTCTGGACCAGGAAGTCGGGGTTCGAATCCCTGTCCCCCAGCCATTCTAAAATCTTTTTTTGCGTTTTTTCTCTTCCTCGGACTCTTCATAGGACCCCCCCTGGAAGCCCAACCTACCTCCTTTGAGTTTATGTTCCCTGACTCTCTTGTCGTGGATCAACCGTTCACCTTGCGAGTCAATGCCCTCACAGCCCAAGGCTACATTGACCCGAATTTTCAGGAACCGGGCGTCTTGTGGGTCATAGGCCCTCAACGAACGGACACCGTTTATGTGGAACCAGATACCCTGTCATTTTGGGCTGGGGTTGCACAGGTGCAACTCCGGGTTTTCCTGGCCGGGACCCTCCGACTGATCTGTGCCACTCCGACACTCACAGATACCTCTCCTCCATTTTTGGTGTATCCCGGTCCGTACGCTCGCATTCAAATCCTTTGGCCGGGTGAAGTCCCAGATCCCGGGACTGCGTGGGGGAAGCAAGGTTCCCCGAATCCCGCACAGTACACCACCCTGGATACCGTCCCCTTTCGAGTGCGACTGACCGACTCCTACGCCAATCCACTGGATCAAACAGATTCCCTGCAGTTCTCGGTTCAGACCCTTTTTGGGAGTTTACCCTTTGCTCAGATCCCCATTCGCCCCGAAGTCGTGGGAGAAGACACTTTCTGGGTGCAGTTTCGAAGTGCGGCAGACTCCGTGTGGCTGGTTGTCCAAAGTCGATCGTTCCCCCAAGTGCAAGGATGGAGTACACCCCTCACGATTCTTCCAGACAGCATTGCTTGGTTTCTCCCGGTGTTCCCGGGGGAAGCCCTCTTGCCCGGAGACACGACAACAAACGCAGATTCCACACCGGGGAAAGCCGGTGCCCCGGCCATCCAGTTTCTTGAACGTCCTTTTACGGTCCACGTGTATGCTGTGGATGCTGCCTTCAATCCGGTACAAGACCTCACCTCTGTCCAGGGACACCTTGTGGACATCATCGGATTTGATCCCTATGGGGGACAGTCGGCAGAATCCAACGGCCCCCAATTCTTCCAACAACAGGGACAAGAATTTCAGGTCGTGTGTCCATATCAGGGGCATTATCGCTTTTTCGTTTCCGATTCCACGTTTCCGGCCTATTCGACTCCTTGGGTGACCGTGGTCCGAGTGGAGGCTCGAGCCGGTCAGTTAGAAACCTGGGCAGAGCCCACGAAAATTTCCAATGGAGGTGTCTCCAAGATTTACGCTCGGGTCCAATCCCCTTCCGGAAATCCGATGCCCGGGAAAACGGTCTTTTACACACTCTTGGCGGGCGATGGGACCCTCAATCCCCCAGAGGTCGAAACAGACCTGGACGGCATCGCATTCTCGGTATATACCGCCTCAGGGTTCGCAACCGGTGACACCGCCTGGATCCAAGTCCATGTGGACTCCCTGTGGGATACCGTCAGAGTGGTGGTTCGGGGACAACGCATCCGTAGCGACTTTGAGGTGTATCCCAACCCCGTGATCCTCTCTGAAGGAGAGATCCTGACCATTGCGTATCGCCTCGAGGTTCCACAAGACCGAGATCTCTCCAAAGTGAAAATCACGATTTTAACTCCCTATGGGGAGCGGGTATGGGAACGCGAGATTCCCGTCGGTCAAGAAGGAGCACGGCTCAATGAATTAAATTTTGTTTCGTGGGACGGGAAGAACGGACGCGGTCAGACGGTTGCATCCGGAATGTATGATGTGTTTGTAAGTTTCTACAGCGGTCGAGAGATCTACCGCCAATTTTCTCGAAGTGTGGGAGTGATCCGATGAGTGGAGGGTTGCTGATTCTCAGTCTCTTGCTTTCCTCTGCGCCGGATGCCGGGATTGGAGGGGAACTCTTCTTATACGGCTTCGGGGCTCGAACCTTCGGCTTGGGCCGGGCTTATACCGGTGCCACAGGATCCTCCGAAAGTGTGTATTACAACCCTGCGGCCCTTTCCGAAATCCAACGGGGAGAGATCACGTTTAGTTATACTTCTCTACACTGGCTTCACTCTTATGGAGGATTTTCGTCCGTTTATCCTGTGGATGCCCGCTCTGGATTTGGCTTCATGCTGGTGGCATTACGCACAAGAACCACCCCTGGACGGGACATCTATGCACGGCCTACCTCGCCCTTCTCTTTTTTGGAGGCAGGGGGCCTTTTGGCCTACGCGAGGAGAGTCTCGCCCCAACTATCTCTCGGAGCCACGGGAAAGTTCTACTATGGCCGGCTTCAACAGTTTACCGGTGCAGGGATCGGGTTTGATATCGGGGCCCAATGGCGGATCCGGCCGGGGGTCCAGATAGGGGCTGCCGTGCTCAACGTGATTCCCCCGATTGTGAAATACTTCCGGGTTCGGGAGCAGTTCCCGCGTGTGGCCCGAATTGGAGTTGAACTCCGGCCGTTTCCTCAGGTCCGGTTTATGACAGATTGGGTCAAGCCGGGCCCCCGATCTACTCAGTTCCATGCTGGACTGGAAGTCCGTCCCTTGGATCTCTTTGCCGTCCGTTTTGGGTATGATCCCAAAAGTCTGTCGGCTGGGTTTGGGATCTGGTCCATTCAAAACCAACGAGTGGTACGATTGGATTATGCTATCTCGCAAACCCTTGGGCTCGATTTCTTGACCCAATTCTCCCACCGACTTACCATCACGGTCCAATACAGCGGCTATCATGTTTGGGCACACGCGGACCCAAAGGATATTACGCTTCGGGTTGGGGCCGCAGGGGTTTTGACATACATCTATCTCCACGTCCGTACCAAGGCTCATCCGGTCCGTTGGCAACTTCAGATTTATGCCCCTACAGGCGAACCTGCACGGGTATTTTCGGGTGATGGCTTGCCGCCCCTTCGCCTGGCCTGGGATGGCCGAGATGCGACAGGACGCCTGGTCCCCAGAGGGCGATACCGATACCGTTTGGAAGTAGAAGATGCAAATGGAGAACGCTATGTGGGGACCGGAGACCTGGTCAATGTCTTGGTCTCTCGCATTTTTTGACCCCCAATGGGGCCGCAGCATGCGGCGCCTTGGTTGACTGCTTCTTACAGGGAGTTTATGCTAATGGCCTCAAACGCTCCGGAGGAAAGGACCCATGGAACAGACCCTTCTCATGATCAAACCTGATGCCGTACGTGCCCGACGCATCGGTAAAATCATTGATTTGATCGAACAAGAGTTTGAGATTGCGGATATCCGCATGAAACGGTTCACCCGTGAAGAGGCAGAGCGGTTTTACGCAGTTCACCGTGGGAAGCCGTTTTTTGAGCCATTGGTAGAGTTCATCACCTCAGGGCCTGTGGTGGGCCTATTGCTCACAGGAGAAAATGTAATCCAGCGGCTTCGTGACTTTATCGGGGCCACCGACCCCGCGAAGGCTCGGCCTGGAAGTATTCGAGCATTGTATGGATCGAATATTCAAGAGAACGCGGTTCATGCGTCCGATTCGGCCGAGTCTGCCGCTTATGAAATCCCCTTTTTCTTTGAAGAAAGGAGGCAAGGATGAACAAAATCTTGACAGTCTTAAACCTGATTCTCATTGGGATCCTGGTGTACATCTTGATCTACCCTCAGATGCAGGCCCGGAAAACGGTGGAAGCCACCGTGGTGTATCAGTTGGACGTAGGGGCGCTGCCGTTGTTCGTAGCGGAAAAATATGGCTTTTTTGATTCGACCAACGTCAAAGTCGAGTCCAAAGAAGCCCTGTACGGTATTGAAGGCATCGAAGATGTGGCAAAAGGGAAGGCACAGGTCCTGGTGGGCATCAACTGGATGAACGCACTCTTCAAGATGGCAACCCGGCCAGAGGCCTATCGGGTGTTATATTCGGCATCTTATGGAGCAGATCATCCATATACTGCACTGTTGACTCTGCGGAAGAAACGCATCCGGAAACTGAAGCAGTTAGAGTTGAAAAAAGTGGGTTTTCTCCGGGGGTCCCGTTTTGATTTCTTCCTCAAAGATTTCCTGAAAAAAGAGGGGGTGGATCCAGATAAAATCTCGTTTGTCGGTCTCTTGCCCTCCGAGATGGATTCGGCTTTAGAGAAGAACTTGGTCGATGTGCTTCTGGCACCGGAACCCTATCGCTCCCTGTTAATGGATCGGAAAGGGATTCGTGTTTTAGAGGATGGCTTTCTGGAGAAGCGGATCGTGACCCCACTTCCGGTTTCCTTAGGGGTCACTTCGATCGTGAACCTCAATCTCAACAAGGTCAAAGTTCAACGGGTCTACCAGGCCTTAGAGATGGCCCTGTCCTTTATACGGAATTATCCCGACTCCGTTGTACAGATTTACAGGCAAAGGTTTGAACTTCCGGATTCAGCAGTTGTGAACCTGCCTCGCTTTTCCACCTATCAGGAGATTGAACCGGCACGGCTACAAAAGGTCGTCGAGGCTTGCAAAGAGGCACAGATCCTCGTAGTGGATATCGATCCGACCCAGTTGATTCTCCAACCTGCTGAGATTAAATAAGGGTCCATTGCGCAGGCCCCACCTTTGGTCGCTCGGTTCCCCTTTTCAACCGAGGTGGAAGCATTTTCTTCCGTGCTCATCCGTGGAATTTCTTCGGATTCCCTTACGGCTGTGGGGCTTGACGTTTTTGGGGACCGTCCTGCTCCTGTTGAGTTACCCGCCCTTCCGCTGGAGCCCGCTGATTTGGTTCGCTTGGGCTCCTTTACTCGTGGTGGTGTATGGCCTGGATCGGCCCTGGAAGGGCCTGATCCTTTGGGGGACCGCGGGGGTCATCTTTTTTACGGTCCACCTTTCATGATTTTGCACCTGCAGGTTGAGCCCTGGGTGGAAAAGTTTTTGGTTTTGGGATGGGTTCTTTTGGTTCTTTACGAGGCGGCCTATTGGGGAGTCCTCGGCTGGGGTGCGGTTCACCTGGTCCAACGGGGACGGGAACTCTGGATTCCGGTCCTTTGGCTTCTTCTCGAGTGGCTCAGAGGACAGGGCGCCACCGGGTTCCCCTGGGCCCCTGTTGCCCTGCCGGTCGTGGAGATTCCTTGGCTGAAAGAGTGGTTCGCGGTCGTGGGAATGTACGGGGTGGGGCTGTGGGTGATGCTGTTTTCCGTCCTGGTGGTCCATCCGAGCCCCAAGACACGATCTGGCGCCATAGCCCTTCTCGTTCTTCTGTTCTTGGGAGGTGGATTGCATGTGGGTTCGCGGGGTGTCCAGCCAGCAGGGACCCTACGGGTTGCGATCCTCCAGCCGAATGTCCTGCCGGCCGCATCCTATTGGGAGGACTGGAAAATCACAAAAGAGGGATACGACCCCCTCCTGGACTCCTTAGCCTCACAGAGAGACTCCCTCGACCTGCTCATTCTCTCCGAGTCCGCGTTCCCCGGATTCTATCGCTATTCCCGAATCCAACAAGATTACATTCGGAAGGTTTTTCAGAAGGTTCGGGTCCGTGCGATCCTGTTTGGGTCGGGCGATACACGTGCCTGGAACCAGGAGCAACGTCCGACGAATACCGCCTTTTTAATTCAAGGCGACCGGGTTTTGGGAACGTATGACAAGATCCACTTGGTGCCCTTCGGAGAGTGGATTCCATGGGAAAATCGGATTTCCTGGCTTCAGCGGATCAACTTTGGAGAGGGGGACTACCTCCCCGGGGATACCTTACGCCCCCTGGAATGGGAAGGTGTGAAAATCGGGGTCTTGATCTGCTTCGAGTCAATGTTTCCCGAGTTGGCACGAGGGCTTGTACGGGAAGGCGCGCAGTTCCTGGCGAACCTCACTAATGACGGCTGGTTTGGTAAGTCTCTGGGACCGCTGGAACATTTTGAGTTCGCACGGATGAGGGCGCTGGAGACCGGACGGGAAGTGGTCCGCGCAGCAAAAACGGGAACTTCTGCGATCATAGATCGGGAGGGGAAAGTCCGACAGCGGCTCCCTTTTGGGACCCAAGGGCTCCTCATCGGGACCGTCCGGCTTTATGAAGGGGCCACCCTCTATGTGAAATACGGGAACTTTGGGGTCTTTCTCATCGGCCTTATGATAATAGGGCTCGGCCTATTCCAAGAAAGGAGACGTTCATGAAATGGCGCAACCTTTGGTTCTTCCTGTTGTGGGTCCCAGCCATTGCTTTTGCCCAACAAGAACTGAGTATTTATGAGATACAGTACACCACAAATCCGGATGGGAGTTCCCCGCACGTTGGGGATACGGTGGTCACCTACGGGATCGTCACCGGGATCTTCCAGCAATACCGTTTCTTCATGGAAGAGTACCCCGGGGGCGCATGGCATGGGATTTATATCTTTCGTGGCGGGAATTCCTCCCCTTCCGTAAGCATCGGGGATAGCGTTCGTGTCGTTGCAGTGGTGAGCGAGTACTACGGCTTAACAGAGTTGGATGCCACTCCGGGCAACGGGTATGTAGAAGTCCTTTCTTCGGGGCACCCCTTGCCTGGGCCCACGGTATTGCCGACCGGCCAGGTCTCCCAAGAGGCCTACGAGGGTGTCCTGATCAAGGTCCAATATGCGGTGGCGGAATCCCTGCCGAACCAGTACGGGGAGTGGTGGGTGAACGACGGGACCGGCCCCCTCATGATTGATGACCTGGGGGTGCCCTATGTGCCGATTTTGGGTCAACCCTACGATATTGTGGGGTGTTTGAGTTACGGCTACGGATCCTTTCGGCTGGAACCAAGAGACAGTTCAGACATCCAATTCTCGCCAGATCCCCCTCCTGTGATCACCAATATCCACCTCTTTCCCGAAGTACCCCCGGCGGACCGCCCCATTATCGTTCAAGCCACCATCACGGATAACTCCATGGTTGTCGGAGACTCTCTCTTTTACCAAGTCAACGGATCGGGATTTCAAAGCGTCTCCCATGACTCTGTGATTGGTACAGAATACTTTTTCACGATTCCCGGTCGTCCTGCAGGGGACTCCGTGGACTTTTTTCTCTGGGCCATGGACGACTCCTCACAGGTGACGGTCAGTGAAACGCTCTCGTATACGGTGATCCCCAATCCTCCTCCCATCATCCACTATGTGGTCTGGGAACCGGCCTACCCCTTCCCCAACGACCCGGTTCTTGTCCGAGCCAAAATTACCGATGACACCCAGGTTGCTGAAGATTCCCTGTACTACCGCTTGAATGAGGGGACGTTCTACGCCTATCCTCACGATTCCACCTTTAACGACCTGTATTTCTACCACATTCCACCTCAGCCTGGGGGCACCTCGGTGGAGTTGTTTGTGGTGGCACGAGACGATGCAGGAGCCAAGACCGTCAGTGAAACGCTTGGATACCAGGTCCCGGATCTTTCCGGGATCCTGCCGATGTCTGCGCTCCATGTCCTGGACGATCAGGGGAATTCGATTCTCTTGGGCCAACAGGTTACCATCCGCGGCGCCCTGACGGTTGCCGGAGAGTTGGGCCCCGCGTATTACATCCAAGATGCCACCGGGGGCTGCGTCCTCTATGCTCCAAATTTCACGGCGGGCCGGGGAGATACCGTGACAGTTACCGGACTCGTGACCCAGTACAATGGCCTCGTCGAACTGAACGATGCCGAAATGTTGGACCAGAAATTTGGAGAGGATCCCACACCGTTGGTCGTCACGTTGGCTCAGTTGGCAGACAGTGGGGAGGCCTACGAAGGACGCCTGGTACAGGTTCGATATGTGACCACGAATGCGACAACGTTCCCGACCAGCGGGACCCTCACGATCCAAGACTCGACTGGTTCGTTCACAGTCTATATTGACAACGATACCGATCTTGGGGGACAGCCCACCCCTACCGGTCCTTTCCACCTGACGGGTGTGGTCTCGCAGTATGATCCCGATCCGCCCTACTTTGAAGGACATCAAATTGTTCCCCGCGGGAGTTTTGACCTGATCACAGGGGGTGATGGCTCTGGCTCCGCTCGATGGATTCCTCCATTCGCCGTCCGAGGGACTCCCACAGATCTCTCTTTAGAAATCCAGATGGGGATCGACACCTTGCGATATCTCAAGATCGAGTTTCCCGCCTCCACATGGTGGAGTGGGGAACTCCAGGATCTGACTTTGTTGGGCGATGGGTGGGTTGGCGCGACCGTAACGGCGTATCCGGAATCCGTCCGAATTTCTGGTGCCTCTGTTGTGGTGGATACCCTGATTTTCCATGGCGTAGTGGTCCCGGATACCGGTGTGTATCCGGTCGTCGTGAAAACCGCCACGTCAGGACCTCAGGGACTTCGCCCCATCGTTGTCCAACCCGTCCTCTACAGCACCACCCCGATTGCTCAGGTCCAACAACCCGGATCCGATGGCTATACCTCTGCGATGGAGGGACAGGAGGTAACCGTTGCCGGGGTGGTGACCTTCCCTGCGGGTGTCTCCAGTACAGATCGAACCAGCCTCTTCCTGCAAGATCCAACAGGCGGGGTCAATGTCTATTATTCCGGTGCCTTACTGCCTTTCCAGGTGGGGGATATTGTGTTTGCACGCGGTGTGGTCACTGAATACAACGGGCTTACAGAGATCTTGGTCAGTCAATCACAGAATCTTCTCCGTCTGGACCGAGGCTTTGCGATCCCCGACACCTATCGGTTGCGTCCCGGAGAGGTCCTTAAAGAAGCGATGGAGGGGAGGTTCTTGGAATTTCCGGAGGGCGTGGTCGCTACAGAACCCGCCTTGGCCGGAGCCGGATACACGATGGAGGTCTGGAATGGACAGGTTCCGGTGACGGTTTATATCTATCCAGGGACGGGCATTGATGTCCAGAGCCTCAGGGTCGGGGATCGGATCCAAGTGTATGGGGTCTTGGGACAATACGATGCCGATCCCCCGTATACCTCTGGCTACCAGATTCTCCCCCGATTTCCGGAGGATGTGGTCCTCCTCCAGCCGCCGGATACGACCGCAGAAGTCCAACTGACGCTTTCGACGAATGTCTTTGCGCCGGATCTGGCCAGTGAACGGTTGTCGATTACCGTCACCGGCCCTCCGGACTACTCGTACTCATTGAAAATCTTTGATTTGAAAGGTCGGATCGTCCGGGTCTTCTTCGAGGGATCCCCTGCAAGGACAGGCGTTGTAACCTGGGACGGCACCAAAGAGAATGGGGAAAAGGTTCCCTTGGGGATGTACATTGTGCAACTCCGGGCGGTAAAGGGTCTTCGTCAGGTGGTCATCAACCGGCCCTTGGTGATCTCAACCCCTTTTGAATAGCCATGGCAAAGGAACTGGATAAAAAACCGCCGTACTCCGAAGAGGCCGAGATGGAACTCCTGGGGGCGATGATCCTCCAGGATACGGCCTTGTATAAGGCGCTGGAAAGCGTGCGCGAGGAAGACTTTTACTTCGAGCGCCATCGTAAGATTTTTCGCGCCATTCGAAACCTGTTTGAACGAAGGTCCGAAATCTCCTCCGTCTCGGTCAAAGAGGAGTTGAAACGATCGGGAGACTTAGAGGCGATCGGCGGTGTGGAATACCTGGCGAATATCGTGGAGAGCGTCGTCTCACCGGCGTTGGTGGATGAATACATCCGGATCGTGGTCGAAAAGTCGATTTACCGGTCCATTATCGATGTAACCATGGATGTGATTGAAAAGGCCTACAAAGAGAGTGTCCCTGCGGACGAACTTCTGGATTACGCAGAACACAAGATCTTAGAGATCCGCCAAAAACAGGTCTCGGAAGCCTTTATTCGGGTCGGAGATATGGTCCAAGATGTGTTCACCATGATCAACGACCTGATTCTTCAACGCCGACATGTCACGGGGATCCCAACGGGATTTGATGAGTTAGATAACCTGACCTCCGGATTCCAACCGGGGGATCTCGTCATCATTGCGTCCCGTCCTTCCATGGGGAAGACCAGTTTTGCGTTGAACATTATGCGTTTTTTGGGAGTGGAGAAGGGGATTCCGTCGGCGATTTTCAGTTTAGAGATGTCGAGAGAACAGTTGGTGATGAGGCTTTTGAGCATGGAGTCCGGGGTCAGCTCTCAGGCCTTGCGGACGGGGTTTGTAAGCCAGGACCGGATCCCCGATTTAACCGAGGCGGTTCACCGTCTCCGGGATGCCCCGATCTTCATTGACGACACCCCCTCGATCCATATCTTGGAGTTAAAGGCAAAGGCCCGCCGGATTGTCAAGGAAGAGGGGGTCAAGATTGTCTTTGTTGACTACCTCCAGTTGGTGCGGGGATTCCGTGCGGAGAGTAAGGTCCAGGAGATCGCGGGAATCTCACAGGCGCTCAAGTCGCTTGCGAAAGAACTGAAGATCCCGGTTGTGGCACTTTCCCAGTTATCTCGGGCTCCGGAGCATCGGCGGGAAGACCGCCGCCCTCGTTTGGCGGACCTTCGAGAGTCTGGAAGCATCGAGCAGGATGCGGATGTGGTCCTGTTTATCTTCCGACCGGAAATGTACTATCAAAACCCCGAGTATGAGGGGCTGGCAGAGATCATCATTGGGAAGCAGAGAAACGGGCCGGTGGGAACCGTCAAATTGGCCTTCTTGAAGGATATTATGCGTTTTGAGCCCTATGCGGGCTATGAAGCCCAAGAATTTGTTACGGGCGAGGAGTACTTCTAAGGGGGAGTGGGTTGCAATGTTCCCGCCCCCTTGGCTATACTAAACGATGGAGGTGACAATATGGCTGGACATTCGAAGTGGGCACAGATTAAACACAAGAAAGCCCGGGTCGATGCCCAGCGTGGGAAGATTTTTAACAAGTTGATCCGGGAGATCACGGTTGCTGCCCGGATGGGGGGAGGAGACCCGGAGTTTAACCCACGCCTTCGGCTCGCCATCGAGCGGGCAAAAGAACACAATATGCCCTGGGAGAATATCGAAAAGGCCATTAAACGAGGAACCGGCGAACTCGAGGGCGTCAAGTATGAGAGCGTTACTTATGAGGGGTATGCACCCGGCGGCGTGGCCCTTCTCATTAAAGCCCTGACAGACAACAAGAATCGAACCGTGAGTGAGGTTCGCCATGTTCTGTCCAAACATGGAGGGAACCTTGCAGGTGCCGGGAGCGTGATGTGGCAGTTCCAAGAAAAGGGCGTCATCTACCTGGAGAAAGAAGGGCTGGATGAAGACGAAGTCTTAGAAGCCGCCATCGAAGCGGGCGCCGAAGATGTAAAAGTCCAGGCCGATACGTATGAGGTTTGGACCGACCCGAAGGAGTTTTATAGCGTCAAACAGGCCTTTGAACAGAAAGGGTTCAAAATTGCGCAAGCAGAACTCACCTTGATCCCGCAAAACACCGTTCCCCTGGACAAAAAAGACGCCGAAAAGGTCTTGAAACTCATTGAGGCCTTAGAAGAACTGGACGATGTTCAGGCGGTATATGCCAACTTTGACGTTCCGGAAGAAGTCCTCCAAGCGCTTGCTTCGACATCTTGAAAATCCTCGGCATTGATCCGGGCATTCATCGGTTTGCCGTTGTCCTCATAGAAGACCAAACCGTGGCTGCCTATCGCATCTTTCGACCTCGGGGACCGGATTTGGGCGCAAAACTGAAGAGTCTCTACGAGTCGTTTACAGACCTCTTGGAGGCGTGGACTCCCGAGTTGGCCGTCATGGAGACCGTGATCTATCACCGCAATGTCCGCGCCGCCCTGACCTTGGGGAGTGCCCGGGGCGTCGCTCTCTTAGCCCTTTATCAAAAGGAAATTCCGGTCATGGAACTTTCTCCCACCCGGATCAAACAGGCCCTTACGGGCAATGGACGCGCCTCAAAACCCCAGGTAGCCTACGTGGTGCGTCAATTACTGAATTTCCAAGAGGAGGTTCCCCTGGATGTCACAGATGCCATGGCTTGTGCCCTTGCCGTCCAACGGGAACTGAAAATGCAAAGGCTGATCGGAGAGTAACATGCTCTACTATCTCAAAGGTAAAATCCGCGGAAAGACCCAGCAAAAGTGTTTACTGGGCCTTGAGATGGGGGCCACGGAGATCGTTTTGGAGATCCTGGTTCCCACCACGACCTTGGAACAGTTGGGAGAGGTGAACTCTGTCCAGGGTCTGTTTGTGGTCCCCATTTGGACAGACAAGACACAGGCCCTTTACGGCTTTGCAACCGAAGAGGATCGAAACCTATTTGAGACCCTGGTGAAGTTGCCTAATATCGGGCCGTCTCTGGCGTTTCGCCTGTTGTCGGGTCTCCGCGCTTCGGAAATCTTGCAGGCCGTGGAGACCCAGGATGTGAACCTCCTCGCACAGGTGAAGGGGGTCGGCCGCAAACGGGCGGAACGCTTGATCTTCGAATTGGGCTCTCGATTGCCCGAGATCCGCGAAAAGAGATTTACAGGGCGGGAAGAAACCCTGCGACGCGCTGTTCTCGCCTTGGTCCGGCTTGGCTTGCGTGAAACTGAAGCACGGGAAGCCGTCCGGGAAGCACTCAGAAGTTGGGAGGGAGAGACCGAACCGACCGAAGAGGATCTCATCCGTGAAGTGTTGCAACGCCAAACCGAAACAGCATAACCGAACGTCCTTTAAAATCTTTATGCCATGCCCAGATTGACAGATCCAGCCCCGCTGGCCGGGGAAACCGAGTTGGATCGAACCCTGCGTCCTCGGACATTCGCCGAGTTTGTCGGCCAGGAGGACCTGAAATATAACCTCCAGGTCTTTGTTGAAGCCACCAAAAACCGGGGGGAGGCATTAGATCATGTCTTGCTCCATGGCCCTCCAGGGTTGGGGAAAACAACCCTGGCCCACATCCTTGCTCATGAGTTGGGGGTCAACATCAAAGCCACCTCAGGCCCGGTTCTGGAACGGCCCGCAGACCTTGCGGGGATTCTGACCTCCTTGGCTCCCCGAGATATCCTTTTTATTGACGAAATCCACCGCATCCCCCGTCCGGTCGAGGAATATCTCTATGCCGCCATGGAAGACTTTCGCATCGATATCCTGATCGACCGGGGGCCGGGAGCCCAATCCATTAAGATCAAACTCAATCCCTTTACACTCGTTGGAGCAACGACCCGCGCGGGAATGATCACCTCTCCGCTCATGGCCCGCTTTGGCATTACCTTCCGGTTGGACTACTACTCCCCGGACGAGATCTTCCAGATCCTGGTCCGGAGTTCCAAAATCCTGAAGATCCGATACACCGAGGAGGGACTTCGGGAGATTGCTGAACGGTCTCGGGGAACCCCCCGGGTCGCCAACCGGCTCCTTCGCCGTGTTCGAGACTTTGCGGAGATTGAAGGGGACGGGGTGATTACCAAGGAGTTGGCAGAATACGCCCTGGAGAAATTACAGGTCGATCGAAAGGGCTTGGATGATATGGATAAACGGATCCTTCGGAATTTGATTGAACTCTACAAGGGAGGCCCGGTCGGCTTGAAAACCCTCGCGATGTCTGTTGGGGAAGAACCGGAGACCATTGAAGAGGTCTATGAGCCGTTCTTGATCCGGGAGGGATTTATTAAACGGACATCTCGGGGCCGAGTGGCCTTACCCTTGGCATATGCCCATTTGGGCTTGGAACAACCCGGAGGTCTTTTCCGTGAAAACAAAGGAACTGGTCCGCTATCTCGATGAGTTACTGAAGACCTCGGAGATCCCGGACGATGCCCTCAATGGGCTCCAGGTGGAGCATGAAGAACGAGAAATCCAGAGGGTCGGTGGAGCGGTCGATATCTCGGAGGTCGCGGTCGCAGAGGCCATCGCGAAGAACATTGACTTCCTGATCGTCCACCATGGTCTTTATTGGTTTGGTCAGCCCACGGCAATCACCGGTCCCTATTTCCGGCGTGTCCGAGGCCTTATTCAAAACGGCATCGCGCTTTATGCCAGTCATTTGCCGCTGGACCTGCATCCGGAATTTGGGAATAACGCCGTGATCCTAAGGGAATTGGGCTGGCAGGACTTCGGCTCTCTCGGAAACTATAAGGGATTAGAAATCGGCCGATACACCGAGTTTTCACCCTCTCGGACCCTTTCGGATCTGGTCCAAGAACTCGAATCCTTCTTTGGCGTGCCCCCTTTAACGGTCTGGGAGTTTGGTCCTTCGGAAATCCGGAAGGTTGCCGTCGTTTCGGGGAAGGCCGTCTCCTTACTTCCAGACCTGAAACAGGCTGGAGTCGACCTCCTGGTCACCGGTGAGACGAGTCATGCCCACTACTGGCTGGCCCAGGAGTTGGGGGTCCACGTGGTCTTCTTTGGCCATTATGTGACCGAACGCTACGGGGTGAAAGCCCTGGGGAAACACCTGCAAGAACGATTTGGCCTGGAGTTCCACTTCTTAGACCTTCCCACCGGCCTTTAGGTCGGCGACTTTACGGGATCACAAACACCCGCTTCGTCATCCGACCCCGTGTGGTCCGGATCTCCAGAAAGAGGGCCCTTGGGCCACGGCCGTAAGGACTGAGATCCACACGCCAGATCGCGTTTGGATGGCGTTGAATCTGCCCCAAGGACCGACCGTCTAAAGCATAGACCGCAACGGATTGGATTTGCCCTGCATACGCACGGAGGGTGAGCCAGCGACGGACAGGGTTGGGGGTAAGGGAGAGGAGCGGGGACGGGAAGGAACCGGACCGTTCTTCAACGGACACATAGGGATCGGTATAGGCGTAAACCCCTATGGGGGTTCCGATAAAAATTGTGCGTTCGTCCGACCCCATGACCAGGAGATCCACCTCACCCAGGGGAAGACTATCATTGATTTCCGACCAGGTCAATCCTGCATCTTGAGATTTCAACACCCCGTTCGCATCGGTCGCGGCATAGGCCACCGAAGAGTCTTGTGGATGGAAGAGGACCGCGTTGGCCCACGCTGAGAAGGTCTGGGTAAATGTCATCCCCCCGTCCAGACTCCGATAGATGCCGGGCACAAAGAAGCCGCCCACGGCGACCAAGAGAAGGGCGGGAACCCTCGGATGTTGGGTAATGCCGTTGAGAAGCCCCTCCCCGCCGACATCATAGGTTCCCCAGAGAAAGTCCCAGGTCTGTCCCCCATCGACGGACCGCCACACCTGCCCCTCATACACAAAGTTCTGGGATCCCAAAAAAAGGGTTTCCGGTGTAGCGATGGTTAGAGTCCGGGCGTTGTAATAATACGCAGGGTCTTCGCTAAAGACATAGAGCCAATGGGCGCCGAAGTCGGGCGACATCCAGGCCCCATCCATCGTGGCCAGGAAGACGGTATCCGGTCGTTGGGCTGTCCCGGCAATGGCACGTACCGGGAGGACGTCCGAGAGGCCGGGGGCCGTCAGTCCGGAGTCGGAAGGAGCCCACGAGAGCCCTCCGTCTTGGGAACGCCAGACCGTGACACCCACGGTAGCGTCAATCCCGACCAAGAGATCGTTGGGGTTAACTGGATGTACGTAAATCGCACGGATCGGCGAGCCGGGGGCAACCAACGTATCCCAGGTTTGGCTGGAAAGGTCGTACCGGAACAGGCCTTGTCCCTCGATGGCCACATAGAGCGCATTCGTGGTAACATGAAGCGCCGTGACTTCTCCGGAGACCGGACCCAGCCAAGACCAATAGCCCACCCCGGCCCAAAGCCCGGACCCCAGAGATGTGCTCAGAACCCACACCCAAAACATTCGCCGCATACACAGCCTCCTTTGGCCACTATTTTACAGATTCCTTCAGCCATCCAAGACCCCTAACCGGAAAATCCGGCAGACCGGTTTATAATTTCCCGAAGCCAAGGAGGTCAACATGAGGGCATGTCGAAACCGATGGATCTGGCTTTTCATCCCTGTGGTGTTGTTCGGAAAGGTTGAAGAAAAAGACGGCAAGGTCGTCTTTACGTTGAATATCCGTGCTCAGTCCGTCACCGTGGCCGGAACGTTCAATCAGTGGAACCCTCAAGCCCAACCCCTCAAGGAAATCAAGCCGGGTGTTTGGCAGGTTGCCTTATCCCTCCCCCCGGGCCGATACGAGTACAAGTTTGTCGTAGACGGTTCTCGTTGGCTTGAAGATCCTGACAACCCCCTCAAGACCCCGGATCCCTATGGGGGCTTCAATTCGGTTCTGATCGTGACCGGTGGCAAGGCCTTCAAGAACCTGGAAGCAACCCCGAACGGGGTCGTGTTTCGTTTTATGGCACCGGAGGCCCAACAAGTATACCTCGCTGGCACATTCAATCAATGGGCCCCCACGGCGTTGCCGATGAAACGCGTGAAAGACCATTGGGAAGCAGTGGTTCCCTTGAATCCAGGGGTCTACCAATACAAGTTTGTCATCAATGGCACCGAGTGGCGCGAGGATCCCCTGAATCCTGCACGTGTAGATGATGGCTATGGCGGTTTTAACTCGGTGTTTGTCCTGACCGAAGACGGCAAAATCCTCCAAGAAGTTCCGAAACAGGGCACATCGGAGAAGCCCATCGGACCCGAATTGCCCGCCCTGGGTTCTCCGGTTTATCTCGCCATTGTCTGGCATCAACATCAGCCTCGGTATTTCAAAGATCCTGAGACCGGTGAATATGAAGAACCCTGGGTCCGCCTCCATGCCATCAAAGACTACTACGACATGGCCGCCATCCTCCAACAATACCCCCAGGTTCACGTGACCATCAATCTGACCCCGGTCCTCCTTATGCAACTGGAAGATCTCATTCAACGGTACGAGGCTGGTAAGAGCCCCGATCGCTATGTCCGATTAACCCTCAAGGATGCTGCTTCTCTGACGGACGAGGACAAGGCCTTCCTCCTGGAACACTTCTTCTCCGCCAACTGGGACAACATGATAGACATTTGGCCCCGCTATCGGGAACTCCGCTTAAAGCGGATCATGAGGTCCGATGGGAGTGTGGATGTTCAGGCCTCGATCCCACGCTTTACAACACAGGACTGGCGGGACTTGCAAATGTGGTTCAATTTGGCCTGGTTTGATCCGGATTTCCAGGAAGGGCCGGTGGTCTTACCGACCGGCGACACGGTCACCGTCCAACCCTGGATTGAGAAAGGCCGCGATTTCTCTGAAGAAGACAAGCGTGCGGTGATCGACCTCCAATTTAAGATCCTGAAGGCGGTTGTTCCCATCCACCGGGAACTCCAAGAAAAAGGCCAGATTGAGGTCATTACCACACCCTTTTATCACCCGATTTTGCCGTTGATCTATGACACCGATTTGGCGAAGGAGGCCATGCCCCTGACCCCGTTACCTCCACGGTTCCACTATCCCCAGGATGCAGCCTGGCATGTCCAAAAGGCCGTTCAGTTTTATCAGAAGCGTTTCGCCCGACCTCCGAAGGGCTTGTGGCCGGCCGAGGGGGCCGTAGCAGACGCTGTCGTGGATCTTTTCCGGGAAGCCGGGGTCCGATGGATCGCCTCGGACGTCCAGGTGTTGGCTCGATCCCTGGGCCAAACCATGGTCTCGATGAGTCAACGCTATCGCCCCTACCGCGTCATTGGACAAAAGGATACCGTGTTCATGGTGTTCCGCGATACGGATCTGTCAGACCGGATCGGGTTCCGTTACAAATCCATGGACCCTGTGGCCGCTGCCAATGACTTTGTACAGGCCCTGTACGCGATCCATAAGGCCCTGGCAAATCAACCGATTCCCCCGTTGGTGACCGTGATTTTGGACGGTGAAAACGCCTGGGAATGGTATCCTCACGATGCCAAGGAATTCTTCCATGCCTTTTATCGCCAACTTCAAGAAACTCCTTGGATCCGAACGGTCACCGTTTCGGAATACCTGGAACAATATCCCCCCTCTGCAACGATCGATCACCTGTTCGCAGGCTCCTGGATTAGTGCAGACTTCTCGACCTGGATCGGTGAACGCGAGGAAAATCGAGCATGGGAGATCCTGGGTCGGGTTCGACGCGATTTGGACCAGTTCCTGGCTCAGGATGATCTGACGCCCCCTCAGGTAGAATCGGCACGGCTCGCCATGATGGCAGCGGAGGGCTCCGATTGGTTCTGGTGGTTTGGCAACGATCAGACCAGCCCCGGCGGGGACATACGCTTTGATGACATGTTCCGAAAGACCCTGAAAACTGTCTACACGGCTTTAGGTAAGACTCCCCCTGCGGTCCTCGATTCTCCCATCGTAGGAGGTTCATTCCCGACGACAACCGGGGGCGTGATGGCCCCCGGCCAAAAAAGGCCCGCCTGGTCCGACCTCCCCAAGATCCTCGAGATCTCGGACCCGGTCGGCGACGATCACGGTCCCGGAACCTATCAATATCCGACGGATCCGGTCTTTACCCCCGGGATCTTCGATCTTACAAAATTTGCGCTCTATCGAGGCACGGATGCAGACTATTGGGTGTTGACCTTCCAGGATTTGCCGAACCCTTGGAACGCCCCCTTGGGGTTCTCCCACCCCTTGATCTGGGTCTACGTACACCAGCCCGGTGCACCCAAACAGAGGACGGACGCCGGCTCTCCTGCATTGGGGGGACTCCATTTTGACCCTTCTACGCCTTGGTCTGCTCGTCTCAAAATCGCCGGCTGGCCAGAATATGGCCTGGAGTACATGGATGCCTCCGGACGGGTCCAGGCTGGCGCCTTCAAGGCCTGGGCCGAGGGGAATCACGTGGTCGTGGAAGTCCCACATTCTCTGCTTCAACTGAAGTCTGGAGATGCCTTGACCATCCTGGTTTGTTCCCAGGATGGATATGCGGAAGACCAGGTTCGGCCCTTAGACCCTCAACCCGGTCAGTGGACATTGGGAGGTCGAAAATCCCCTCAAGATCCCCCGGTGATGGACCTCTTAGACCCTTCCGATGCCTCGGTCTCCCAATCCCAACTCCTTTCGCCTCCTTATACCTTAGTTCCGTCCGTCCGCATTCCCTGAGCATGGCGTCTCCGAGACTGGTTTCCCTTCCCGCGTTGATCCGGTTGGATATCGGACTCTGGGCCAAGATCCCTTCGATCCTTCAGGAACACCATCTTTCGCAGGGCCCTGTTCTTCTGGTTTCCGGGCCGGGATTGACTGCCGAATTGGCACAAGACCTCCTCCAACGACTCCAGGCCAGCGGTCTCTCCGCGTTCCACATCACGGTTCAAAAAAGCGATATCCATGCCGTCGAGAAGGTTCGCTCCCAGGTCCGGGAAACCCGTCCCCGATTGTTCCTCGCCATTGGTGGCGGGAAGCCCATAGACGTGGCCAAGTACACCGCATACCTGGAAAACCTACCTTTTGTAGCGATCCCCACGGTGCTCAGTAGCGATGGGATTGCATCGCCGGTTGCTGTAATCCAGGGGATTGCGAAGACCCATTCGGTGGGGGCCGTCATGCCGATTGGCGTATTGGTCGATCTGGAGATTGTCCAGAGAGCACCGATCCGGTACTTGAAGGCAGGGGTCGGGGATCTCATCGCAAACCTTTCCGCGGTGCAGGATTGGCGGCTCGCCGAGGCACACGGCAAGGAGCCTGTGGACGAATTGGCGGCAACCCTCGCCGAAACCGGTGCCCAGACGTTTCTTTATGCAGCGTCTCCGAGTCTTCAGGACTTTGAGACCCTGCGGCTTCTGTCGCGGGGCCTGATCCTGGGAGGAATCGCGATGGGTCTCGTAGGCTCTTCCCGACCCTGTTCTGGCTCGGAACACCTGATTTCCCATGCCCTGGATCACCTGGGGATCGGCACGGGACTCCACGGGGAACAGGTCGCCCTCGGAACCCTGATGGCCTTGTCTTTTCAGGATCACCCCCTTTCTTCGCGGGTCCGAACACTCTTTGAAACCCTTGGGCTACCCACCCATCCCAGGGCCTTGGGAGTCAGCGTAGACATGTTGTCCCGGGCCCTCGAGGTGGCTCCTCAGATGCGCCCTGAGCGCTATACCGTCCTGGACACCCGCCCGATGCACCAGTGGCACCAAACCCTCTATACCCTCTTTTCCTAAGGGCTCCTTTCAAAGTATCAACCCACACTTGACAAATTGTAAACAAATGCTTATCATAATGACATGATGAAGCGACTCCATCGTTGTCCGGTGTGTGAAGGGCCGTTACAGGTCTTGGAATACCAATGTAGTCGGTGCGGGACCAAGATTGTTGGGGCATTCCCAAGGACGGAGTTTGAGCAATTGACGGAGGAGCAACTGGCATTCCTCCGGTTGTTCCTTCAGTTTCGAGGGAATCTCTCGATGGTAGCACAGGAACTTGGGGTGTCTCGACCCACGGCACGGGCCCGGCTGGATGAGGTGCTGGACGCCCTGGGCTATCCCGCCATGCCGGGGCCTATTACCGAAGAGGAGTCCGTGGATGTGAATGAGGTCCTGGACCGACTGGAACGTGGCGAAATTACCATTGAAGAGGCCGAACGTCTCTTGAAAGGAGAGGTGTAACATGGAGGAACGCCTGAGAATTTTGAAGATGCTGGAAGTGGGGAAAATCAGCGCCGAGGAGGCCGAACGGCTCCTCTCGGCGTTAGAACCCCCGTCTTCGGCCCAGAGTCTTCCCTCGAAAAAGCGCGGAATCCGCTGGTTCCGCATCCGCGTGGTGGACGATGAAGAAACCGTCAATATTCGGATGCCCTGGGCCTTTATTCGTTGGGCGATCCACTTGGTTCCCTCCAAAGTCCAGACCAAGTTAAACGGGCATGACATCGATCTCCGTGAACTCTTGCGAACCTTGGAACAAGAAGGGTTTGAAGCTGGGGAAATTTTAGACCTCGAATCCACGGATGGAACACAAGTCAAAATCTGGGTGGAGTAGCCATGGAAGATCCAAGGTTGAGAATTTTGAAGATGCTGGAAGAGGGGAAAATCAGCGCCGAGGAGGCGGCGCGGCTCCTGGAGTCCCTGGAACATGCCGGACCTCCGAAACACGAACATGTGCATCATCGTGCCCGCCATCGGGTCCATGAACATTGGGGCGAAGGACCCTCCGGATTCTCCGGATTCATGCGGGGCATCGGCTCCATGGTTTCAGAACTCATCCGCGCGGTTCCGGATGTTGTAGAGTCCAGTGTGAAGACCCGGTGGGCAACTATGAAACAGACGATCCCCACAGACCGGGTGCGTCGGGTCCTCGTGAAGGTGATGGGAGGCGACCTCGATATCCATATCCGCCCGATCCAAGAAATTCAAGTCTCGGGCTCAGGAATGCACAGTGTCGTGAAGCGCATGGGAGAGGAACTCGTGATCAAAGATATGGGCGGTGACCTCTCACTCACCCTCCCGCCAGACAAACCCCTGGCGCTCAAAATTATGGGCGGTGATGTCGAGATCTTCGATCTTCAGCAGAAAGGAGAGTGGACCATTATGGGCGGAGACGCTACCGCTCATGTTAAAGAACTCCATGACCTTCGTGTAAAAGTGGCCGGTGGAGATCTGACTTTGTTGATCCCCCGGGAGGCAGAATTTGAGGTGGAGGTCAAGGTGAAACATGAACGGTTCAGATTTCCTCCCGGGTGGCGAGCCTCGGAGGAAGAAGAAGTCCTCGGTGAAGAAGTGATCTTTTCTGAAGGCTTCCAGGGCCGGCTCCAGAAGGTTGCTCCGGGGATCTACCGCATTGGAACGCAGCCTCAGGCCAAGATCCGGATCGAGATTGCGGGTGGGACTGTGGAGTTCCGGGAACGGAAAAACGGTGGGGACTCTTGACCCATGAAGGATGTTCGGGGTTCACTCCCGGTCGTAGCCGACCCCGTAGGTACCCTGAATCCATAGGGCCCGGTTCTTCGCCGGTTGCCCTTTCGGGTAGACATCGGCACCGCCCAGATCCAAAAAGACGCCGATCCCAAACAGGCCTCGGCTCGCATTCGCGTCGCCGAGGCCTAAGCGTTCTCGGATCATGTACGTGTCTGATCCCCCCTTGTCAATGAAGAGCCCGACGGAGTTGTATAAGCCGATCCCCAGTCCTCCCGATACCGTGTAGTCATCATTCCCCGCCTCATCGATCAAAATCCCGACCGAGTAGTCATGGCCTTCCCCCTGGGACGGGCCACGGCTGGCGTAGTAATGGTCCTCGCCTTCTCGGTCGTGGAGAATCCCAAGGGAGAGATGGATCCCTGCCCCCTGAGCGTATTCTGTGGCCTGGTAGAAGTCATTGCCTCCCAGGTCCGCCAGCATCCCCAGGCTGAACCAGTAACTGGTCCCCTGGCCGTAGACTTCTACTGCATAGACATCGTTGCCATCGGCGTCCAGGAGGAACCCGATCCCGCCGGAGGCATCGCTGCGCCACCCCATCCCGAACCCCTGCGCGAAAGAGCGATAATGGCCGGGTAACAGCGGACGATGCCGGTAATGGCCTCCTGCGTAATAGAGATCGTTGCCCGACTGGTCCACCAGAAGCCCGTAGCCCCAGACTGACCCAAACCCTTGGACCCAATCGGTCGCCAGATAGCGGTCATTCCGGGCATTGTCTATGAGGAGACCCAAGCCAAAATTTCCGGCCCCCTGCCCAAAGAAATCCAGGGTGTAGAGGTCATGGCCTTGTCGATCCCACAGCACGCCCAGTCCGAAGAGGCCGGCCCCCTGCCCAATGGGGCCACAGGTGTAAACGTCATTCCCATTTCGATCAATAAGAATCCCGATTCCCAGGACCCCGGCCCCCTGACTGATCC
>WFXO01000082.1 GCA_015490555.1 Caldifarciminota bacterium | reverse complement strand
ATATTAAATATTATGAAGAATTCCTAAGGCGATTCCCCAGTAGTATTTACGCAAAAGTAGTTCTTGATCAATACTATATTTTGCACAAATTTACTTATCTAAATATACCGGAAGAAAAAAGAAAGGAAGTTGTTAGAAAACTTTTAACTTATTCGCCATATTCTGAGCAGGTACCAGATGCCATAAATTACATCATTAAAAATGGATGGTCGGATTTATATGGTTTCATCCGGCGGGTTGCGCAGGAACATCCCAATTCCGCCGTGAGTTGGGCATATCAGCAACATAAAGAGGAGTTGGAGAAGGAATGAGAAGAAGTGCCATTGCAACAAAGGCATTTTTCGGGGGTCCTATGCGCCTATGGCTCTGGGATCTGATCATTTCCTCGTTCTCTGAGAGTTTCACGGATGACTTTGGATGCTTTATAGAGTGCCCCTCATCCAGGGGCACGGGGCCCAGGGATCGGGGCCGACGGCGATCTCTGACGAGAGATACGGTCCAGAACGCCGGATCTACAAGCGTTCCAATGCCCTCCGTTTTTCCAATCTTCGGGTTATAATATTTACACCCTTCTCTTTCCCACAGCCCTCAATGCAGGCAGGAGGTGAGATCCATGAAATCGAAGCGGTCAGCAAAAGAAAAACGTGTGGTTTTCAAGCCGCTAAAAATTCATCACGATAAACCCCTTTATCCGATCCGTTGGTCTGGGTTGGAAATTGGCATACCAAAACATGGATAAGGGGGCTAAAAGCCCCCATGTTTTTTATCTTTTCTTGACGAGTCGCCGAACCCCCCTGTACTCTTTTCCCCTCAACGGGAGGTTTTTGATTATGGAAAAATGGGTTGAAGTGGTTCCCAATTTTAGTGAGGGTCGGCGGAAAGAGGTGGTGGATGAAATCGTTCAAGCCATCCTTTCCGTCCCTGGCACCCATCTCTTAGACCAAGAGATGGACCCTGACCACAATCGGTCGGTGATTACCTTTGTGGCCCCTCCGGAGGTCGCCGTCGAGGCGGCCTTCCGCGGTGTAAAAAAGGCTGCAGAACTCATCGATCTCAATAAACACGAGGGGCAGCATCCGCGGATCGGCGCGACCGATGTAGTCCCCTTTGTGCCTTTGAAAAATGTCACCATGGAAGAGTGTGTGCGGTTGGCAGAAGAGTTGGGACAACGGATTGCCAACGAGTTGAACATCCCGGTGTATCTCTATGAGGAAGCCGCCCGGGTCCCGGAGCGGAAAGATTTGGCGTATATCCGAAAGGGAGAGTTTGAGGGGCTGCGGGAGGCCATCAAGACCGATCCCACGCGAAAGCCAGACTTTGGCCCTTCAGAACTCCATCCCACGGCAGGGGCCACCGTGGTCGGGGCGCGGAAGTACCTCATCGCCTATAACGTGAACCTGGGCACGAACAACCTGAAGATTGCGAAGAGGATCGCCCGTCGGGTTCGGGCGAAGGGAGGCGGGCTGGCATTTGTGAAGGCTCTTGGCTTTGAGTTGAAAGAGCGGGGGATTGTTCAGGTCTCTATGAATCTGGTGGATTACGAGAAGACCCCGATCTTTGCAGCGTTTGAGAATGTCAAAATGTACGCAGAGCGGTATGGGGTCCCGGTGATCGGGTCGGAGATCGTCGGCCTGGTTCCCCAAAAGGCCCTGGTCCAGGTCGCCGATTTCTATCTGAGGTTGGAGAACTTTAAAGAAGACCAAATCATCGAAGCCCGGATGTCCCAGACCGATCCCCTGGCGGCCTATTTGGGTGCGTTAGCGTCTTCCAGTCCCACGCCGGGGGGAGGATCGGCCTCGGCTTTCTCCCTCGCCCAGGCCTATGCCTTGCTCTTGATGGTGTTGTCGTTGACCCTCAAAAGCAAGAAATTGGCGGATCGTCACGAAGAACTGCGTCCCCTGCAACCCGAATTGGAATCCGGCTTTTCCAGGGCGCGGCAACTGATCCAGGAAGATGCACAAGCCTTTGAAAAAGTCATGCAAGCCTTTCGGATGCCGAAAAATACTGACGAGGAGAAGGCCCAAAGAAAGCAGGCGATTCAAGAGGCCCTGAAGGAAGCCGCCCGGGTCCCCTTAGAGACGGCCCGCTTGGCCTCCACAACGCAGCCTTTCCTGGAGACCCTGTTGGAGAAAGGGAACCCCAACGCCTTGAGTGATGTGGGAGTCGCATTTCATCAAGCGCGGTCCGCACTCTTTGGCGCCATCCTCAATGTCCAGATCAATCTGTCGTCCATCAAGGATGAAGCGTTTGTTGAGGAAACCCGAAAAGAACTCACGTCCTTGCATCAGGCTTGGTCTAAATTTGAACAGTCCTTCCTTCCCAAACTGGAGTCGGCCTTCGCATGAAGTTCGTGGATTTACACACCCATACGCATTATTCCGATTCCACGGTGAGTCCCGCTGAACTGGTCCAGCAGGCTCGAGAAGCGGGCTTGCACGTCATCGCAGTGACAGACCACGATACCCTTCAGGGCATTCCGGAAGCCATGGAAGAAGGACTTCGTTGGGGCATCGAGGTGATCGCCGGCGTCGAACTTTCCACCGAGGAAAATGGCAAAGATATCCACATCCTGGGTTATCTCATGGATCTCCACCATCCTGAGTTACAGGAGCGCCTGGCCTTGTTCCGACAAGTCCGGGAGGAAAGGGCATACAAAATCGTGGAGAAGTTGAAAGGCATGGGGGTCCATTTAGACCCAGAGCGAGTGAAGGAGATCGCAGGCCACGGCAGTATCGGCCGCCCCCACATTGCCAAAGCCTTGATTGAGAAGGGCTATGTCGCGGATGTCAAAGAGGCTTTTGAACGATATCTGGGATACGATAGCCCCGCCTACGTTCCGAAGTACAAGATGAAACCCATCGAGGCCATCCAATTGATTCTCCGTGCCGGGGGGATCCCGGTCATTGCGCATCCCGCCTATTACCAGGACCCGGATTATGTGATTTACTTACAAAAACATGGCCTCATGGGGGTGGAAGTCTGGCATTCCGACCATTCTCCAGAGGATATCGAACTCTACCGGTCTTTGGCTGAAAAGCATGGCCTGTTGATGACCGGGGGCTCGGACTATCACGGAGCCAAGAAAAAACACATCCGGTTGGGCGATATGAAGTTGCCGTACACCCTTGTCAGGGCCCTTAAGGACGCACAAACCCATGTCCGTTCTACGCCCGCTGATCTTTGAGTCGGGGAAACTCCGGGTTTTAGATCAACGGGAACTCCCGACCAAGGAGGTTTATCTCGAACTCGAGACAGCGGAAGAGGTCTTTGAGGCCATCCGATCGATGGTCCTCCGCGGGGCACCCCTGATCGGGGTGGCGGCAGCCTACGGGGTCGTTCTGGCAGCCCAAGAAATCCTGCAGAAGACCCGAGAGCCCTTGACCGTTCAAGAAGAACTGCTGGAAGTCATTTCTCGATTGCGGCAATCCCGTCCCACTGCCGTCAACCTCCAATGGGCCCTGGATCGAATGACCCGGGTGGTTCAAACGGGCCTCGCCTCCACAGACTGGGTAATCCAACTCCTCCAGGAGGCACGGGCGATTGAAGACGAGGAACGGGCACGATGTGAAGCCATCGCGCAACACGGCTTGGCCTTATTCGAGAGACCTCTGCGGGTTTTGACCATCTGTAATACCGGGCGCCTGGCGACTCCCGGGATTGGAACCGCTCTGGGCGTCATCTATCAAGCCCACGAAATGGGAAAGATTCGACATGTGTGGGTGCCTGAGACACGCCCCTGGCTCCAAGGGGCACGCTTGACCACCTACGAACTCCAAAACGCCGGGGTTCCCTTTACGTTGATTGTGGACTCAATGGCACCGGTTTTGATGGCCCAAGGCGAAGTGGATCTTGTGATCGTCGGAGCGGATCGAATCGCTCGCAACGGCGACACAGCAAACAAGATTGGGACCTTTGCGCTTGCCTTGGCGGCCCATCAGTTTGGGATTCCTTTTTATGTGGCCGCGCCTTTATCGTCCTTTGATCTGTCCCTGGAGACCGGTGCAGGAATTCCCATTGAAGAGCGTGGGGCCCAAGAGGTCCTGGGATGGGGAGCATGCAGAACCGCCCCTCCCAACGCACCGGTCCTGAATTTTGCTTTCGATGTGACTCCCGGGGCCTGGATTACCGGGTTTATTACAGAATCCGGGATTTTGACTCCGCCGTTTTCTCCCTCCTCAAAACCTTTTGCAGATCAGTAGGTGGTAAACTCCGCGACCTTTTTATCATCCAGATCCTGGATCAGTGCAACGGCCAACCGTACGGCGCTTTCCAGATCGTCTTTGTGGATCATGGAATTGAACCCGTGAATATAGCGGGAGGGGATCCCCAAGATGGCCGAAGGTACGCCTTTTTGGAAAAGGTGAATCCGGCCGGTGTCGTATCCGCCTTGAACCGTTACCAGGTGATAGGGGATGTTATGTTGTTCGGCCAAAGCGACCAAGTAGTCCCGAAATCGTCGGTGGGCGATCATGGTTCGATCTTGGACCACAATGGAGACCCCTTTCCCAAACTTGGCTTCGGTATAGGATTCCAGACCTGGAACGTCCTCGGCCAATGAGACATCCACGGCGATGGCGACATCCGGCTCGACCACCCAGGAGGTCGTCCCGGCCCCCCGGAGTCCGACTTCCTCCTGGACCACCGCTGCCAGATACACGGTGTTCGGGTGGTCTTTGAAGTTTTGAATTTCGTCCATGACGCGGAGTAGGTGTGCGACACCGACGCGGTCATCGAAGGCCTTGGCAATGAAAACCTTTTCGTTTCCCGTGATCTGGAAGGTGCTGTAGGGCACAATTGGGTCTCCGATACGGATGTCTAATTCCTTCACGGGGTTGAATCCTTCGGCGACCCCGAAGTCGATATACAGTTCTTTGAGTTCTGGTGGCTTTTTGGCCTCTTCCCCTCGTTTAAGGTGGGGAGGGAGGGTCCCAACCACGCCTGGAAACTCCCCTTTCCGTGTACGGATGACCACCCGCTCTCCGATCAGTTCAGTAGGGAGCCATCCCCCTAAGGGTTCAAATTTGACAAAGCCTTCTTTGGTGAAGCCTTTGACCATGAGGCCGACTTCGTCCATGTGGGCGGCGAAGAGGATCCGGGGGCGCTCTTGACTCCCTCGCTTCACGGCGATGACAGACCCCAGGTGATCGGTCAGGATCTCATCCGCATAAGCCAGTTCACGACGAAAAACAGAGCGGACATCATCCTCAAACCCCGGTGGTCCAAAGGCTTCGGTTAACTCTTTCAACAACTGTTCCGTCCGGTCCATGATGCCTCCTTTCTTTGCCAGTGCCCGTTTTTTCTCAGCAACCCGTGTTTTGGGTTTAAGTTTCCGCTATTTTCCAAGAACTGTCAAGCAAAACGAGGAGCGCGACGTCCCAGACGCGGGTATTGAAGACTTATTCCCCGTGGAGGGCGCGGTAGATCTTTTCGGCCAATTTAGGGCCGATCATCGGGACCTCTGCGATTTCTCGAGGTGAGGCGCCCATCAGCCGATGAAGAGACCCGAAGTACCGAATCAAGGCTTGTTTCCGGGCTTCGCCCACCCCTGGTAGGGTATCCAGCAACGACTCCAGGGCCCCTTTGGATCGCAGAGTCTGGTGGTACTTGAGAGCGAACCGGTGGGCCTCGTCCCGGATCCTTTGAAGG
>WFXO01000081.1 GCA_015490555.1 Caldifarciminota bacterium | reverse complement strand
GTCCAGGTCTGGGGGGGCGGGCGGATCCGCCAGATCAATATCCGGGTGGACCAGCAAAAATTGGATGCCTATGGGATCTCCTTGACCCAGGTGCTCGGCATCCTGGCTCAGGAAAATATCGTGCTTCCTTCCGGGGTCCTGAAAATGGGGCGGACAGAGTATCTGGTCCGTGTACCCCAGGAGTTCAAGTCCGCCGAAGAACTCCGGGATCTACCGATTGCCAATGTCCAGGGGACCTTGATTCGACTAAGCGATATCGCTACGATCGATGACAGTTATGCGGAACCCCGAACTTATGTCCGGGTCAACGGGAAGGACGGGGTCTTCTTTGCCATCCTGAAGACCTCCGGAGCCAATACCGTCCAGGTGGCCGACGCCGCCAAGCGGATCCTCCATCAGGTCGAAAAGGACATCCCCGGCCTGAAACTCCACATCATCATTGACGGGTCACGGTTTATCCGGAACAGCATCTTTAACTTAGCCACGACCATCCTCTGGGCGTTGCTCTTCGTCACCTTGGTCACGCTTCTCTTCCTCCGAAACCTCCGGGGAAGCCTCATCATCGCCTCTGTGATCCCGGTCTCTCTCGTGACCGCCTTCATCTTCCTCTATCTCATCGGTGCCTCCATCAACATCATCTCGCTTTCCTCGTTGGCGATCGCCATCGGGATGGTTGTAGATAACGCGATCGTGGTCCTGGAGAACATTTATCATCACTTAGAACGTGGGGAAACGCGGAAGGAAGCGGCGGTCTTTGGCACCGGTGAAGTGGGCCAGGCCATCATTGCTTCCACTTTGACGACTGTGGCCATCCTCATCCCCATTGTGGCCATCAAGGGCTTTGTGGGGGTCATGTTCCGACAACTTGCACTCTCAGTGATGCTGGTCCTTTTTGCGTCCCTGTTCGCCGCCTTTACGTTGACCCCGATGCTCGCATCCAAGTTTCTTAAAATCATTGACCTGGGGAAACTCGGACGGTTCCATTCTGCGGCCTTCGAAGGGCTGGAAAATGCGTATCAATGGTTCCTCCGGCGCGCTTTACGGTTCCGGTGGCTGACCATCCTCCTGGGGATCGGAATCTTCATGGCCAGCCTCTCCCTGTTCCGATATATTCCGACTGAATTCATTCCCGCACAAGACACCGGCGATGTCCGAGGTCAATTCCAACTTCCCGTGGGCACCCGCCTGGAGGTGACAGACAGCGTCATGCACATTGTGGAACAAGTCATCGAGAAAGAGGTCCCGGAAATTGAAAACCTCGTGGTGCGGGTGGGGCCGACCGAATCTGGATTCGGGGCCGTGATGGGATACCAAGAGAGTTCGAACTCTGGGTTCTTTGCGGCACATCTCGTGCCCAAGAGCCAGCGGAAACGGAGCACAGCAGATATTGCAGCCCTTCTGGCAAGACGCCTCAAGGACATCCCCGGATTGACTTCCTATTCGGTCTCGGCTACAGGAGGTGGCGCCCAGTTCCTCTTCGGAGCGGGTGCACCGATCTCCATCGAAATTTACGGAAGTGATTTAGAGGTGACCGACTCCTTAGCCAAGGTCATCCGAAAGACAATCGCGGAGATTCCTGGGGTTCAGGGGGCGCGGGTGACCCGGCAAAGCGGCCGACCCGAAATCTGGGTCAAACTGGACCGCAAACGACTCTATCAGTATGGCCTCACTTCGGCCACGGTGGCCCAATACCTCAGGCAAGCGCTTCAAGGGATGCGGGCAACGACCCTGCGACGCGGAGGCGATGAGTACGACATCTATGTGTTCCTGGATGACCCTTATCGCTATGATCCGTCCATCCTGCAGACTCTCCAGATCCCGGGTCCGCTGGGGCCGGTCTACCTCGCCAATGTGAGTCAGATCGAGTACCGATACGGCCCACTTTCCATCGAGCGGAAGAACCGAGAACGGGTTGTGAAGGTGGAAGCGGAGATCCACGGCCGGGCCTTGGGAGCCATCGTCAAAGATATCAAAGCCAAACTCCAACAAATCCCACTCCCGCCTGGGGTCCGGATTGAACTCGCGGGAACCATCCAGCAACAACGGGAGTCCTTTTCTACGGTCTTCAAAGCCCTTCTCCTGGGGGCTTTGTTGGTCTTCTTGGTGATGGCAGCCTTGTTTGAGTCCTTTATTGACCCGCTCATCATCATGTTCTCGGTCCCCTTTGCGATCACAGGGAGCGCGCTTGCATTCTTCATCACCGGGATTCCCTTCTCTCTCATGGGCTTCGTTGGGCTGCTTATGTTGGTGGGGATTGTCGTCAACAACGCCATTGTCCTGCTCGACTACATCAAGATCTTGCAAAAACGAGGGCTTGCGCTCTTGGAGGCTGTGGTGACGGGTGGAACCCGCAGAATGCGGCCCGTCTTGATGACCACGCTGACCACGGTGTTCGGCCTGCTGCCCCTGGCGACCTCGACCCGTGAAGGAGCCGAGATGTGGAGCCCCTTCGGCATCTCCGTGATTGGCGGCCTCCTGGTCTCCACCTTGATCACCCTGGTCTTTGTCCCCACCCTTTACTACATCGTGGCACGATTCCGGGAAAGGAGGCGAACCGCATGAAACTTTTGATGTTTGTTTTCGATGCCGCTCTGGAGGACATCATCCTTCAGGAGTTTCAAACGATGGGCATCGAGGGTTGGACCAAAATCCCGAAGGCCTATGGGAAGGGTCATCGTTCGGATCCTTTACTCGATACACACATCTGGCCCGGATACCATGTGCTTTATGTTGTGAAAGTGGACGACCCGGAGCCTCTGAAGCCTAAACTCCGCGAACTTTCTGAGAAGTACAAACATCGGGGCTTTCGGGTCTTCATTTTGCCCTTGGAAGACTTCATCTGAGATGGGCATCTTAGGGCTGACTCTCTCCTTGCTGAGTGCACCTCCCGCAGTTTCACCGGCGGGGTTGCCGGTCCTTCCCCTGTATGTCCGATCGGAAACTCTCTGGGTGGAGGTTGCCAGCACGCCTGCGCAACGGATGATCGGGCTCATGTACCGAGACACCCTCCCGGATTCCTCCGGGATGCTGTTTGTGTTCGAGGTACCCCAGGTCTTGCGGTTTTGGATGAAAAACACCTGGATCCCGCTGGATATTGCTTTCGTAGATGAACAGGGCATCATTGTAGACATCCAGGCCATGGATCCGATGGACACTACGTTACACATTTCTCCTCGTCCTGTGCCCTTCGCGTTAGAGGTCAACCGGGGCTGGTTTGAACGCCACGGCATCGGGATTGGGGACACCCTGAAGGGTCCCGCCCTCCCCCGTTAATTCGTCGGGGGGACTTCTTGCAGGGGATGCTTTTGCGGCCGATAATTACGTTGTGTCCCAACCGCGAATCCTTTTTGCCCTATATGACTTCCCCCCACTTTCCGGGGGGATGAGTCGATATTATTTCCACCTCCTGAACCATCTTCCACCAGAGGAAATTGTCGTGCTGACGCTCCAACGGACACCTCTGCCCGAGACCCCCTACCCGGTGGTTCCGGTAGATCGTTCTGAGCGGGGTCTTTTTTCACTGGGGTCTTATCCTTTTTGGCTTCGAAAATTTGAGGAAATCCGTCAACAGTTCGGCATCTGCGCCATTCTGAACGGCCACCTGGGGTTTGCAAAAGTCTCCTGGCTCTTCAAACACTGGAGACCCCACGTGCGGTATGGAATCTTCTTCCATGGCTTGGACATTCTGAAAGAACGGCAAAAGGGCCGGAGGAACCCGTGGAAGCGGTATCGGTTCCGAGCGATGGTCCAATCCGCGGATCTTTGCATCACCAATAGCCACTTTACCGCCCGCCTCCTCCGCTCGCTCGTCCCCCAATCCCCTCAGGTTGTCGTGATTTACCCGAGTATTGACCCCCAGGTATTTCGTCCCCTTGCACAGCCCAAGGAGGCCCTCCGCCGGCGTCTGGGGCTCCCCCAAAAAGCGACGCTCCTTCTCTATGTGGGTCGTCCGATTCGGCGAAAGGGACTCGACCTTCTGATCCAGGTTCTCCGTGATTTGCCCGAGTCGTACATCCTCGTGGTAGTCGGGCCGGGCAATTTCGAGCCTTACCGATCCCTGGCCCACCAAGAGGGAGTCCTTTCTCGCGTCGTATTCCGTGGCTACGTGACAGACGAGGATCTTGTGGCTTATTACAACGCCGTCGATCTCTTCGTGATGCCCGTTCGCCAGGACCCTCGAGATGTCGAAGGATTCGGTTTCGTCTACCTCGAAGCCAATGCCTGTGGGACCCCGGTGATCGGGACGCGCGTCGGTGGGGTCCCCGAGGCCATTGAGGAGGGCGTCAACGGACTCCTGGTTGAACCGGACCAACCCAAGGCCCTCCGAGATGCGATTCTTCGGTTGACCCAAGACTCTTCGTCTTCTCAAACACTGGCGGAACAAGGCCGGAAGCGCGTCTTGGAGCACTTTCAATGGACACAGCAGGCCAAACTGCTCCGGGAGGCATATCAACGACTATGCGAATCCTCCAGGTAACCGACGCTCAGACGTGGCGGGGCGGTGAAGAGCAACTGTTTCTCCTGATCCAGGGGCTCCAGCATCGGTATGGGGTCGACACGGTGGTCCTTTGTCCTGCGGACTCCCCGGTCTTTCAACGTTTTCAGGCGGCGGGGATTCCTGTGGAACCATTCCTGACGCATCCAAGTTGGAACCCCCTTCGTGCCCGGCACATTGCACGAAGGATCCAGGCCCTGTCACCCGATCTCGTGGTTGCCCAGACCTCAGGGGCGCATGGGCTCCTGGTCTTTGCCTCCCATCTTTCCCGGACCTTTCCCCCCTTGGTGGTACACCGGCGGCGACCGAGCCCCCCGTCATTTTGGAGCCGGTGGAAGTACAAAACGAAAAAAGTCTCGCGATACATCGCCATCTCCCATGCGGTAGCACAGACTTTGATCCGGGGCGGAGTGGCGCCCGATCGTATTGTCGTGATTCCCTCCGGCATCCCGATCCCTCCCAACCCGCCTCTGACCCGAAAGGAACTGGGCCTCCCCGAGCAGAGCCCCGTGATCGGTACCGTCGCAGCCTTTACCCGAGAAAAGAACCTCTTCTTTTGGCTCGAGATCTTTCGACATGTCTACAAAGAAATTCCAGAGACCCATGGCCTGATCGCCGGACAGGGGTACCTTGAACCGATGCTGATGGAGGCCATCCGCGAGAAGGGTCTTGAAGGGCACCTCCGGCTGGCTCCTTACCGTCCTGGCATCATTGGGGTCTTCGACATCTTCCTGTCTACCTCTCGGATCGAGGGACTGGGGACGGCCATGATCCAGGCCTTGGCTTATGGGGTCCCGGTGGTGGCTCCCCGTGTCGGGGGCATCCCGGAAGTGGTCCGGCATGAAGAAACCGGGATCTTAGTGGAGACCTGGGACGTGCAAGCGTTTGTAGAGGCACTTCTCGATCTTCTGACCCATCCCCAGCGACGACATGCATTCGGAGAAAAGGCCCGACAGGATGCCTCCCGGTTTTCCATTCGGCACACGGTCGACCGGACATACCAGGTGTATCGGGAGGTGATCGGGCGATGAAGCCCCTCCGGGTCTTGATTGTCGGGGCATGGAATCATCGGGGTCGGCATGAAGAGTTGATCGCTCGGGCCTTCCGAAGGATAGGGGCACAGGTGCGGGGCCTCAACCCGTCCCGTCACCAGAGTCTCTATCACCGGGGGCCACGGCTTTTTCCTTTTTTGTTGGAGCGAATGGTGCGGGGATTTCGCCCCCATCTCCTTTTGACTTCAAAAGGCAAGGGGGTCCCGCCGGATCTCTGGGCCTCCTTGCCCGGGATCAAGGTCGTCTGGTACACGGACTATCGGGACCCACCGGATCCGCATATCGTTGCCTTAGCCCGTGTCTCCGACCGCTTTTTTCTCACAGCCTATGGACAGATCCCTAAGTACCAGTCCCTCGGCCTGTCCAACGTGGAGTTTCTCCCCCAAGGCGTGGATCCCTCGATGTGCCCTCTCCGTCCAGCGGTTCTTCGACATCTGATCAGTTTCTTTGGCTCCGGGTATGCTTACAGACATCGTTGGGAAATTCTGACGGCGTTGGCGGAACGGTATACTCTCTCGATCTGGGGCACGAACTGGGCCCGGTACGATTGTCCTTT
>WFXO01000080.1 GCA_015490555.1 Caldifarciminota bacterium | reverse complement strand
TTAGAGAAAGGGGCCAAAGTCTTGGCCATTTCCTCCGGTGGAAAACTCGGGGAATGGGCAAAACGGGACGGTGTTCCCTGGATTGAAGTGCCGTCCGGATTCCCGCCTCGGACTGCTCTTGGCTATTTATGGACTCCAATCGCACGGTTCCTCCAACGTGCAGGTCTTTTACCGGAGTGGGATTGGCAGGCTCTGGCCGCGTTCTTGGAAAGCCGCCAATCTGATCTCGAAAAAAGCGACTCCATTGCAAAGGATCTGGCCGATAAGTTTTATCTCCGGATCCCGGTCTTTTATGCCAGTCGGCAGTTTTTCCCCATCGCGGAGCGGTGGCGGAGTCAGTTGAATGAAAACAGCAAGGCGGTGGCCCACACTGCAATGCTCCCGGAGATGAACCATAATGAAATCACCGGCATCATTCATCCGGAAGACCTTGTGGAAGAACTGTGGGTTGTGTTCCTGGAGTTTTCTCAAGACCACGATCGGGTCAAACGGCGGATCCGGGAAACCCAAGATTTGATCTCTGAGGCAGTGATGGGCACCACCCTCTTTCACCCTCAAGGGGAAACACTGGTGGAGGAGGTCTTCGATGCCATTTACACCGGAGACTACATCAGTTACTTTTTGGCGTTGAATTATGGCGTGGACCCGATTGCCATTCCAAGGATTGACGAGTTAAAACGGAGGATGTCCCAATGATCGCATTGATCCCCGCAGCCGGAAAAGGGACACGACTCCGTCCCCTGACCCATGCAGTTCCAAAGCCTCTTCTCAAAGTTGCAGGGAAACCCATCATCCACCATATTGTAGAAGGCATCCAAAGTCTCCCAGGACTGGAAGAAATTCACCTCGTGATAAGTCCGGGGTTGGAGGAAATTGTGACCTATCTCCGTTCCACGACTTCCCTGCCGGTGACCTATTCCTTGCAAACAGAAACTCGGGGGTTGGGACATGCAGTATTCCAAGCACGAGATCGCTTAGAACAAACCGACCAAGTGTTCATTATCTTAGGAGATACCATCGTGGAGGCTGACTTTGAAACCTGCGTCAGAAAAGGACAGGATTTTGTGGCTGTGATGGAAGTTGAAGAACCCCAACGCTTTGGGATTGTGACCCTTGAGAACGGCATCATCGTAGACATGGTGGAAAAACCCGAGCGTCCGCCGACGAACCTCGCAATCGCAGGGGTCTATTACATCCGCAATGTCCCCTTGCTGCTCCAGGGACTGGAGCACATCATCCAAGAAGGGATTCTGACCCGCGGGGAATATCAGCTTACAGATGCGTTGCGATGGATGCTTCAGCATGATTGGCGGCCGATTCCGTTGCGTCTTGATGCCTGGTACGATTGTGGAACCATGGAGGCGCTTCTTGAGACGAACCGGGCGCTCCTGGAGAAATACCACCGTCCTGTCGAGGCGGTAGACTCTCTGGTGATCCCACCGGTGTGGGTGCATGAAACCGCAGAGATTCAACATTCCATTATTGGCCCTTATGCGTATATCGAGGCGGGTGCCCGAATCGTCAATAGTATCGTGAAAGATTCCATCGTGTATGAGTCGGCGCATATCGAAAACATGGTCATCATTGATTCTGTCATTGGGCAGAACACGGAACTGAGGGGGACGGGAGATCGACTCCGAGTAGCACCGCACAGTCAGGTCCACCGGCACTGAAATGGTTTATCGCTTTCACGGGAGACGACGCGGACGAGTAATGGCCATAGAGGCGCTGTATCGACATGCACTCCTCGGTGAGTCACCACGAACCGCCCTGGAAGAAATTGAACGGCGCGAACATCCCCGGCCAGAAGAGCGGGACCTGGCAAGGCAAATTGTCGCGTCCTTTGAGGCCCATCGAGATCGGATTCAACACATGATTGAGACAACCGTTGAGAATTGGGACCCTCAGCGGATTCTCCTTCTGGATCGCGCCATTCTGGAGGCCGCACTGGCCGAGATCCTTGGTGTCCCAGAAGTCCCGGTTGAAGTTGCGATAGACGAGGCCATCGAGATTGCGAAGATGTATTCCACAGAAGATTCCCCAGAATTTGTCAACGGGGTTTTAGATGCCATCTGGAAAAAACTCCAAAAAGAGGGCGTATGAGACTTTTTCTGTTTTCCGATGTCCATGGGAATCTCCATGCCTTAGACGCGGTCCTCAAGGAAGCCAAAACCATTGGATATGATCAGGCGATTTTCCTCGGAGATGCGGTCGGGTATGGCGCGTTTCCGAATGAGTGTGTTGAAAAAATACGGGAAACTGCCCAATGGATTTTACGGGGAAATCACGATACCGCAGCCTTTCGACTGGAAGAGGCCGAATTCTTTAACCCCTGGGCACGAGAGGCCATCGAGTGGACACGTCATACCCTGACCCCGACAAATTTGGAGTATCTTCGCGGGTTACCTGTGCGTCAGCGGATCTTACCCGACCTCCTGGTGGTCCATTCAACGCCTGAGGATCCAGAAATGTGGATCTATTTGTTCGGCTCTGAGATCTCTTTGGCACTGTCCTATCTTTCAGAGTTCGAAGAGTGGCTCTGTGCTTACGGACATACCCACATTCCCCTCCTTCTCCAACTCGATCCAAAGGAGCAGTCAGGAGAGATTTTGGGAACAAAAGGGGTCTTACGCCGTGGTTACCGGTATTTTTTGAATCCGGGAAGTGTCGGGCAGCCCCGAGATGGCGATCCTCGCGCCGCTTTTGCCATTTTAGACACGGAACCATGGACCTTCACCGTGTATCGGGTGGAGTACCCTATAGGGAAAGCCCAACAAGCCATCCGTTCGGCTGGGTTACCGGAAATCTTGGCCGAACGTTTGGCCTACGGACAGTGAAATGAAACGGGGCGTTGAGATTTTTGGGGGAATTCGAAAGGGCTTCAAGATCCGGGTCCCTTCACAAGTTCGGCCAACTCAAGCACTGGTCAAACGGTCCTTCTTCGATCGTCTGGGCCCTGAGATCCACAATGCGAGAGTCTTAGACCTCTTTGCAGGTTCCGGTGCGATCGGGATTGAAGCCCTGAGCCGAGGGGCTCGAGAGGCTTGGTTTGTAGAGCGTTCGAACCGGGTCGTTCGCGAGTTAAAGCGGAACCTCGAAGCCCTGGGGTTCGAGCCCCAAAGTGTTGTGATTCATGGGGACGCTCTCAAAGTCCTTCAAAGTCTTGCAAATCAGGGGAGAAAATTTGACCTGATTTTTGCAGATCCCCCGTATCACTATCCCAAATACGATCAATTGGTCAAGCGATGTGTTCCGGTTTTAGAAGAAGAGGGAATCCTTGCGATTGAAAGTCGGAAGGAACAAAGCCTGCCTACGCCGGCAGGCTTAGAGAAACTCAAGGAGGTGGTCCTTGGAGAAACAAAAGTCACTTACTATCGCCGTGTATCCGGGGAGTTTTGACCCCATGACCCTGGGGCATTTAGATATCGTAGAGCGTGCCTCCAGGCTCTTTCCTAAAGTCATTGTTGCAGTGGCCGATCCTCTCCAAAAGAGGCCCCTGATCCCCATTGATGAGCGGATTGAAATGGTTCGCAAAGCGGTCGCACATCTTCCGGAAGTGACCGTAGAAAAGTTGACAGGATTGTTGGTGGACTTCGTCAGGAAACACAATGCGTCTGCCATTATTCGAGGACTTCGAGCGGTCTCCGATTTCGAGTACGAATTTAAAATGGCATGGATGAACCGGAGACTCTGTCCAGAGGTCGAGACCCTCTTTTTAATTCCATCGGAGGAATACGCCTATCTTGCGTCCAGCCTGGTCAAGGAGATTGCTTTTCTGGGCGGGGATATCTCCAACTTAGTGCCCCAACCGATCGTTGAGGACATTCTTCAGGCCTTCCAGAGAAAGTTAAAAGAGGACAAAGCCGGAATTTGATAGGTGAAAGTTAGAACGAACGGCGTTGGATTGAGAAAATCGCCTTGATCTTTCCCCAAGAAGCCGGTGTTAAGCCGGTCGTAAGAAGGTTTTCTGATCCTGGGGTCGGGACCCGAATCCCCCGCCAATCAAAAGGTTGATCGGAGTCGTACCCGTTCGGGATTCGCCCAATCACCGTTTGGTGCGTCTGGATGCCCGGGGACCACACCTGGGGGAGGTAGTTCGGCCAGGTCGGGTCTGGGTCACCCCAGTTCACAAAATCGACCACATCCCCATGGGGGTTCACCAACAGCAACAGGTCGTTTGAAGTTAATCCAGATCCAATCACCCCATCCGGGACTTCGATGATCGTCGCGCCGGTATTGGGATAAATTTGTTCGAATTCATACTGCGAAGTCACAATGACCGCATATCCCCTTGGGGGGATTGTTCCGTAGAGGGGATCCGATCCTCGGCTGTTTTTCAAAGTCCATCCATCTAAGTGGATGGGAGCATCGTGGGGATTGTAAATTTCAACCCACTGCAGGTTGCCCCAGGAGACTTCATTGATCACCGGGGTACTCGTCAATACACCACTGAGGATCAGAGCCCACACCATCGTCTAAAAAATAACCCGTGTAGGCACCTTTGTCAAGCACGGCATCGATGAGACTCTCCACCGCGTGGGTTACAATTGGGGCATGATCGGCAAAAGCGATTATCAATTTCATCGGTTGACCATTGAGGGAGGCGGAGGTTCGGGGGTCGAGGTTCGGCTGTGGAAAGCCTACCCGACTGCCCCGAGATATCCTCTTCCGGATCCCCCCTCGTTGGATGAACCCTTGGGGAAGGTGATTCGGGCCCGCCGATCCAGGCGCTCCTATGATGCCCGTCGTCCGCTTTCTTTGATCCACGTTTCAGGTCTTTGTGCTTACACTGTGGGGATCACAGGGGAGCGAAGAGGAATCCCGCTCCGAGCTTATCCCTCTGCCGGTGCACGACAGCCCCTGGAACTCTATCTCTTCGCCGAGCGAGTGGAAGGACTCCCTCAAGGACTGTTCCACTACAATCCTCTGGAACACACGCTGGAACACCTGGCGGAAGGGGTCTTGATTCCACCCCTTGTTGCCGCTTGTTGGGAACAGGAGTTTATGGCGGATGCCCCTGCGATTTTTGTCTTCACCGTGGTGTATGAAAGGACACGTTCTCGGTATGGCTATCGCGCGTATCGCTATGTGCATCTGGATGCGGGAACTGCGGCCCAAAACCTCTACTTGGTTTGTGAGGCCCTGCAGTTGGCCACAGTCTTTGTGGGGGCATTTCAAGACGATCACTTGGCCAGGCTTTTGGGGGCGGATGAAGAATACGAGTTTCCCGTTGCGGTGATGCCCGTGGGTCACCCCCTTCCTTGAAGGGTTTGACATGGCGGCCTGGATCCGATAAAATCCGGCTCAACATGAAAGGGATGTCGGCAATCTGGGTCCTGCTGAATGCCTGGTGGTGGCACCAGGGCGGGGCCGGATTGCCGACGTAAGGCAATCCCAAAAGGTATTAGACAATCCGGCCCCGC
>WFXO01000079.1 GCA_015490555.1 Caldifarciminota bacterium | reverse complement strand
GAAACGGCCAGGATCCATACTTTCAAGGAGTTCATCAACTTCGCCCCGGCCGCCCGGCCGCCTTTGAGGATGAAACTGACCATCCCGGAGTATCCGCCGTGCATCTGTTTCTTGGCAATTTCATGTTGGGGGTGTGAGGGAAGGCCGGGATAGAACACGCGTTCGATCTTGGGATGTTGCTCCAGGAACGTCGCAACTTTCATGGCGTTTTCCGAGTGCCGGGCCATACGGAGATGCAGGGTCTTCAGTCCCCGCAAGACGAGGTAGGCATCAAAGGGTGCCATGATCCCACCAAAATGGATATGGGATTCCCGGATCGGCTCTACGTATTCCTTCCGGCCGACCACGACACCCCCGATGACATCCCCGTGTCCGTTGAGATACTTCGTGAGGCTATGGACAACGATGTCTGCCCCTAATTCCAAGGGGCGCTGCAGGGCAGGGGTCGCGAAGGTGTTATCCACGACCAAGGGAACCCCCAGGTCCTTCGTAATCTTTGCAGTCTCCGCGATATCCACCACATCCAGGGTCGGGTTGGCGGGGGTCTCGATGAAGACCATGTGGACCGGATGTTGTTGGACCCAGTCCTTCAGGCGTTCGACGAAGCCTTCGGCGGGCAGATAGGAAATCTGGATGCCAAATTTCTGTTGAAAGAGTTTAAAGAGGTCATACGTGCCTCCATAGATCGGTTCGGACGCAATGAGGTGCTGACCGGGCTGGAGGAGTGTCAGGACCGTGCAGGCGATGGCGGCCATGCCTGAGGCATAAGCCACGCCCTCCTCCCCCCCTTCCAAAAAGGCCAGTTTTCTTTCCAAAAACCGGACGGTGGGATTCCCCAGCCGTGTGTAGATAAACCCTTCCTCTTCGCCCTGGAAGATCCTGGCTCCCGCTTCTGCCGACTCGAAGACAAAAGTGGAGGTTTGGTAGATCGGAAGGCGGTGTGCACGAGTCGCGGGGTCTGTTTCCTCTTCGGGGCCCCGCACCACTTTCGTATCCCAACGTAACATGGCAGGGTCCATCATTGATCCTCCTTTTGATGTTAGTGGATGGCAAGTACACCCAAGACAAAAGCCACATAGGCAATGAGGAGGGACAACCCGGACTCTCGAGTAACCCTCCGGTCATATATCATAAACACCAAAATCAAATGAAACAAAAACATCGAAGGCAAATCAAAAAAGAGTGTGGTTTTCTGGACTGGAAGGGGGGACAGGACGGCGGCACCGCCGAGGATGAAGTAGAGATTAAACACATTGGACCCCATGACATTTCCCAAGGCAATGGCGTTATTCCCGCGGATAGAGGCTACGACCGAGGTGAAGACCTCGGGCAAACTGGTCCCTAACGCCACGATGGTCACCCCAATGATCCACTGGCTGACCCCCAGGAGTTGTGCAATTTCCACCGCAGAGCGGACTGTGAGCCGTGACCCCACGATGAGGAGGATCGGCCCGATGATCAGAAATCCGATCCCCATCCACAGGCTTGGCAGAGGCGACTCTCCAAAACCGCCATGCGGCAACTCCCGTTCACGCAACAAAAACCAGACAAAGGCCACCAACAGGACCAGGAGAAGAAGCCCGTCCCATCGGGAATAGGTCCCATCTAAGCCCAGAATGATGGCCACAATGGCCGCCATTAAGAACGGGGGTGCGTCTCTCGAAAAAACATCCCGCTGGATCACTACGGGAGAGATGACCGAGGCCAGCCCCAGCACCACTGCAATGTTGAAAACGTTGGATCCGACGATATTGGAAACCGAGATTTGGGGAACCCGGTGCAACGCCGCATAGAACGAGGTGAGTGCCTCGGGGAGGCTCGTGCCGATCGACACAATCGTAGCACCGACCACATATTCGGGGATCCGAAGATGTTTGGAAACAACGACGCCCCCGCGTACAAAGGACTCCGCACCAAAATAGAGGAACACGAAGCCAAGGATGAGCAGTCCGATCAGGAGAACCATCGAAGGTCAGGGCTGCACTGTGGCGTGGAGGAGTCGAAAGGTATCACGAAAGAAGGCCGTGGAGACGGTGTAGACTCGGATCCAGAGGACGGGCCCGAGATCCGGCGCCAAGTACCACCAGGAAGTATCCACCAAGGTTTCGGGTATCCGAGGGGTCAGCGTCTGCCGCGTCAAGATCTTCATCTGATAAACCTCCTGATAGGTCTGTCCCAGGACTTGAAGATCTCCCACATAGGTGACGGAGCCGCGGAGGGTCCGGACAACGGAGAGGGTCTCACTTCCCATGACGACCTGATTCGCGAAGGAGTCCTGCCAGGTGTTGCCGTCCACGGGAGGGAGTTCCATCCAAGGTCCCCACCGATCCTCTAAGACCACTTCATCGCCCTGATAGAAGCCGACACTGCGGTAACGACGGAGAATTCCCTCCCGGGTGGGCTGCAAGATGGCCAACCGTCCCTGGAATTCCCAGATTACAGCACTATCTCCCTCGATCAGGGTATCCGTGAGAACCTTGGCGCTCACGGTGTCCCCGATGGACGAAACAAAGACCCACTCGTTCCCAACAGACAGGGGAAAGTAGTTGGCACCGATGCGATCTGGCCATCCGGAATCCCAATGACAAGAAAGAACCTGGAACAATAGGATGGACATGGCTGCCAAGAGAAATCGCCGTCGCATAACGGAATTTTAAGGAGTTTCAGGCAGTTGAGCAAGGGGGACTCTTCTTCGGAAGGGACATTTCACCCCCCTGGATCGTCCATACCTTCGGGTACTTCGGGTGGCCAAGTCTGTGTTAAGACCTCTTTTTGCCTCCGGGCTCCACAAGGGGGAGGCCCTTCTGGCACAACGGGCAACGCTCCGGAGGATAACTCTCTACGGTGGTTTGATACAGCGCCCACAGCGGGACGCCGAGATCGACCGTGCCCCCGGATCGATCAATCAGAACCCACACCGCGACCGGCTTGGCCCCTTCTCTCCGGACCGCTTCCAGGGTCTCCTGGACGGAATGGCCTGTGGTCAGCACATCGTCCACCACCAGGACCCGATCTTTCGGAGTGAAACGGAACCCTCTTCGGAAAATCCGAGGAAGGTCTGTCCCCCGCTCTGCGTAATAGGCTTTCAAGCCCAGAAGTTGGGCCACCTGATACGCAACGAGGGCTCCTCCTAAGGTGGGCCCCACGACAAGGGTTGCCTCCACATCTTGTAAGCGGGCCAGGTCCGAAGAAATGAGGGTCCGGAGAAACGTCGGGTCTTCCAGGATCCGGAACTTTTCAAAATAGGTGTCCGAATGGAGACCCGACGAGAGGAGGAAATGCCCCTTTAAAATCGCACCCCGGTTTCGTAGTTCTGCTTCAAGATCCCAGGGAGGCTTACTCACACTTGGAGTATCCACAGTCACGACAGAGATAGCATCCGTTCTCAAAAATCAGGGTTCCACCACAGTTCGGGCAGAGGTCATACACTTTGGCGGAGATGAACAGCCGATGGGAGGAAGAAGATTCGGCCTCGGTCTCCTCGGCCTGGTCTTGGAAGGCGTCCGATGAGGAAAGGGGTTGATCTCCAGAGGGGACCGTCCGCTCCCGACGATGGATGAACCGCAAGAGGGCTTTGGCCACAGCATCGGGGACACTAAAGACGATGGTACCGTCGTTTTGTCGAACCGGGGTATTGGACTTGATGCCGATCAACTGCTCCACGATGGCATGGGGGTCCACGCCCGATCGAAGGGCCAGGGAAATCAAACGACCTACGGCCTCACTCATCGCCGTCAACGAAGACCCGGGCTTTCCAATGTGAATGAAAACTTCAAACGGGCCGTACTCATCTTCGTTCACGGTGATGTAAGAACTGCCAAGTTCGGTCTTGAACTTATAGGTGACCCCTTCCACAAAATCTTTGCGGGGTCGGGGCTTGAGATGGCCGGGGATGATAAAGCCCCGTCCGTTGGTCTTCTTGGATTTGGGGCCCCCTTCCTTCTTCTCGAAATCATCGGTAATAAGGACCCCCTCACGGGAGCCTTCCCGATAAACGGTGATGCCCTTGAGTCCGGCGCGCCACGCCTCGAAATACACCATGCCCACGGTCTCCGGATCGATATCATGGGGAAGGTTCACCGTACTGCTGATCGCGTGATCAACATGCTTCTGGATCGCTGCTTGCATGGCCACCCGCATCTTGTAATCAATCTCGTGGGCCGTAACAAAGGTCGGCGGGAGATCCTTTTCGTCTCGAATGCCGAAACGCTCCATATACTCTTTGACCAGCCAGTGGTAGACCTTGAATTCTCCTTTGCTCAGGGACTCACTTCTCCGCGTGTACGAAAGGCTGAAAATGGGCTCGATTCCACTTGTGGTTCCGGCTAAGAGCGCCCCGCTCCCAACTGGCGGGACCGTCATGGTCGCCACGTTCCGGAGTCCATGCTGAACTAAGAAATCAAAGAGTTTTTCGTCTTCCTCCTGGATCCTTAAAAGAAATGGGGAATTGAAATGTTTGTCTCGATCGAAGGCGGGGAAGGGGCCCTTCTCAATGGCCAGTTCTGCACTGGCCCGGTAAATTGTGTGCTTGATCCGCATGAACATCTTGTCCACAAATTCGATGGCCTCCGGAGTGTCATACTTGAGGTTGAGTTTGACGAGCATATCGCCCAGCCCGGTGAATCCAACGCCGATCCGCCGACTCCGCCGACTCGCCTCAGACTGTGCGGATAGGGGATGTTTGTCCATGTTGTAAGTCAAAACATTATCTAAGAATCGCGTGGCATAGACGGCTGCACGCTCTAAATTTGCCCAATCTACCCGGGCATTCTCCGTAAACGGATCCAAAACAAATTGCGAGAGATTGATGTTGCCTAAACAACACGCGCCATAAGGCTCTAAGGGGATCTCCGAACAGGGGTTCGTGGTCAAAATCTCCATGCCATTGTACTCCGACGTGGAGTACTTTTTGGCGGTAGACCAGAAGATCACGCCAGGCTCTGCGCTGGCCCAGGCATTGTACACGAGTTTGTTCCAGATCTCGCGAGCTGGGACCCACCGCTCAATTCGGCCCACCACGGGGTTTTCAAACCACAACAAAAACTTATCATCCCGTTCCACGGCCTCCATGAACTCATCCGTCACCTTCACGCTGATGTTGGCGAACCGAACCCGGCGTCGTTCAGGGTCATTTTTGATCTGGATGAACTCCAAAACGTCGGGGTGGTGGACATCGATGGTGATCATGAGGGCCCCGCGTCGCCCCTGCTGACCGATGGTCCCGGTCGTGGTCGAAAAGATCTCCATGAAGGACACTGCACCGGTGGAATACATCGCTGCATTTTTGACCGGGGTTCCCGCGGGCCGCAGGATGGAGATGTCGGTCCCGACCCCACCCCCAAAGGAATAGGTGCGTGCCATCTCCTTTGCGGTCTCGAAAATGGCCTCTAAGGAGTCGTCTTTGATGGGGATGACATAGCAATTCAGGAGGGTGACATTGCGGGGGTTGCCTGCCCCAAACATGATCCGGCCACCCGGAACAAAGCGGAAGTCCTCCAGGAGCCAGTAAAAGTTTTGTTCCCACAGGGCCCTCTTCTCAGGGTCCTCCTCCACCGAGGCGATGGCATGAGCAATACGACGCCACATCTCGATGGGGGTCCGCTCGACGATGTTCCCTTCAATATCTCGAAGGGCGTATTTGTCCAGGAACGTTCGGGTCCGGAGTTCGTCTCCCTGAAAGAAGGCCAAGGTCTCCTCAAAAAGATCTACATTGACACGCGGCATAGGTCCTCCTTTTTCCTACCTTCGCTTACATGTCTGATATGTTCCTGAAAGTCGGCGCAAAATATTGCGCCCCAATAAGTTCCAAACAGTTTTCCACAGGGTTATCCACAAAAGAGCGCTATCAGTCTAAGACGTGGAAGGGGGTTTGTCAACAACGGGGTTCAAAGTGCCGTTCTTTCAAGGGAAAGCAAAAATCGTGGGGAAATGCCCCAGCAAAAGAATTTCCGAGAATTCACGGCCCGAAGAGGGAGCACAACATCCTTAAACTCAAAGGGTTAGAGATGGAAGGATCAGGGGACCACTTGGGGGCAGTCACCTATTCCACCGTGTCTTCCGTCTCCCGTTCGGGCAAGGCCAAGAATCTCAACGCATTCTGAAAGGTCCACGTGGCGACGTCCCGGAGAGTGACTCCCAAGACCTCTGCAGCCTTTTGGGCGGTCTCCACCAGGTAAGCCGGTTCGTTCCGCTGGCCCCGATAGTCCCCCGGCGCCAAGTACGGGGCGTCTGTCTCTAACAAGATCCGGTCCTTGGAGATCCCCTTCAATGCCTTTTCGAGTTTTCGGGACCCGTAGGTCAAGGAGCCTGCAAAGGATACGTAGAAGCCCAACTCCACCGCCTTTTGGGCTTCTTGGATCCCACCTGAAAAGCAATGAAAGACCCCTTCGGTTACCTCTACTTCCTGAAGAATCTTGAAGACATCCGGGAAGGCCTTGCGGACGTGGAGGACCACCGGCATCTCGAGGTGCTTGGCCAACTCTAACTGAGCCCGGAAGGCCCGGCGCTGATCTTCCTGGGGAGAGTAATTCCGGTAGTAGTCAAGTCCAATCTCCCCAATGGCACGAACGCGCTCGTGTGCGGCCATCTCCTCGAGGACTTTGAGATCCTCCTCTTTGAACTCTTTGGCGTCGTGGGGGTGGATGCCTACCGCGGCATAAGACCAGGGGAGGTATTCTGCCAATTCAATGGCCCGTTCCGAGGACTCCAGGTCGTATCCAACGATGAGAAACCCCTTCACCCCCCGCTCCAAGGCACGCGCGACCACCATATCTACTTCCCCGGAAAAGGCGGGATCGTTCAGGTGGGTATGGGTGTCGAACAGGGTTATGTTTTCTCCGATGGTGCCCGAGCCTCCTTCTCCATCGGGAGGACAGGACTCTCTTTGGCCGACTTCCCTTTGCGCTTAGACATCCGGCAGTTCCCGTCGAAAATCACGCCGTCGTGGACCACCAGCCCTTTGCACTCGACCTCGCCTTCGAACCGTGCGCCGCTCATGAACTCGACTTTTTCCTGGATGTAAAGGTTTCCCTTGATATGTCCGGAGATCACCGCGTTCTTGGCATAGACTTCGGCACTCACTTCACCCTGTTTTCCCACCGAGAGGTTCCCGTCCACGTGGATGGTGCCCTTGAACTTCCCTTCAATGCGGACATCCCCTTTCACGCGGAGGGTCCCCTCGAATTCGGCCCCAGTACCCAGCAGGGTCTCTCCAGGGGTGTGCTCCCAATGTTCCTCTTTGTCTTGAAGAATCTTCGTCATCATCGTGCAATTAACAACTTCTCAATTTTTGCGACCTTCCGGTCCCCATCCATCGCCTGGACCCTAATATAATACAGGCCGTTTGCAGGGATGTCACCTTCAAAATCCCGGCCATTCCAGTAAATCTGGTTATATCCTTGAACCCCCGGAACTTCTTGTGCCCAGATCAGACGCCCGGTGATCGTGTAGACCTGGATCTTTACACGGGTCGGCTGCATCAAATCGAACGTAATGTACACCCCGCCACGGTCCCGGAGTGGATTCGGATAGAGCAAGAGATTTTCGATACGCTGGGCACCGCCGAGGACATAGACCGTCACCTCTTTGGCGGACCGGGAATCCAGCGGATTCGGACGCGCCGGGTAGAGGTTGTCGTATGCGACCACCTGCAAGGTGTGGTACCCGCCTTCCTGGAACTGAACCGGGACAAACACGGTTCCCGTGGTCCCACTACCGCCTTCATACATAAAGAACGGCGTCAGGTTCTGGATGTGGCCCAGATCTCCGTCCAGGATCAAAGAGATCCCAAATTCACCGGTGGAAAGGGTATCCGGGAGGATGTAAATGCCGTGCTCGTCCGACAGGCGGATCTGGAGGAGAAACTCGGATGGGACCTCCATCGAATCGCGGAGGGGTTGGCCTTCGTAAAGGAGCGAGATATGGGGACCACCGGAATCCGACGGTAATGGGCCCGGCGTGATGGCCAGACTATCCATGAGCCCGACATAGCCCCAGCCCGGCCGCGGCTGGTAGGCGGTTACTTTGGCCGGGAAGCCCACCAAATCGTTGTCCGGAGGAATGAGGAACTGACCTGTAAACCCCGAAGATTCGCTGATCTCGGCCACATAGTATCGCGTGGGCGGACGAAGATAGGTGATGGGATAGCCGACGGGCGGATCATAGGTCACTTCTCGGACCGGTCCAAAACCCAGAACATACGTCGCTCCGGGCTCCACACCACCCTGTTGAATCTGGTAGGAATAGAACCGTGCTGTTTCAAGGGTGTCTCCCGGCTCGATGGGGGAAGAGTTCGTGAGTTGGACGGTTAACTCCGGAGAAGGCGTGCCCAGGCACAGCGATGGGTCTCCTAACAAGACGTAGTACTTGTTGTTTTTGCCGGTCTCTTCCAGTTCCCCCAAAGGATGGGGGTCGCCGTCCAGGGCCTTGGAAATCATGGTCTTCGCATACAGGGCATTGGAGCCCGCATAGGACACCGAGGTGGCAGAGATGGTGGCAATCCCACCGCGTGTCACAGCCAGTTCTTCCCCAATGACATGCGGCAGATCTACCCGGTCAAAGGCACCCGTCTTACAGGACGCGATGATCACCAGGGTATTCCGGAACCCCGCATCAATGCGGCTATAGTCCGTGGGACCGCTGAAAATGGCCTCGTGGAAGAGGATCCGCGGATTGCCATGACCAAAGACATTGAAAATCAGACTCCCCTGATTGAGGAGTTCGGCAAATCGCTGTCGGGCGTTCAGCCAGCGCTGAGGAGGGGGCTCCTCAATCGGGTACAGTGTCCGAACCTCCATGGTTCTTGGGATAATCTCGCGATAAATGTTGTCGTTGTCTCGGGTATGCATGGTCTCACCGGACGGGTGGCCGTTCGTCCAATCGTCGTCAGAAACCAGCACCACGCGATTTCGCCACGGACCGATGGCGTCCCCTCGTTCGTACGTGATGATCTTCTGGATATTGAGGGAGAGTTCTTCTCGGTCCCGGACCGGGAGCCGACCGATGAAAATTTCAGAATACCGGTCCCCCGTGAACTCCCCAAAAAAGCCGTCCCAGGCCCCCAGAAGTCGCGTGTCATTTACATTGATGACGTCGTCAAAGGGCTCGTAAGGAGGGATCAGGTTGCCGCCCTGGCCCAAGATGTTTTTGTAATCATACGTCCCGTCCCCGACCAACAGTGCAAAGGTCACCTGCGGGGGGTCGCCGTATTCGTAGAGGAATCTGAGGAAATCCCGAATAGCGGTAGGATCGGGAGCACCAAAGCCAAATTGATCAAAGATCTTCTCGACCGGAACCACAAGAACTCGTCCACCGGTCCTTTCCCACCGATCTGTGGCAGGGTTGTACGTGAACAGGTTTTCTCGTTTCCACTGAGCCAATTCGTCCAATGTAGAAACGAACTCTCTCGGGGCAATGATCACGAGGTCCGCCCCCAGGCCAGGTTGACGCAACGAAAAGTCATTGACCAGGGAGAGGCGCGGAGGGTGTCGGATCTCTGTTGGAAGATAGTACACCTGGGTTTGCCGCAGGGTATCGGAGAACCGGAACCCTCCGGAAATCGGGGTTAAGTTCGTGAGGTACCGGGTCCGGAACTCGTCGGTGATGTCTAAGACGAAGGGCGGCAGCGATCCCTGAACCTCGATCTGGACAGGCAAAGCGGAAGACGCCTGATAGACCATCGTGAGATCTGTATTCTGGATGACGTTCCGCTGGGTATACCCGATTTCGATGTAGTCCACATACAGGAGGTCCGCTTCTCCAATGGTTCCCGAGAGGGTGTCCAGGACGATCTTGACCGTATTCTCCCCCTCGTGGAGCAACGAGGTCTGGACCTCTTGTTCGGTGAGTTGCATGCCGTAGGGAGACCACTGGACCAGTTCCTGACCATTTAGCAGGAGGCGGATCCGACGCTGTAAGGAAGTCAAGGTTGCAACCCTGATGTGGGCGAATCCCTGAGAATGGGCCAAAGGAGGGAGCGTGAGGGGAATCTCCAGCGCCACCTGGGCGGTATTCTGTGGCCGGGCCAACTCTTCTCCCAACCACAAGATGCCCTTCTTGCCGGTGTTGATCTTCTCCACTTCGTGCCGGACGATCCCGTGGGAGGTATCAATGACCGGCCATTGGGCGACGGCGTGGGCGTCAATTGGGGCCACCTGACTGGGCGGCACAGTCAAACCGATCCCCAGCCAATAGACCACGGTATCCGTATAAGGGTTCCGGGTGAATTGCCAGAGGCCGTTGCGAACCCGATACCCGACGGCATCCGTGGCGAAGAACAGGAGCCGGTCGCCGGGGTCGAAACTCCCATCCCCGCCGTCTTCCATCAAGATGTGGACAGGCTGCCACTGGGGGAACTCACTCCCCACCGGACGGCCCGGCAGGGTGTCTGGCCCGTACGAAAAGACCCCTATGGAAGTAGAGAGAAACGGCCCTACCAGGCCGAGATCCACCAAATCCTCGTAGCGGATCTCATAGAGCCCACGCTCGGCGATCGGGATGCGGACCCAGATCTCTCCTCGGTCGAAGGGATTGAGCCCATAACGAAGCCCGGTGCGGGCGGTCCCCTGAACCCCCCAGGTCTGGGCAGTCTTCGCATTGATGAGGTCTTGGTAGAGGCCCTGGAATGGGTCCGGACCCGCATAGGGCAGGTCTTTCTCAGTCCCCTCAACATCCGCCTCAAAGACAATCTCCACCCGAATTCGTTTTCTGATGTGGAGGGTCCGGGTTTGGGGGTCCCACTGAAAAGGATAGAGCCTTAGAGAGCCGACCTTCCGGTGCCGCTGGTACCCGACTTCTATCGGACCGGCCAGGTCTTCGGGAAAGACATGATGGATTTTCAGTGGGGCCGGTTGGAAATCCAGCCCTTCGTCTTCAAAAGGACCCGCGGTCATCACCGGGATGGGCAAGGGGATCCGCTCTTGCTCCAAAACTTGTAAACGCCGAAGGACGGGATGCGTGCCGGGAGGGATCGCAAACCGGACCGGGAACGCAGAGAGAAGGGGATAGCCCGCCTCTGTCGTCACATAGGGCTCATGATAGAAGAAGAGATAGGCCTCGCCGTCCTTCCAAACGGTCTGGGTGTCTACGCTGGGCACGGTGAACTCAAACACCAGGCGGTGTGCGTCCGACTGGGACACCTGAATGCCCGGTGTCCCTGTGACAGCACCCAAGGCGATCAGGACCGTGATGCCGATGGTTCCCATCAAAATGGCTTCGCCTCCTCAATCAGTAACACAGGGATCTCATCCACGATGGGATACTCGAGACGGCATTGGTGGCAACGCAGGACGTCGTGCTCTTCGTCATACTCCAGTTCGCCCTTACACTTCGGGCAAGCCAGGATCTCCAGCAGTTCTTTATCGATCGGCATGGCTCACACCTCCTTTTGCCTTTTTCGGATTAGATCCGATACTTCACCAACGTCCAGATCGCCTGGATGCCGTCCCTCCATCCAATCTTTTTGCCTTCCCCCTTGGTTCGACCTCGATACGAAATGGGGATCTCCACAATCGAATAGCCGTACCGAAGCAGTTTCGCCGTGATCTCCGGCTCCATATCAAACCGGTTGGCCTGGATGTTTAAACGCAAATAGACGTCCCGGGGCATCATTTTGTAACAGGTTTCCATGTCGGTCAGACGCGCCCCATAAAGCACATCGGTCAAGAAGGTCAAAAAGCGATTGGCATAATAACTGCTTTTCAAAAACGTTCCCCGTCCCAGCATTCGGCTTCCATAGACGATCTGAGCCTGCCCTTTCAGGACGAGGTCAAACATCCGGGCCAGGTCCCGCGGGTCATATTCCAGATCCGCATCTTGAATCACGATATACTCTCCGGTGGCTTCCATCACGCCCCGCCGAACCGCGCCCCCCTTCCCCGTGTTTTGGGGCTGGAAAAAGACCCGGATCTCCGGCTCCTGAATCGTCCGCAGGAACTCCCGGGTGCCATCGGTCGAGCCGTCATCCACGACCACGATCTCTTTGTTGTGGATCGGGACCTCCTTCAACCTTTTCAGAATCTTTTCGATGCCCTGGATCTCGTTGTAAACCGGAACAATGATGGAGAGTTTCATACGGCATGCCTCCCCAGTCTCTGCAAGAGATCCCGCGGATCGGTCAGCACCGTTCCCTGGGGGTCATCGGCACGGGGATTCAAGCAGAAAGTCTGGGCACCCATGCGCCGCCCAAATTCCATGTCCGTCTCTCGATCGCCGACCACGACCCACGGGGTATTTTTGTATTCCGGGTACTGGTGAAGGAAGCGGGAGACGGAGATGGTTCCCGGTTTTCGGCAGCCACAGCGTTCATTGGGATGGTGGGGACACAAATACGTGGCCAGGATCCGGATCCCTTCCCGCCGCAATCTGCGTTCAATCTCGCGTTGGACCCTCCACATCCGATCCCAGGAGAAAAAGCCGCGTCGCACCCCGGACTGGTTGCTCACGATCACCAAGGCATAGCCCCGGCGCTGAAGCGTCCGCAGGGCCTCGAGAATCCCTGGAACCCACCGGATCCGTTCGGTCGTGTTGAGGTAGCCGACGTCTTGCACGATCACACCATCCCGATCAAGGAAGATCACGCCCTTCATGGAGCCACCCTAACTGTTGGAAAAGGTGTTCGATCGCCCGTCGCCGATGGCTCCATCGGTTTTTCCAGGCCAGGGGAATCTCTGCAAAGGTTCGCCCCAAGGGGGCATACAGGAAAATCGGATCATATCCAAAGCCCTGGGTACCCCGCGGCTCCGACAAAAGGTAGCCGTGGACCACGCCCCGGGCCCACAGTTCCCGCTCGCCATCAACATACACGGCATAACACACAAAGTGCGCGCGACGCAGATCCCAGGAGGTTCCGGGCAGGAGAGAAAGGAGTTTCTGGATATTGGACTCGCTTCGGCCCGTGCCGCTAAATCGGGCGGAAAAGAGACCCGGTGCACCGTCTAAAATGTCCACCACCAGCCCGGTGTCTTCTGCCAACGTGGGAAACCCGGTTTTGCGAAACCCCTCCCGGGCTTTCTCCAGTGCGTTTTCTAAAAACGTGGGATGCGATTCTTCCCCTTCAGGACGGACCGGGAGAATCTCCACGGGCTCCCGGAGGGGCAAGATCGATAAGATCGCTTCGATCTCTTGTACTTTATGAGGGTTCCCTGTCGCAAGCACTAACCTCAACGCTTCATCTCGACCACGAACGCATCCGGGTATCCCCGACCCCGGATGTAATCGCGAAACCCCTCCGCTTCTTTTCTGGTTTGAAAGTCCCCAATCCGAACCTTGTATAAGTCGTCTTCAAACATCACATAAACGGGGAAATCCTGGACTTGTTTCAAATCGCTCGCAATGATCTCGGCACGCTCTTTCGAACGGGACGCAAAGACCTGAACCAGAAATCGGGCGTTGGGAGTCGCCTCTTCGGAAGGTTCTGCTTTCGGGACCGAAGCCGTAGGCTCTTCCTCAAAGATAATGACCGGCTCCTTCGCCACCGGAACCTGGGTGGTATCTGGAGCCGCGGGCGTGGGTGGGGGAGCAGGCTGGGTGGTCTGCCTCGGGGCACACGCCGCCCAGATCAGCACGGCCCCCAAGGCCCAAAGGAAGCCACCCCGCACGGTCATTGTTCCTCCCAATTGTACTTCTTGATGAACCGCTCGACGCGGCCACCGGTATCCACCCCGATCCGCCGGAGTTCACCGGTATAGAAGGGATGACACTTGGAGCAGACCTCCACGGTCATGGTCTTCTTGGTGGACCCTACGACAATTTCGTTGCCACATGCGCAGCGAATCACCGCATCTGGATAATATTTCGGATGAATCCCTTGTTTCATTGTTTTCTACCTCCTCGGCGCAAAATTATACATATCCGCAGGAAAGGTGTCAAACCACCCATCCCATCCCCTCACCGATCCTCTGGAAAATCATGGATACCTTTCTAAATTAGGTTTACTTGGGCTTCCCTGAGGTTGTTTC
>WFXO01000078.1 GCA_015490555.1 Caldifarciminota bacterium | reverse complement strand
TTCTTTCAGGATCTCCTCCGTCGTTTTGGACGTGGGACCGACCGGGATGACGACATCCACCACCTCTCCGGGCAAACTGGGTTCTAAACTCTGGATGTCCAGGGGCGCCTGTGTTTCCGCTAACTCCTGGATCCGCTCCAACGAGATCTGTTCTTGAGGGAGAGAAGGCTCGGGGATTTTCGGTGCACGGGGGACCGTCACCGGGAGTTCGGGCTCTGGAACCGACGGCTTTGGCTGAATTTGGGGCTTTTCCGTAGATTTCGGCCCCGGTTTCGGCGCCTCGGCTCGGGACTGTGCAATCATCCGCCGAACTTTGGGAGGCAAATGCGGACGAACCTCCGCACGCTCCTCGATGTATTGAACCTCCCTTAAGACCGGTGGGGAAATCTGCTCTCCCATCGGACCGGTGAGGATTGACAAAATCCATCCATGAAGGGCCACGGAAAGGGTCAGTCCAATGACCAGAACTTTTTTCTCGGACGCAAGGGAGAGATTCATGGGGTTTCCTGTCGCTTCTCTCGGATCACCGCAAAAGCCACACGGAGACTTTTTCCTTTTTTGGCGCCGTCGAGAACCCGAAGGACATCGCCGAAAGGAAGATTTCGGTCCGCCCGGATGAGTACCAGTTTGGTGTACCAAAAGGTCGAGTCTGGATCCTCCCGTTGAAGACGTTCGACCACCGCAGGGAGTTCTTCCAGTGTCACGGGACGATCGTTGACATAAAGCGCCCCGTCTTGGGTCAGGGTAATCGCGATATGTTCTTCCAGTTCAGCTTCAATCCGCTGAACCCGAGGGACATCCACGGGGATCTTGGACTTCGAAAGAAGGTCTCGTGCGGCCATCATAAGGATCAACAGGATGAGGAAGGAGACCCCGGCCATGGGAAACAAGCGACCCCCGATGTCGATATCTTCTTCGCTGACCATCCGCTCAATGCGTGGATGCCGAAATGGGATCCGAAAACGCTTGTTTTCAGGAGAAGAGCCAAGAGAGGATGGCTTTTGAGGTGTAGGGTCCTTCATGATGATTTGCGCTTCACAATCAAGACGTCCTGGACCCCTTTCCCTTTCAAAAAGTCGATCATATGGACCACGTCGTCATATCGGACTGCACTGTCTGCCGATAACAACGCTCGTCGGGTAGGACTCCGCAGCAAAAGTTGGGGGATGAGTGTATCCAGGGCACTCCAGGATACAGGGTCTCCATTCAATAAAATCTCTCCATTTTCTCGAAGCAGGATCTGAATTTTCACGTCTTTTGAAGCCGTGTGGGTCGTTTTCTTTTTTGGGGAGACCGCGGCCTTGGAAACGAAGAGGCCAGACTCCACCAGGAAAGGGATGGCCAGAATGAACATGATGAGCAGGGCCAGGGAGACATCGACCATCGGCCCCAGGTGGATTTGCGGTTTGGGAAGATCCCCGTAGGTCCGTCGTCTACGCATGGATGTCAGGATTTCCGGACCTGGGCCTTGTAGGAGATGATGAGGAGTTCCCGGATGGTTGCGTCCGTCTTTGCGGCGATTTCGCCTGCCTTTCGGGAGAAGTAGTTGTGGACGATGAGGGTGGGGATGGCAATAAAGAGGCCAAACATGGTGGTCAGGAGCGCAATGGAGATCCCCCGTCCGATTACTTCCGGTCCGCCTGCGCCGGTCACGGCAATCTGATGGAAGGCTTCGATCAGGCCGGTTACGGTCCCATAGAGACCAAGGAGTGGGGAAACGGCCGCGATGGTTGCGAGTCCCGTCAGGTATTTGGTCATTCGTTCTCGCTGACGGAGGATTTCCGCGTCCACCAGCCCCATCAGTAGGTCTTCTGAAAGATCAAAGTTTTCTACAAAGACTTGAAGTACACGGTGAAACGGTGTTTTTCGTTCATAAGCGATTCGTCGGATTTCATCTAAGTCCCCGTTGGCCATGAGATGTAGAAGTCGCTCAGAGAGTCGGTCTAAAGAGACTCGATTCCGAGCGTAGAACCACATTCGCTCGAAAAACAGAGCCAGCCCAATGATGGAGGTCAGAAAGAGGAGTTGGACCTCGTAGGAGGTCCGGGCCATGTTCGCAAGTTCGCGAAAGATCCACATCTTACGGTGCCTCCTTCTCTGAAGGTTTGGAAGAGGGTGGAGGAGAAAGTTCCTCCATTTTGGTTTTCAACGTGGATCGGACCTCGGGATCCGGTGAAAGATTGTACGCATATTGATAAAACTCTAAGGCACGGGTGGTATCTCCTTCCGCCAGCATCCAATCGCCCGCAGTGATGTAATATTCCGTGGCCTTTTTCAATTCACCCATGGACTCATAAGATGAGGCCAGGAGGGCGACCGCTTGCGTACGAAACGTGGAGTCTGACAAGAGAGAGGTCAAGACATCTACAGCGTCCTGATAGCGTTGTGTCTTATACGCGGCGAGGCCCAGGAAATATGTAGCGGTGTCCCGGATCGGAGCGTCGGGATAGAAGGTCACCAGTTTTTTCAGCGCGACCCATGCGTCTTCGTACTTCTGGACTTTGTAGAAGACCTGGCCGGCGATCAGGAGGGCCTTGGGCGCCTTTTCGTGAGAGGGGTGGTTCAAGGCGAATGTGAGAAATGCGGTTGCAGCGGGTTCCAGTTGCCCGGCATTGTAAAGATCCACAGCACGGGCAAACTCGGCTTCTGCCAGAAGTGGGGACGTCGGATATTGGGCCTGAAATTCTTTCAACTTCGTCGTGTCTTGCTGAGCCAACCAGTAGTATGCATATTGGATGAGTTCCTCCGCTTGGTCTTTGAATTCATGGTCCGGGTAAAGGTGCAGAAAGGTCTGAAGGTAAACAATCGCTTGTTCGTAGTTCTGCGTGTTGTAGGCATTGCGACCCAGGTGGAACTGGGCGGTTGCGGCCTCCGGAGCATTCGGGAAGTGGTCAATGACCCACTGCAACAGGGTATTGGATTCTTCGTATTTTCCGGCCTTTTGATAGATTTCCGCGGCCCGGAGGCCGGCTTGGGCAGCCCGTGGATGGTCTGGATAGGTTTTAACCAAGTTTTCCCAGGCAGCAACGGCATCGCCATAGGCTTTTAACGCCCATGCAGCCAACCCCTGGTAGTAGAGGAGGTCCGGGAGCACGTCCCCTCGGTCTGGGAATGTATGGATCAGACGGGAAAAATCTTGATAAGCCTCCAAGTACTGGCCGCGATTGAATTCTGTCACCGCACGCCCATAGAACGCCTGCAGGATCAATCCACTGTCCTGGAGGGTTATCCCGAGATTGGCCATTGCGTCAAAGAGTGTGTAGGCTTCATCTTCGCGCTGCTCTTGGAGAAGACACCAGGCCCGTCCGACGTTGCCCCGGGTGATGAGAATTTGGGTTTGAGCCTCCTGGGCAACCGCTGCATAGAGATTCTCGGCGATGGCATAATTGCCCTGTGCGTAGTTGGCCTCCGCGAGGAGGAGGCGGAACCATTGTGTCCACGATGGATCGCTGGTCGGCAGCCAGGCCTGGAGCATGTTCCCGAAGGTAATCGCTTGGTCTACTTCCCCCATCCGGAGCATGGCCAAAAGAGCCATGGTGGCCGCAGGCGTTGCAAAAGGAGACGAGGGGGTTCGCTGGATCACCTCTTTAAAAGAACTCAAGCCCGTGGAAGGGTCTCCAAGGAGGAAAGAGAGCGATCCAGTGAGATACATCCCGATTCCCGCCAGATTCTCATATTCCATGTAATCCTGAAGTTGGGAGGCGGTCAAGAGGGCTTGCTCGGGGAGTCCCATCCGGTAAAAGACTTCGACCAGTCGAACAAAGGTCAGGGTTGCAAGGCGCGCATCGTTGGCGTTCGAGCGAGCGGTTTGATAGTACATCAACGCTTCATCCGGTTTCCCCATCTGGAGTTTGATGTTTCCGGCAAAGTATGCGGCGTGGGGTGCAAAGACGAAATCCGTACGTTTGGAGAGATCGGCGAAGTGGGAAAGGGCCGTCATCTTGTCTCCGAGTTCATACGCTGCGACGGCCAGGTAAAACTCCATATAATCGCGGAGTGGATCGTCTTTAGGGTGGGAAGCCAAAAAGTTTTGAGCCTCGTGGAGGATTCCCTGGTAGTCCTGAGCAGCCAGGAGGGTCTCCATCATCCCATAGACCGCCAGGAAATCCAAAGGTGAACCCTGCGACGCGATGGTCAGTGCTTTGTATCGTGACAAAGCAGGTAACAGTTGATGTTGTTGGGTTTCGATGCGTGCCAGGAGGATTTGGGCCAGCGGATGATCCAACCCCTCCAACTTTTTGGTCGCCTCTTCGAGTGTTCCCTGTCGATATGCGAGGAACCCTAAAGCCAAGCGGACTCGATCCGAATTCCGGTAAGCAGGTTGGTCATTGACCCATTGGAACTCTGCCTCGGCTTGATCCCAGTTTTGCTGGAAAAGGTTGACCCATCCCAAAAGCAGCCGGACTTCCGGCTCTAAATAGGTTCCAGAGACTCTCGATTTCAGGGATTCCAGAATTTTGCGGGCACGTTCGTAATCCCCAAGGTTCAATGCACACTCCGCAATTCGAAATTCCATCTCATTTCGGTACATGGGGAGTGTTTTCTTGAGGTGCTCGTAAAGGGGCTCAGCCACGGTGTACTGCCCTTGCCGGAAGGCAGTTTCAGCTTGGAAGTACTCCTCCTGCGGAGTGAGTGTCAAGACAGCAACTATGACCCACAGTCCAGTCATCACCACCATCAATTATACGCCTGGACCTTGATTCATCCCCATCGCAGTTTCTTTCGAAGTACGTCGTAGAACCCTGGGGCTTCAGGGATCCGCACAATTTGTGCATCAGGTCCCCGTTCAATGGTCAAGGTGGTTCCCGAGACCAACTCCTTCTGGATCTGTCCATCGGCGGAGAGCAAGATATTCACGCCCTTGGAGAAGGCACGGACCTTGAGATCCTCGTTGGCGGGTAAGATCACGGGTCGGACGGTCAGTGCGTGCGCACAAATCGGGGTGACCAAGATCAGGTCCAATTGGGGGTAGACGATGGGCCCCCCAGCTGCCAGGTTATAGGCGGTTGACCCTGTGGGTGTTGAAATAATGACCCCATCAGCCTTGTAGCGGTTCAGCAGTTCCCCTTGAAACTCGACCTCTACGGTGATCAACCGTGCCGCACCGGTCGCGGTGATCACCAAGTCGTTGAGTGCATTGAAGATCTGGCCTTCGTGTTCGGTATGAAGGGTCATGCGCCGTTCGGTTTCATAGTCCCCGTGGAGGAGATGATGGAGGACCGAGGGCAACTCTTCCGGGCTGTAAAAGGTGAGGAACCCGAGTCCTCCCAGATTGATTCCCACCAGTGGTTTTCCTCTTGCCAACCGTGCAGCCCGGAGGAATGTCCCATCCCCTCCTAAGGAGAGAACGATGTCTACGTGTGAGGAGAATTCCGGCTCTGGGACGAGTCGATCTTCTGCGATCGCAAACTCCTGATCCCCTTCCGGAAGGACTAACGGTTTCGGGGCCTGCTTCCGGATTACGGCCAGGGCTTCCCGAACCCCAGGCCGTCGTGGATTCAGGACCACCCCAAAGGTCACGATTTCCTCCGACGCTTGAACCGTTCCCACTCCACCACGAGGGAAGCGACGACAAAGATGGAGGAGTAGGTCCCGACGATGACCCCCACCGTTAATGCAAAGGCAAAGTCAAAAATGACCGGGCCCCCAAAAATCAAGAGAGAAGTCAAGACCAGGAGGGTTGTCAAAGAGGTAATGACTGTTCGAGACAGGGTCTCGTTAATTGATCGGTTGAAGATTTCGATGATGCGTTCAATGGGGGTCTTGGGAGTCACCCGTTTTAAGTTTTCTCGAATTCGGTCGGACACCACAATGGAGTCGTTAATCGAGTACCCAACTATGGTGAGGATGGCGGCGACGATGGCCGTGGTAATCTCCTTGTTGAACAGGGAAAAGAACCCCAAAGTGATGAACACATCGTGGAACAAGGCGATGACTGTACCGACCGCGAACTCGAAGTTAAAGCGAATGGTGATGTAAATCAGCATCAGGAGGAGTCCCACGAGGACCGCCATCACGGCTTTCTCTTTTAATTCTTTCCCGATCCGAGGTCCGACCTGTTCGGACCGGTCAATCCGGACATTGACCCCCAAGGCCTTTTGCAAGGTTTGTTGAATTTGTTCGGGTTCCACATCTTCCTTGTACTTGATTAAGAACTCTTGAGGGTCTCCAAAGGTTTGGATTTCAGCGCCAGACAGCCCGAGATCGGCAATACCCGCTCGAATCTTCGCGATATCTACCACCTGATCAACGTGAATTTGGACAAGTTTTCCGCCCGTGAAATCGATTCCATACCGATAGCCCCCTTTAAGGATGACGCTGATGAATCCGATGAGGATCAGAGTCCCCGAAAGCAAGTAGGCCCATCTCCGGCGTCCGATGAAGTCAATGTTGGGCAAAGCAAAGAATTCCATGGCTTTCTCCTTTCTTTAAATCGACACTTTGGCGACTTTTCGAACCCCGAGCAGGTAGTCGAAGATGATCTTGGTGACGAAAATAGCGGTAAAGAAGCTGACAACGATCCCGAGGGAGAGAACCACGGCGAATCCTCGGATGGGTCCGGTCCCGAACCTTAGAAGCACGAGGGCTGCGATCAGGGTCGTGATGTTGGCATCCAAGATGGTGATCATGGCGCGACTGTACCCCTGATCAACGGCAACCCGTAGTGTTTTCTTGGCACGAAGTTCCTCTCGAATCCGTTCGAAGATCAGGACGTTGGCGTCCACTGCCATCCCCACGGTGAGGATCAACCCGGCCATCCCTGGCATGGTCAGGGTGGCTTTAAATGCAGAAAGCAGGGCGACGATCAAGACCAAATTGAGGAAGAGTGCGAGGTCAGCGATGAGCCCGGCGATCCGATAGTAAAATGCCATGAAGATGATCACGATGACGAAGCCGATAACCAACGCGATCATCCCCCGCCGGATGGAGTCGTGACCTAACAGCGGTCCTACCGATCGTTCTTCTAAGACTTTCACAGGAGCGGGGAGGGCACCGGCCCGCAATACAATGGCCAACTCTTTGGCTTCCTCCATAGAATCTAGCCCGGTGATGCGGGCTCGCCCCCCAGAGATCCGCTCTTGGATTGTGGGTGCCGATTGGACAACATTATCCAAGACGATCGCCAGGGGCTTCCCAACATTCTCGCCCGTGATCCGTGCAAAACGCGCAGCCCCCTGACGGTCAAAGGAAAGTAAGACAATGGGGCGATTCGCTGTCGTAGGATCGTTCGGGGAGCCCAGCGTATGCCGGGCGTCTGTGATATGCGCCCCGGTCAACGCGGCTTTCTTCCGAACCAGGTACAGAGGTCTGTATTTCCGACCTTGGAACTCTTCTGTTTTGCCCCATAAGAATTCGTAGTCTTTGGGGATGAGTTCCTTGACTTCGGGAAGAGAAAGAATTGAGTCCACCTTGGCCCAATTGTCTTCCACAACAATCACCCGGTTCCGGCTGGGACCTGCGTTCAAGAGACGTGTGAAGGGATGTTCCAGTTGGAAAGTGTCTTCCAGAGTTACCAAGGAGTCGGGTGGGGGTTGGAGTTGTTTAAGTTTTTTGTCGATGCGGTCCAGGACGTTGTTCAGTAGGTCAATATCCGCCAAGAGACGGAATTGCAATTGAGCAGTACGACCAATCAAAGATTTTGCGCGCTGAACGTCTAAAACCCCGGGGAGTTGGACAAGGATCCGGTCTTCTCCAATACGCTGGATCGAGGGTTCAAAGACACCCCACTGGTCAATTCGATTGCGGATTACCTCGATGGCGCGACTGACGGCCCCTTCCACTTCTTCGGGCTTCAGTTTGGAACGATCTACCTCCAGGAGCAAATACATCCCGCCTTGCAGGTCCAGTCCTAAGTTGATCGCACGTTTTTTGAGGTTGACCAATTCGGACCGAGGCATCCGACTTCGGGCCTCCGGGGAGAGGGTATAGTAGCGGATGGTGGGCCATAAGGTCCAAAAGGCAAGAAGCAAAATAATGACGACTACCGCAATACGCCACCGCAGATTCTTCAACGTTGAGCCTCCTTTTGGTGAAATTTTGGGAGTGCCCAATTATAGTTCATGCAGGATACGGTCTCAACAGACTTTGCATGGGGGATTGTCGGGATGGCTATGAGGGTATAGAATCCACCATCATGCAAGGACACCGGATCCTCGCTGTGTTTGCACACCCGGATGATGAAAGTTTTGGCCCTGGAGGAACCCTGGCAAAATATGCACGCCAAGGGATTCGGATTTTCCTGCTGACCGCAACACGAGGGGAGGCTGGAGAGATCACAGATCCCACCCTCCTTCAAGGCCGGAGTTTGGCGGAAGTTCGGACCGAGGAACTCCACTGTGCCGCTCAAACCTTGGGCATCCAGGAAGTGATCCTCCTGGGATACCGTGATTCGGGCATGCAAGGCGACCCTGAGAATACTCACCCGGAGGCATTGATCCAGGCCGAGGATCAGGAAATAGCCTTCCAGATCGTGAAATATATCCGTATGTGGCGTCCCACGGTGGTCGTAACCTTCGAGCCCCATGGGGGGTATGGACATCCAGATCACATCAAGATCAGTCGAGTGACACGCATCGCGTGCGAATGGGCTGCGGATGCGGACGTGGATCGGAATTTGGGCCCTCCCTGGCAAATTCTTCGTTTGATCTACACGGCCATTCCGAAATCACAACTTCTGGCTCTTAGAGAACGTCTACATGAACATGGTAGTTCTACACGGGAGATTGACCAGTTCCTTGCCATGGGAGCAGGGTGGGAGGACACAGAAGTCAACATCTGGGTGGACGTTTCCTCAACCCTTCATGTGAAGTGGGAAGCGATGCGATGTCATCGAACTCAGATCCACGAGGGTCATCCATTCTTTTCCCTCCCTGAGCAGGAGCGGCAAGAGATCTTTTCTCGGGAGGCCTTTGCGGTTGCGTGGCCACCCCTTTCTTCAGGCAGGATCCTCTCCGACTTTTTTGAAGGTCTCCCACCGAATCGTTCTAACTAACCAGTCAGTCAACCCCTTGACAGGTTTCTTTGGGGCCGTGTATGATTTGCGTCCATGCGATGGGCTGATCTCCTTCGTACCGCCTTCCTGGGCTTGAAATCCAACCGGTTGCGAGCCTTCCTGACGACGCTCGGAATCATTATCGGTGTGGCTACCGTGATTTCCATGGTCTCGATTATCGAGGGGATGAACCGCTATACCTATAAAATCCTGGGGGCCATGGGATCCAACACCATCTATGTCCAGAAATGGCAATGGCAAATTCGCATGGGAAGGATGACCCAGAAGGAGATCCGAGAGTTGGCGAAACGGCCTGACTTGACCGTGGAGGATGCACAGGCGATTGCAAGTCTCCCCTCCGTACGCCGCGCAGTGCCCTTCCTTCGAACGTGGAGTGGTCCCCAAGTAGGCTACCGGGAGATTTCCTTTGATGTGGGGGAAACCGTAGGAACAGAGCCCGGATATTTGGAAATTGTGGGATATGAGGTTGAACGGGGCCGTGACCTTCTCCCAGAGGATGTCATCTATCGGCGACAGGTGGTTATTTTGGGGAGTTACGTGGCCGAAAAACTTTTTGAAGGGGAAGACCCCCTTGACAAAGAAATCCGACTCGGTCGCCACCGGTTCCTGGTCGTCGGGGTCTTAAAAAAGCGGGGCTCTTTTTTGGGGAACAATCTCGATGACATGGTGGTCATTCCTCGTACGACGTTTGAAAAATATTTTGCTCCTCGAGGGCCGTTTCGAGTGTTTACCTCCTTGGCCATCGCCGTTCAAGTGGCGGAAGGGAAAATGAACCAAGCCATTCAAGAGATTGAGGAACTAATGCGGGTCCGCCGAGGACTCCGGTTCGATGAGGAAAACAACTTCGGCCTGAATACCCAGGAGATCTTAGTCGAAGCCTACAGAAAACTCACCGGAGGGATCTTCTTTGCGATGATTGCGATTGCGTCCTTGGCTTTACTCGTGGGGGGCATAGGTATCATGAACATCATGCTGGTCTCTGTCCGGGAGCGAACCCGGGAGATTGGGCTCCGGATGGCCGTAGGGGCAAAACGGCGAGAAATCTTATTGCAATTCCTCTTGGAGTCCATCGTTCTTACGGCCACTGGCGGTGTGTTTGGCGTTTTTGTGGGCTTTGCAATCGCAAAGATTGTGGATTTGACTACGCCGTTACCTTCCTCCATGCCCTTGTGGAGCGTGCTCGTGGGTGTGGGGTTCTCCGCGTTGGTCGGACTCTTTTTCGGGATCCATCCTGCCTCGGTCGCAGCACGGATGGACCCCATTGAAGCCTTACGTTACGAGTAATGAAGGAGCACCATCGTAAACAAGGAGGCCGAAATGAAGGACTTGATTACGATTTGGGTCAAACCTGCGGAGGTTTTTGAACAGAAACCCGCAGTTTGGATTCCGTTTCTGGGGGTCATTGTGGTTGCGTTGATCGCCGTGATGATCGCAGGTCCCGTGACCTTCCAGATCGCCTTAGAACGGGCTCAAGAGGCCATGGCAAAGGCCGGCAAGGAATTTGAAGGATTTACCTACAACCGATTCCTCGCCACTACCTTGATTGCCACCCTCATCATCGTTCCCGTCAAGATCCTCCTCCAGGGCTTGGTCTATAACATCTTTATGCCGTTGTTTGGTGGTGTGGGTGAATATACCTACGGCGTTCTGGTTGCGACCTTTGCCTCGTGGATCTCTGGGATTGGCACATTCCTGAAGAGCATTTTGATCCGAGTGACCCAAACCCCACAAATCCATTTCGATCTCTCGGTGTTTCTTCCGAAGAGCATGGAGATGACCTATCTCTACAAGGTCCTCGTACACGTTGACCTCTTTACCCTATGGGCGCTCGTTGTCTCCTCCGTCGGCCTCTCCGTGCTTTATCAGGTTGAACGGAAGAAGACCTATGGATTTGTTTTTGGAGTTTGGATCCTCTACATCCTCATCTTTTCTCTCATTCCGGGAGGGAAGGCATGACCCTCTGGAGCCTGGTGCTCCTGATCGCCCTTCAGGGGGATACGCTGACCTACACGCAAGCTGTGCAATGGTTTCTGCAGCAGAACCCTGATCTACGGATCGGCCAATACCAAACGGAGATTGCCCGAGTCTCGTGGTGGCAGTCGTTGGTCCGTCTGATCCCCTCACCCGTTTTGAATGCCTCCTATTCCAGCCAAACCCGCCCCTTTTTGCCCTCTCTTCCTCCAGACCTCATTGGACAGCCGGAAGAGGCCTATTCGATTGCCTTTTCCATTGAACAGGTGCTGTTTAGTCCACAACTCTGGAGCCAGGCACTGGATCAAAGGCTGGGACTCCTGCAGACCCAGTGGTCCTATCGAAACCTCCAAAACACTCTATGGGTAGCCTTCCGCAAGGCCTATTTTGAAGCCTATGAATCGCAGGAGGAGACGCGTCTCCGGACCCTCTCTTTAAAACGTGCGCGAGAGGCATTGGTGCTTGTGAAACGGAAACTCCAACTGGGGCAAGCGGTCAAACTGGATTTACTCCAGGCTCAATTGGCCGTTCAGAAGGCCTTGCAAGATTCCATCCAAACGATGCAGACCTTTTTGTCGCGCAAACAAACCCTGGCTGCACTTCTTGGGAAAACAAGGTTGAGGGCCTCTGTTTTGCAACCCCCAGAAGTCACGCCGGATTCATCCCTTGTGGATTCACTAATTCGACATGCGCAAGACCTTTTAGAGCAACATCCTGAAATTCAGAAACAGAGCCTGGAGGTCCGGGCCTCGAAGATCGCGTTCTGGGCCGCCGTTCTTTCCTGGCTCCCCACCGTGAAATATGGGGTCTACTGGAACTATTACAAGAGCGATTTTCCAACATGGCGTAGATTTTGGGAGGAATCCCGGTATGTGAAAGGGATCTATGTCAGTCTCTCGTTTCCTTTCTTTACGTATCCATTGGATGCCCTGTTAAGCCACAAAAACCGGAGCCTCCAAGTTGAAACATTACGAAAGGTTAGGCTCCAGAAGCGCGTCGCGTTGCAGCAGGCCCTGTCGGCTTATGAAACGGCGAGGAAGTCGTTGAAAATAGCGGAACTTTCTGTAGAAATGGCTCAGGAGGCTTTTAAATTGTCGAAAAATCAATACGAACTGGGGGCTCTTTCCATCCTGGATTTGTTAAAAGCACAAGAAGAACTCACACAGGCAGAAATTCAGTTTTTAAAAACCCAGATCCAGTGGTGGATAGCCCTGGATCAACTGAAATTGGCATTAGGGGAGGCGTTTTCATGGTAAAAAAGATTTTGGCAACGCTGGGTGTCTTAGGGCTCTTGGCCATCTTCATTGTGTTAAACCTTCGGGCGAAAGGGCAAGCTCCAACCGTGTGGGTCGATGTGGTGAAACGGGGTCCAATTCGTTCTACGGTCAAGGCGGAAGGGGAGATTCAAGCGAAAAACCAGGTCCGGATTGGCTCCGATGTCATGGGACGGATTCTTGAAATTCGGGTGGAAGAAGGGGATACGGTAAAGCGGGGAGATACGCTTTGTCTGATCGATCCATCGACATACTTGGCGCAAGTTCGACAGGCAAAGGCACGACTTCAGCAAGACCTCGCTCGTCTGGAGAAAGCCAAGAACGATTATCTCCGGGCCCAGGAACTCTATGCAGACAGTTTAATCCCATCTTCGACACTCGAAGAGGCCAAGACCGCCTATGCGACCCTCCAGGCCCAAATCCGGGTGGATTCCTCTCTACTGGAGGAGGCCCTTTCGACCTATGCCAAAACCGTGATCACTTCTCCCATTGACGGGGTGGTCCTGGGAGTTCACAAAGAGGTGGGGGAAATGGTGGTGGTCGGGACGATCAATACCCCAGGATCTGTAATCATGGATATTGCGGACCTCAACACCTTGGAGGTGGAAGCCAGCGTGGATGAGACGGAGGTGGTAAAAATTCAGCCTGGCCAGCCCGTACGCATTCGGGTCGATGCCTACCCGGATACCCTCTTTCACGGGGTTGTTCAACGTATCAGCGGGATTCCGACCACCACGGTTCAGGCCGGGGGAACTTCCCTCCAAGGGGTGAGTTATCCAATCCTCATCCGGATTCTCGGTCACCCAAAACTCTATCCCGGGATGACCGCAAATTGTGAAATCATTACCGGCGAGAAAGACTCCACCCTTGTCATTCCCTTTACCGCGTTAGGGAAACGTACGCTGGAGGGGAAGTCTCGGGATGTCGTTTTTCGTATCCACGGTGATCGTGTGGAGATGGTTCCCGTTTCTTTGGGGTTGACTGGAATTCGAGTTGTTGAGATCGTGGATGGGCTTTCGGAAGGAGATACCATTGCGGTCGGACCCCATCCGGTGTTGGCGAAACTGGAGGATGGACAACAAGTGTCGCTGGAGTGGAAAAAGGGGATCGGACAGAAGCCATGGCGTCCACAACGCAAGGCCGGCCGTTGATCGAAACACAGGGCTTGGTGAAGATCTATCAGATGGGCACCGTTGAAGTCCACGCCCTACGGGGTGTTGACCTACGGATCGAAGAAGGTGAATACGTTGCGATCATGGGACCCTCCGGGTCCGGCAAGTCTACATTGATGCACATTTTGGGGTGTTTAGATCGTCCCACTCGGGGCATTTACCGACTGGATGGAAAAGAAATCCAAAGTTTAAACGAAAACCAACGGGCAGAAATCCGAAAGTCAAAGGTGGGATTTGTGTTTCAAAACTTCAACCTGTTGCCCCGCTTGACCGCGGTGGAAAATGTCGAACTGCCGATGACGTATACACGCCTCCACCCCCACGAACGTCGGATCCGAGCCTTGGCACTTTTAGAACGCGTGGGCTTAAAAGATCGGGCCGACCATCGCCCGACAGAACTCTCCGGTGGAGAAGCCCAGCGCGTGGCAATTGCTCGGGCCTTAGCAAACAATCCTGCCGTGATCCTGGCAGACGAGCCTACGGGAAATTTAGATACTCGGACAGGTCAGGAGATTTTGTCGTTGTTCCGTGAACTTCACCGGGAGGGACGGACATTGATCGTGGTGACCCATGACCCCGAAGTCGCCCAAGAGGCAGAACGGATTATCTATCTCCGGGACGGGCGCATTGTAGAGCATTTGTGAGGAGGGGATTTCCCAATTTTTCCCTTGAAAGTCGGGAACGTTGGGTGTATTCTCGAAATTCACGTATAAGAATTTTTATGAGTGGGGTGAGGATTTTATGACCGCAGGCCGGCATAGTCGTTCATCACGCCCTCTGCGAAGCCGGGGGAAGGCAAAAAAATCCACATGTTCGACGGAATCCCCTCTCAAAAAAACAGGCACTTCTTCCTTTCAATCTTCCTCCAACCCTCTCCTACACCACAGGCTTCAAGAATTTTTGGACGCTGTCTCCGAATCGAGCACGGTCCAAGCATTGCTCCGGCAAGGTCTTCAAAAACTGACGGATATTTGGGACGTATCCTCCGGGTGGGCGTTTGTTCTTGACAAGAAAGACGTTTGGAGATTGGGAGCGGCGGTGCACCTTTCGGAGGAAGCCGTGTCTTTTCTCGAGCGACATTCTCCTACCTTGTCCCTATCAAGGGACGACCTTCAAGACCCGCAGTCATTCCAAGACCTCCCATCTGAGATCAAGCAAGCATTTCCTGTACCGAAAAGATTGCGGCCTCATGTCCTTGTGCCCGTGAGACTTGCCAATGAGCCGCCCATCGGGATTCTTTTTCTTCGACAGAAGCGTGGTCGCTCTTTAACTGCTGAAGATTTTGCTTTTTACCATTTGGTCGGCGAGATCCTGGCCTTGGGCATCGAACGGATTCGGCTTTTAGGGCAACTTCAACAGGTTCAGACATTTGCACAGCCAGAAATTCTTCAAAGTATGTTGGATGCCATCGTGCAGGAGTCTGACCCGCGGGAGGTTTTAGAACTTGCGGCCAAGGTCATCCACCATGCGCTGGCGCCTCCTATTGTAGGGATCTGGATTCCTGACCCGGAGCAAGATCGGTTCATTTTAGAGGCAGCCATTGGTTTCCATCCTTTGGGTGTCTCGATTTCCGAATCGGATTTTCCTGAGGTTCAGGCCTTTGAATCTGGCAAAACAGAAGTATGGTCTTCTCCCGCCGAAGAGCCAGCCGACACGACCCATCCCATCCTTCGAAAGTTTTCAGCACCTGTGTCGATCCTTGCGGTCCCACTTCGTTCCCTGGGGAGAGTCTGGGGAGTCCTTGCGGTTTATCGTTCTGGGCATTCTGCATTCGACTCCACAGAACTTCAGACCTTGGAGTGGTTAATTCGGTTTATTGGGGAAGCGTACGGTCATGCACGACGTCGGCGGACGTTAGACAAAATAGTCCAGGGGTTGGCGGGGTTGGTGACCACTAGAGACATGGCAAGTTGGGTGGCACAAGTCCTCCACATGGAATTGGGATACGAACGGGTTCGGGTCTATCTCACAGGTCCTACAGGCTATTATGCCATTTTGCAGGCTTTGGAGGGAGATTATGGAGGACTGGTGCAGGTCGGGAAACACCGATATCCTTTAGGAAGAGGCGGGGTCGGGCGCACGGTCCGGGATGCTGTCTCCGTGTATGCCCGGGAACTCAGCGAATCAGAGGAGCCGGAACTGTATGCCTTGGGGATCCGGTCCCAACTTGTAGTACCGATTATGGTCGAAGATCACATCTTGGGGGCTTTGGCCGTTGATCATGAAAAACCGGAGGCCTTCAGTCCTGCAGATACGTCACTGTTGACAACTGTGGCGGAACTTTTGGCGGTGGCCTTGGAGAAAGCCCTTCTGATTGAAGAGATTCAGCGGCGTGCAGCCCATCAAAAGGCACTGAGCGAGATGGTCCTGTTAACCACCCGGGAGACCGAGATCCAAAAACTCCTGGACGAAGTACTCCGTCATGCACTCCAGGTCATGGGCGCCGAAATCGGGGCCCTTTGGGTACAGGGCCATGTCTCTCTTTATGGGCTTCCGGAAGGGTTTGTACAAGAATTGAGATCCCGAAGACTCTATGCTTCTTTAGACCTCCCTTGCGCAATTGCCATCCACGACTGGGCCTCCCCTACGGTGGTGGAAGAACTCCGTACCTCTCCGGAAATCTCTTCAGAGGTTTTGTCAAAGATCCAACAATGGATTGCAAAAGTCAAGGACACCTTCCTTCAATTCCGCATTCGGTCGTCCTTGGTTGGTCCGTTGAAAGTCGGGGATCGCCGTTTAGGGGGAATTGCAATCGCAAGCGATCAGGTCCGTGCGTGGTACCCTGAAGATATCCGTTTTATTGAGGATATCGGCCGAGCGATCGGGACGGCATTGGAACGCTTCTCGCTTCTGGAACGCCTGAAACGACAACTTCAGTTGGTTGAAGGTGTCTTAAATGCTTCACCGGTGGGGATGATCCTTCTGGACACACAGAGGCGGGTGCTCCATGCGAACCGTCTCGCGACGGAATACTTCAAAGTGTTGGGATGCGAGTTTGAAGATCAACAGTTAAAGAAGATCTGTGACTTTCCAATCGGGAAGATTCTTAAAGCCGAACGGAGAGCGCGGCCTGTGGAGATTGTTGTTCCAGGGCCTCCTTCCCGCATCTTTGAACTTACGGCCCATCGGATCACCGGGATCCCGGAGGAACAGTGGATCATTTTGATCCGGGATGTGACAGAAGAACGGGAATTGCAGACTCGAGCGGAGATTCAAACCCGTCTGGCCTCCATAGGACAATTGGCCGCCGGGATCGCTCACGACTTTAACAATATCCTGACGGTCATTATCGGCTTTTCTGAACTTTTAAAGAAAAGTGAGGATCTGCCTGAATCGGCACGCCAGAAGATCGATGTGGTTTACCAGCAGGGGCTTCAAGCGGCCAAATTGATTCGCCAGATTCTGGACTTCAGTCGTCAGACGAAACCTGCTAAGCAACCCTTAGACCTCAAGCCGTTCCTCAAAGAAATGGTGAAGTTGCTACAACGAACCATCCCGGAAAACATAGAAATCCGTCTGGAGTATGATCCAGAAGAAGAATATTTCATCCTTGCGGATCCCACGCAGTTGCAGCAGATTTTAACCAATCTTGCGGTGAACGCCAGAGATGCGATGGAGCCGCAGGGCGGGACCCTAACCTTTCGACTGGATAAGTTTGTTCTGCAACCGGATCAGGGGCCATTGTTCCCGGAAATGAAACCTGGGGAATGGATCTGCATTGAGGTATCGGATACAGGGAAGGGAATCCCTCGGGAGATTTTGCCTCGCATCTTTGATCCGTTTTTTACCACGAAAGGCCCCAAAGGTACAGGACTGGGATTATCCCAAGTCTACGGGCTCGTGAAACAACACCAAGGGTTTATTGACGTTGAGTCCGAGGTGGGGGTGGGGACGACCTTCCGAATTTATTTCCCAGCGTACCACCGAAAAACCCAAGAGCAAATCAAAAAGGTTCATTCCCTCCCTCGAGGGAGGGGGGAGAAAATCTTACTGGTCGAGGACGATCCTACAGTGTTAGAACTGTACCGACACGCCCTGGCCAATCTGGGGTACGAAGTATTTTCCGCGACCAGTGGTTCCGAGGCGCTTTCTCTCTTTCAGCGTTACCGAAATCAAATCGCGGCGGTGATCACCGATCTCGTGATGCCCGAGATGTCGGGTGCGGACCTTATTCGGGAGTTAAAAAAGATCCGGCAGGATATCCCAATCATCTTGATGAGCGGATATTCCTTGGGAGAAGAACATTCAGATCTCAAACGCCAAGTCACAGCCTGGCTCGCAAAGCCCGTGAAAGTTTCTGATCTGGCTCCAATGCTGCGATCTGTCCTCGATCAAGCCGGGAAGAAGTCCTCTTAGGCCCGGCAGTACTATGTTAAGTATTTCGAAATTAGCAGTCCCAGAGTCACCAACACGCCAAATGCCAGGTGTAACTGGGCTGTGAAGAGGTCCAAAAGACCAAATTGGAGATAGTCCGGACGATAAGCCAGCCGAATATTCCTCAGGGCCAAAGGCAGGGAGAACAGCACGATCAACGTTTGCCACGGCAGGATGCGGAAGACAACCAAGACGATGAGGCTGAGATAGGCCAGGGTGACCAGCAGCAGGTAGTACACGGAGGAACCCCGGATCCCCAAAATCGAGGCCACAGTTCGGTATCCGGCCTGAATATCTTCCACCAGATCCCTGAAGTTGTTGCCATGCAAGATGCCGATGACCAGAAGACCAATCGGGATGGCCGCCAGAACCGGGACCCAAGAAAGTTGCCGAGTCTGGACGTAATAGGATCCCAGCGTCAAAAGGGGTCCAAAGGCCAGGAAAACGGAGAGGTCCCCGAGGGCGCGATATTTCAACCCTAAAGGCCGGATCTGATAGAAAACGCCCAAGATCCCGCCAAGGATGCCCAGGTACAGAACCCAGGGGCCAATTTTCCAGGCCAACACCAGGCCGATGAGGGCCCCCAGAGACAGGAGCACAATGATCCATCGGGTCTGTTCTTTGGGAGTCAGCAACCCATCCTGGAGTGTTCGAGAGGCGCCCAACACCAGCCAATCGTCCACCCCGTACTTGTAATCCATAAGGTCGTTCAAGGCATTGACCCCAGCGTGGATGAAGAGAACCCCTAAAAAAGTCAATGCGAGAAGGCCCCAATGAACTTGGGGGGCCAAGAGTGCCCCAATGACCACGGAAACTAAGGTTGCGGTGAAAGCAAAGGGCCGAGTGGCTTTGAAATAGGCTGCCAATTTGGAAATCCCCCGGTCCAGTTGCCTCGTCTGGGCGAGGATTTCCTCCGTGATGACAATTTCTTTCCGTGGTTTAAACACAGTTCGAAAGTCGGAAAGGAAAATGCGTGTCGGGCGGATGCGAACCACCACGGTATTGGGGATTTTCTTCACAAAAGGAATCAGTTCGATGTTCTTCTGGAATAAAAGGGCCCGTTCTTCCGGTCTCTCCGCCGGATTCCCCAAAACCTCAACCTCACCTTCTCCCTGGATAAATAAATCGGGAACTCCACGATCGATCACGAAGAAAACTTTGCGGTTTTTTTGTAGGTTCTGGAAATTTTTGGACTGTTCGATAATGGCATAGATCTCTAAGCCCCGGGAGGCAAAGTACACACGGGAAGACCACAGTCCATCACCAGACGTCGAGAGGACCATGGTTTTGTTCTTCTTGAAGACCTGCAAAACATCCTGTAGATCCTGGGGTGTGACCATTGTCGTTCCTCCTTTCCTGTGGGTGTTGGATTGGGTGAAAAATCATAAAGGGTTGAGAATCTGCCCTGCAATGTTCGGACAAGGATCCATTCTTGATTGAATAGGTCAATGACCGTAGTCTTGAAATCGTGCGGTCCTACCCTCTGGATTGGGTTCAGATCGGTGAATTTTGGCGGTCTCAGGGACTCTACACTTCTCAGGGCCTCCTTCGGAGTGTCCGACGGACTCCGGGACGGTTTCGAGAAGAGGAAAACCATGTCTTGGCAGTCATTCGAGAGGGAGAGGCGTTTCTGATTCTGGATATGAAGATTTTTCTCGGTCGTCCCCCTTATTACCGACCCTGGGTAGAACTTTTCAATATCCGCACGCAGATTCCCCAAGAGATTGGGAACTTCCACGGCTCTGAAATAGAACGGGCGATCATTCAATTTTGGGGCGAGGTGTTGCCTCCAGGCGGACGGATTTTTGTTGAATATCACAATGACACAACGACCGACCGAGCCTTGCGACGTGGGGGCCCGCCAGCCCTCACTCGACTTGGGATCCTTCTCGTGACCCATGGATTTCTTTGGCTCAAGGACTGGTACTTTGCGGAGGGCCTTCGCGAAGGTTCCCTGAAATTGCAGGGAGAAAAACCCCTGAACCCCCAAGACAAAATTCGGAAACTCAGACGCCTACAGGACGAGATCCAAACTTTCTTAACATCCCAAGAAGCGGAACACTTGGCCGATGAGGGAGTGAGTCTCCGTGCTCGGACCCTTACTCGGTGGATCGAAGAGCAATGCAAAGGGACCTCCCCGGAGCCCTGATCGTTTCACAGTGCCCCGGGGAGGTTGAATGCTGGTCAATAGAGCCAAACGAATTTGCCTCTTTGAGACTGAGAACCCTGGACGATCTTGTAGAAGTATACTCCCAGGGGGATGTGTAAACGCAAGAGGGTTTCACCAGATCGAAGGCGTGGCGTCACCCTTGTTTGCCAGATGCGGCGACCAGTGAGGTCGTAGATCAGAATCTCTATGGGTTCGGTCGAAGATCTGGTATATCGGATGGATAAGCCTTGAGGCACAACAAAGACTTGGAACGGACGGTTCAAAATCTGTGTGTTTTCGGATGCCTCAACGCTTTGCATCAGATACTCCGCAATGTTTTCCAACAGATCTTTTGCCTGATTCCAGTCCGCGAGGGTTAAGAAGTTGAAGGCCGTAAAGACTGTTTTCCCGTCGTTGGAGGCTAAGATCCCGGCTTCCCCCGGATATGCAGTGGTTTCGAAAACCAGGGTGGCATCCGGCGTGATGGTCAGCGCATCTCCATCTCCCCATCCTGTGCCGGTATCATTCCGCAAGATCAAAGTGGGCAGAGCATTGGGAGTAGTGGCGATGGGATGCGTGGGATGGATTAGGTGCAAGTCCATCGGATTATCCGTGGACCAATCAGTGATGTGGAGTGCTTGTGCCGCGAAAAGGGGGTCGCCGGAAGAACCCGCTTGCGCATCCCACCCCAGTTCGCCCCCTTCAAAAAAGACCTTCCCGTTGTTATTCAAGAAGTTTAGCAGATCTTGGCGCCTCTGGTCTGCATATGGAGGCCCACCGGATGCGGTTTGTTGCCCCACCGTCGTGACATCTTCCCCAGAACTCCAAACGATGAAATCATAGGACGGCCAGGTGCTTGGGTCCGTCGTTGCCGCTTCCTCCAGGGTCACATCATATCCAATCTGAGTCAGCCAAGAAGCAATCGAATCTGCCGTTTCTCCGGTTTCGAATGTTCGGATCCCGGCTCCACCTTTGTCCAGATCCGAGCGGTCACCGGTGTCGTCATTGATGACTAACACAACACCCAAGGTCTGCACAATGTGGAAAGTATAGAAGTCTCCAGGGCTGGGCCAGACCGTAAGGTTCGCATTGCTGGACAGGTCCACGGCTGAGATTTGGTAAGCAATAGAATCCCCGATGTTGACGGTCGGTAGTGGAAAGTCCGCCGCATAGAGATCGTCTCCCTGAGGTTGCAGGGTCAGAGGAGGTTGTGGTGTCCCGTTGTACATCCAGTTCACCCAGACCGAATCGACCCCGAGGTTGTCAGTCACGGTCGCCTGGACCGTTGCCGGCCAACGCGTTTGTGAAAACTCTTGAGGAATCGGTGTGTGGGTGATGGTGGGAGGCTCTGTATCGGGGCCGACATGAAATTGATACACGGTGTTCGGCGCCCCGGAGGGATCTGTGGCCCATGCGCCCGAGGTGTCCACTGCGTAGATGTAATAGAAAACGTCCGCTTCTGCCCCGGGACCCGGGATCTGGGCCTCAAAGGAGTCCGCTCCGATGGGGGTCATCCATAATGCCGTTGTGTCCGAGGGGGTCAGGCTCGTCCAGTAGTACACCATGACCGAATCGATCGGCGCAATCGCTGGAATCACCTGAGCAACCACAGGGTAGGGCCCGATCACGTCTTCTGTATCGTGGAGGGGATCGTGGACAATTTGGGGCACATAGGCGGAGAGATCGATGAACCCACGGGCATCAAAGATCGGAAGGATGACCCCTAAGTGGGACCCTCCGTAGAGGTCGATGTCTGTTTGAATAATCGCATTGGCGGCCTCCGGCATGGTGGCCGTGGCGGTGAGATACGTGTGGTGGGTGATCACCAAAGCGTCGATCACTTTCCGCGCTTGGGGAATCGTGAGCCCCATCTGCTGGACTAACGCCCAATATACGTCCATGAGAGCGCTGGACCAGAGTTGGCCGGCATCGTGGATTTCTCGGGCGGCATCTTCTGGGTAGTGATAGGAGTCCATATTGGCCGAGCGTCCAGGCCAGAATGGGTTATGGCCGTCCCATGTAAAGACGTCCGCCCACCGGAACGTGTCCACAGCGATGGCGTAGGTGACTGCTAAGTAGTCTCCAAATCCTTCTCCCATCGCCGCGGCCTCGTGGGTGACGCCCCAGCCCGGAACGATGTCGTCCTGGATGGCGTGACCGTATTCGTGGAGGATCACATCGGCATCTTCGTCATCATCTACGCCCCCTTCCCCCCACGCGATGTAATCCAGAGAGGGGGAGTAGTGGGAGTTATCCGCACCGTTCAGACCATGGGGGTCACAGTCTTGGGATTCGTTGTTCGCAAAAAAGATCCCCAGAGAGTCTTGGAAATAACGCTGGACGTTGTCAATGTGAAAATACACCATCACGTCTTCAAACTCTTGCTGAGAGCGTGTGTATTGGAACCCGTTGGGATCAGGAAGAACGGGGAACACGTCTGGGGGGCTCTCAATATCTTGAAGGTTCACGAAGGGGCCGTCCAGCGAATAGCCGGAGCCCGTATCTGTAAGATCTCTCAGGGTCACTAAGAACCGTTGGCTGTTCAGGGAGTCGTTGTCTTGGTCTCCATTGTCGGCCCACTCGGGACTGTCGTTGTAGTAGTGATGGGACGTGGTCAGGGGGTCCGGATAGAAAACGAGGCCTTGGCCATCCACGTACTTGGATTGATCCCGCAGGAAGACCAACTCACCCGAGAGAGCATCGATGAAGAACTCCCAATCCCCCACTGGGTTGTCCGACGGGATTTGGACCCGCCAGACCAGTCGTCCGTTGCCTTGGGGATAGATCATCAATTCTGGCGGAAGTTGGGCGAGGATATGTTGGATTGGGAAGTTTTGTAATGCCAACTGATACGCTTCATCCGCGGAGATCTGTGGAGTCAAAGGAACGGAGTGAATAGGGTAAATTCGTGAGGAGACGAAAGTGATTCGTTGGTCTGAAAGACGTCGGGAAACGACTAATTCCCCACTAAAAACCGGGATTCCATGATAAGTCTGTTGAAAACGAACATGGTCAGTTGAAGAGGTGGTCAGGACTTTTCGAACCTTGAGATCTTGCAGAACGGATGGAGTCACCCCATAGGCTTCCCCCTCATCCCGGAGATATTCCAGGGCAGCCTGGGTAATCGGCCCCGGATAGGGTCCGGCATCCAGTTGGGCTCGCGTGAGCCACTGGCCTTTCGGAGTACGAGCCCCTAGATCCATCCAGAGTCCTTTCAGGGGCAGGTTGTGGGTTCGATTCCGGAATTCTCGGTAAGGGTCTTCTGGCCCGAAGGGCTTGACGGCGAGGAGCGGGGCCACCATCAGAAGGACCCCGAGGATATGATGGACCTTTTTCATATGCGATAACCTCCTTTTTACAACCAAAACTTCGGTCGGCCTTGACCGGTTCTAAAAGATACGGGTCTCTGGGGTCAAAATCTACTAAGGACCTTCATAAATTCCGAGAGAGGAATTTGGGGAAAGGCGGGGATGAGACAAAAAGTGAAGGGCAAGCCTATTCTGGGAGCCCAAACAGGCGAGGCTCGGAGAAATCTTCTCGCATCACCGCCACAGGCATATGGTCGCTGTTATAAGCAAGCCCGAACTCACCGTTTTGGTTTAAGGCGATGACCCCCGCTTCCAAGCCTACCTTTTGCTGTAAGAAATCAATCCCCGCTTCACATGCCTTCTGAGGTGAAATCCCGGTCCCAATGAGGTCCGTGACCAGTTTGGAGAGTAAGACCCGCATGATCCCCTCGCCAATCCCGGTGGCCGAGGCACCCGCCGAAGGAGTTGCGTAAGTTCCAGCCCCCGGAATGGGGGTATCCCCGACGCGACCAAAGAGTTTAAGGAAAGTTCCACCGGTCGATGTACCGGCGACGATTTCCCCCTTGTCGTCGAGCGCTACGCAACCCACGGTCCCTTTGAGGAGTTCCGGGTGTTCCTGAATCAGTTTCTGGATCTTTTTGTAATGCCGAGTATCTCCGTGGAGGAGTTTCTCTCGCAATTTCTTCCATTGTTCTCTTCGGCGTTCGGTGATGGGGTCATAGACGGGAAATCCCAGAGTTCGTGCGAACTTTTCTGCGCCGTCTCCAATCAGGAGGACATGATCCGTTTCGGACATGACCTTATAAGCCAGGAGGATCGGATTCTTGATCCGTTCGACACCCGCGACAGCGCCCATTTCCAGGTTCGATCCA
>WFXO01000077.1 GCA_015490555.1 Caldifarciminota bacterium | reverse complement strand
GTCTCCGGGATCGACTACGGCCCCAAAGGGGAACGAAAACACTTGATCTTAGAGGAGTCGGATTTCCGGTATCAGGACCTCCTTCGTGCCTTCCGGGATGAAGGGGTTTCTGGAATCATCATCTGCGAAAGTCCGAACCTGGAGGAGGACACCGCGCTCCTCAAACGGACCTGGGAAAGCCTGTAAACCCCAAAACTCTCACGCCCTTTCAGCCAGGGATCGGAAGGTACCCATATTCGAAATCAACGTTCTCAAGACACGGCATTGTTACCGTTCCTGCACTGAGAAGTCAGTCCTCACTCAGCATGAAAAAGGCACAAAAAAGTTCACTCACTTGACTTTGATCAGGAAATCTGTTCGCTTAGCCATCAGGTTCGAATTCTGCCATACCCTCATCCGCACAATGTACACCCCTTTCCGGACCTTGTGACCTCTTAGCGTCCGTCCATCCCAGCGGACCACTGTCCTGCCTTCGGCCTCTCCGTTCCAGGTCCACACGCGCCGCCCGACCACATCGTAGACGTCCACCTGGATCCGTTTGGGGCCATCTCCTGTGATCACATACACCACCTCATGCACAAACGGATTCGGATACCCCCCGATGATCTGAACTCTCTGGTGATCCTGGGTCCGCTCTTCCACTCCAGTCACCGCCCAGTAGAACAAACCGTGACCGTTCTCTGCCTCCACTGTGTCCATGCTATCCGTCGCCCACACATCCCAGCCAATCCTCCAGATCCCTGTGAGCATCACACTGTCCATCGCCCACTCGACCAGGGTATCTCCAACCGTCACCGTCGTGTCCACCAGGGTGTCCCTCCATGTCCCTTCAATGACCACCCTCAGCAAGTACCACACGCTGTCTCCTTCAACGGTGTCTTTGGAACTACTCCAGATCAACCGGATCATGGAGTCCCCGAGGATTGTATCGTCATCCTCGGGCCAGAGCCGAACAAAATTCGTGGGAGGATCGTTCACCGGAAGAATGGTGACCAACAGGGTGTCGGAATCCGACGCCCCCTCAGGATCCGTCGCGGTAAAGACCACCGGGATGCTGTCTGCATACCAGTTGGGCGTCCCCCAGAAGGTGGCGACCCGAGTCACCGGGTCGATGACCACGGTGAGCGAATCCTGGAGCAGGTGGAACAGACGGGGTAGGATGCGGGGAGAGGGTTTTTGAAGTTTCCCAAAAGAAGGCAAGAATCGGGCCGGTTCAACCTTTGTGGACATTCCCAACACCTCTACAGTCCACGTCATCTCGTCGGGGGTGTTGTCCGGATCACTCACATACGGATCTAAGGCCAGGGTTGCACTGCTATCTTCTTTGAACACAATGTCCGGCATACCAGAGACCACCGGCGGGTCGTTGATCGGGTTGATGGTGACCGTGACCCAGCCGGTATCCGATGCCTGTCCATCACTCACGATGTAGCCGAAGTGGTCCGGGCGGGTGGAGTCCGGGGCCGGGGTATAGGTGACCGTTTGGCCTCCGGGATCGATGACGGCTGAGCCGAGGGTGCCCGTCAGGATCAAGCCGATGACCGTCAAGGGATCGTTGTCGACGTCGGTGTCATTGGCCAGGACGGGGATGGTGACCGGGGTGTCTTCATCGGTGGTGACTGAATCATCCTGGGCGACCGGCGGGTCGTTGACCGGGAGGACATTGATGATCACCAACGCATCGTCGGTGAATTGTCCATCGGTGATGGTATAACTGAACTGATCTTGGCCATGGAAGTCCGGAGGTGGGGTGTAGGTGACGGTTTGGTCGGGATTGACCTGTACGTCCCCCTGGGTTCCATTGGTATTCACACCCACGAGGGTAATGGGGTCGCCGTCCACATCGTAGTCATTGGCCAGGATGGGGATGGTCACCGGAGTGTCTTCATCGGTGGTTGCTTGGTCATCCATCGCCACCGGCGGGTCCGGAACGGGCTGTATGATCACCAGGAGGTCATCGGATCCCGAAGCACCCTCAGGGTCCGTTGCGGTGAAGGTCACGGTGATCCCGTTCGGATTGTTGTAGTCCGGGTCCCCCCAAAAGGTGGCGACATGGGTGGTCGGGTCCACAGAGATGTTCAGGCCATTCAGACGAATCCGGTCAGAGGAGTTTGTGGTGTGGATTGTGTTGGGTGGGTTCTCATGTTTTGTTGGGATGAGAGTGTTTGGGGGATCCAAAAGGTCGGGTTTGTTTCGGCGGAAAGTCCTCCCTTTTGGGAGGGTCGGCTTCATCCTATCGAGCGACGAAGTCCTTTTGTTTCTCGCTGCAGGGCCAATGCTCCAGGTCAGTTCATTATCCGGGTTGTCTGGGTCCTCCACATAGTCATCCAGATCCAGGGTGGCGGAGTCGTCCTCATTAAGAATCAGCATCCAAAGAATTGGAGCAAAGGAGACTTCCGGGGTGTCGTTGACCGGGTAGACAGTGATCAGCACCAGGCCCGTATCGGCCATGTTTGTGGTGTCCTGAAGGATGTAGCGGAAACTATCCTGTCCGAAAAAGTTCTGGGGTGGGGTGTAAGCGACCCGTTCGTCGGGCTGTAGGACGGCGGTTCCCTGTGTGCCGGCAAGGATCAGTTCGGTGATAAAAATACTATCGCCGTCCGGGTCGCTATCGTTGCTCTTGAGGTTTAGGAGGGTGTCCTGATCCTCGTCGAGATCAACGAGGTCCATTTCGGCCACAGGGGCGCTGATGATTTTGAGGAGGTAGGCCGTATCTGTTTTCGCAGTCCGAAATTGCTGGTTGGGAGGGAGAAAAGGAAAGTTTTTTGTTGCAAAGTCACCCTGTGGGAGGTCTCCTGCGGGATATTGAAGGATGGGGAAGCGTTCTCCGCCGGAAGGGGTGAAGCCTCCAGAGAAGGACACGTCCAATTGGCCGCCCAAAGTCGTGTTCGGTCCAAGATTCACCTTGTCGTACGCGGAACTGCCGAGTTCGATCTCCAGGGTCCCGACCGAATCCTGCCGGTACGTGGGGCCGATGGTGAGGGTACCCGGGGAGAGGCCGGGAGACACGACTCCGCCGGTTACCACCGCGGTGCCATTGAGACTCCCGTCTCCCACCAACGCTCCCCCACGGAGGAGAAAAGAATCACTGGGAAAATACAGGCCGGTCCCGGCATTCAGGTGGGTCAGGCCATCGGTTTGAACCAGGTTTCCATAAAGGGTAACATCCCCCCTTAATAGATTCAGCGTTCCGGAGTTCTGGATTGCCAGGGGCCAGTCGCCCGTTAGCGTGAATCCCCCGTTGACATCGAAAACCAGTTGCCCGCGGTTTATGATGGCCGCGAAGTTTTGAAAAAGTTGCCGGGCGTCTAAGATGGTATTGGCACGGATGATCAAGGTTCCAGAAGTGTCGTTAAAGATGAGAAAAGAACGCTGGACGAGCCCCTCAGAGGATGCTGAATCCCAAAGCACCGTTCCTTGATTGAAAAACGGTGCGGCAAGGGTATCCATATAGTTGGTGTAGGTCGGCTGAAGAAGGATATGGAAGAGGCCGGAAGGAGAAACCCTTAGGATGTCGAACAGACCGTTTGCTTTGATATTACCACCGTTCCACTGGAATGTCCCCTGAACGATAAAATAAGAAGAGTCTTGCGGCAGGAGAAGATTCCCCCCCTCTAACACTACCGTTACACCTGTATCAACGGTTACCTCACCCGCAATCTCGATTTTGCCGTTCAAACGAGCCCTCCCCTGCGTTCGGATCCCTGGGTTGATCTCCTTCCGGGGGGATGACGATCGGGTGAATTCGGTCCCTGAATACAGAGTATGAATTTCCCCCAACAAAAATAAATCTCCGGATTGAAGATTAAATAGGGTTTGCCTATACGAGGACACCAACGGTCCGAGAGCAATTATATAAAGGCCAGAAAGGAAACGCCATTCTGCTCCATTGCTCTCTATGACAACATCATATGTACCCGCAGTGTCTACTACCGATACCTCGATCACGCCATAGTGCAAAAGATAAGAAGGGGCACTCCAAAAGGCTTCTCCAACTATGGAGGGATCTTCGCCGATAAAGTGCAGGGTACCGTTGTTTTCGATCACCGAACTATCAGAGAGGGCGATTGCACCGGCAATTCGGAGATCGCCCGCCGTATTGATTATAATCGTGCTTCGAAGAAGGAGCAGGGATGCGGTATCCTTAACCTCGAATTGGCCCGGGTGTAAGAGATCCCCGATGATCACCTTCGCGTTGTTCTCCAAGAAGAGGTTTTTCCCCCAAACCCTGAACTCTCCGAAAACAGAGAGGGTTTGATCCCCGTGGATTGTTCCGCCGTCCCAGTTAAAGATACCTCCAGAATCAACCTTTGTCTCTCCTTGTCCTTCGATCCGTCCAGTCTCCAGGGTAAAAGTCCCTCTTACGGTCAAGTTCGTAGGGAAAAAACCTCCACCGGAAGGAAGATAGACCAATCCTCGGACCGAAGCGAATGCATTAGCGGCCACAACGACTCCCTTGAGGGTATCCGGCCGGGAAGAGGGAGAAGCAAACACCACACGTCCTTGACCAGGGAGGATTGTAGTGAAATCAGCGTAGGAACCAGCCCCTCCTTCTAAAAGCAGTTCCACACCCGAGGGGGAGGCACCGATTCGACCGTTGTGGCTAACAATGGGCACATGAATGCTGACATGTGTTGTTTCCCCTTGAAGGACCCTGGCTGTAAGAAGCGTATCCACATGTATCCTCCCTCCAGCATTCAGAACAATTTTCCCCTCCTCATACAAACCGCCGTCAAAGGCCACTCCGGAATCCCGAAGGGCCACAAGGCCGCTGTCCCCTGATACAACCAATCGGGAGGTATTTGTGGATAACTCCACGATCCCTCCTGTATGAATCATCTTGCCTTGAACCTGTAAAATATTCACGAGGGAGCGGAGGGAATCGCCCTGGAGTGAAAGTGTCCCCCGTGGTCGAATATATGTCAATGCCCCCAGAGTCCCTCGTCTCCAAATCATCTTGCCGTCTACGAAGAGAGTATCCCCCCGGACAATCCCAGGTCCTACCAACAGGATCTTGCCGGAGGTATCCACAATGGCATAGTTCTGGACATAGAGTCCACTATTGAGGATCACTTCCCCTGTGCTGTTTCCAGCACCTGCGATGCGTGCTCCGTTTAATGTATCCGCACCGGAAAGCCAGAGAGTTCCTTGCTGGGTTCGGATTTCGGCTGCCGTTGTATGTCGTCCCGCTCCTTCAAACGTCATTTCCCCTTCCTGACACCAGATCAACCCTTCATTTCTGTATCTCACATTGCTTGCAAGAAGCCAGGCACCTGGCCCTTCCTTTCGGATCTCACCGCGGTTGATCAGCCACCCCTCTCCAACAGAAGGGGGCCCCAGGATCCCCCAGTCATCCTGTGAACTGGAGAATACGATCCGGAGGAGGGAATCGTTTTCCAATCTTCCATAAACCCGCAAATGCCCAGATTCCCAGCGGATGACCCCGTGGTTCAGAAGTGGTGAGGAACCGCGGAGTTCCTTCGTGGCCGTATCCGTGAGGACCAGAGTCCCCCCCTGTTTGACGATCAATGAACCCGTCGAATCCTGATCTAACGGGGAATTGTTGCTTAACTGGAATCCTCCGCCTCTCCAAAGCAGAGTGCCATAAATGTCGAACGATGCCCCATGGGTATAAGTCCGCCCCTGAAGTTTCTCATAGGTTGCATCATACAGTAAAGTTAGGGAAGCCCATAGATGCGAGTAAACAGAGGAATCCTGGAGTGTAACGGAATCAATGGTTCCAGATGGAATAGAGGAGTCCACCACAATGCCCTCAAGACCGGAGGTACGGATGATTCCTTCTCCCCTGAGGGAAGATACGAAGAGAGGGCCGGGATCGAAACGGAGCACTGCGCCGGAATCGACCTGAAACCGACCTCCTTCGGCGCCCCCTTGGGCAATAGTTAAAGGTCCTGTCGCTCTCAAAATCGTGTTGTACACGGGGGTTTGCTCATTAACGACCCTCGCCTCAATGGTGAAAGGAACGGTGTTAAAGACCTGGAAGTTCCCATGATTTCTGATGATCGGGTAGTAGTAAATGCTTCCCACCCGACCCAATCGATGCCCCACAATGGCTGAGTCTTCTATCGTAAAATGGCCATATCCATTCACGACGACGGAGTCGGAGGAATTAAGACGGAAGAGTCCTTCTGTGTAAATCATGGATCCATAGGGCTCTATGATGATGGGGACAGAGACATCGGAGGTATCGCCACCGTAACCGGGCCGGAATACCCCTCCATTCTCGATGAACAACTGGCCGTTTCCCACAATGTCTCCTCCCAACAAGGTCCCATCGACGCGCACGACATCAAGCGGTCCATCAATGTTCAGGTAGTCTTGGTTGAGGAATTGTGTGTTTGCACCGATCCGGGTTTCCCCTCGAAAGGCATTCCATGCATTCAAAACCACCTCCCCGTTCCCGGTGAACCGAACATCCTCAAAGACTGAAAGGCGGTTCGCGTTGGGGAAAACGATCTGGGGTGACGGCTGCTGATCTAAGGGGGAGAGACCCAGCCGAAGAGTACAGGCTGTAGCCGTAAGTTGGTGGATCACGACCTTCCCCTGCTGGACCCATAGGGAACTCAGGGAATCCATAGAAAATTCGCCGTAGGGGTAGATCACAACGGAATCGGGGCCCATGGCCTTGACAATCCGGCCACGATTGTGGAAGGTAATAGACCAACCAGGGATGTGCAGCACGCGTCCATGGAGGTAAAAAAGCCCCAAATTCGTGCCCTGGACATACAAGGTGTCCCCGGTCCAGTTTACATCACCGTTAGAAGAAATCCCCGTATAACTCAGAGAATCTACATTCCCCTGAGGGCGAATGGATCCGTCGGCCAGGCGGACCAACCAGGCCGAGCCGTTGTTCAGTGTAAGAAACCCACGAACCGTGAGGTTGTCGTTGCCGTTGAGAACCCCATTGTTGATCACCTGGATCTCGCCTCCCTCCGCGATTTCCCCCGTTCCAAAGAGGTTTAGACGGTAAGGACCCGGAATGACCAAAATTGCATCTTGGCTGACTTGAAGGCCGTGGATCGTGGTGTTCCTGTCCAGCGTCACCGTTGCACCCGGCTGGTTCAGGATCGCTGTGTCTCCATAACTGGGATAACCGGAAGGGGACCAGATGGTGGTGTCACTCCAAAATCCACCAGATGGACTGATTAATGTGTATGTGACCGCGGCCATGGATATGGGGATAAAAAGGAAGAGCCCAACAACCAAAACTCTAAAAAATCGAGGTGGAGCCATAAAGCACCTCCTTTTTAGAGACTACGGGACTGAAGGAAGGAGAGCCTTGCTATGTCCCCTTCGATCAGTTTCCCTTCCGTATAAAATAGTCTATTGGATGGTTTTTGTCAAGTGGGTTGTGTGAACTCACAGAGTTCTATCGACAAAATAATTATAGAAATGCTGATCTTCCGCATAAAATGCATTCTTTTGAGCATGGCCTGTGGGCAACGTGCCAGGGAATTGTGGGCCGTTTCAATACCCTTTCCCCCCGGCACCAGAAAATTGACCCATCGGGTTCGTTTCCTTTATGGCAAGGAGAACACTCCAGTATTTTGTAACCCAAGGAGTGCATCAGGAAGGGTGTGAGATGGCAAAATTTCGACCTTTTCCGAAAGCAAGAAGAGAACCCCCTTTAATTTGCCGTAAATCGATCCCAGCGCTTGGTGGAGGTGAAACGGAAACCCAAGGGATAGAAGTTCGCGATGAAGAAGGGGCTTGTGAAAAACTTCCGTTCCCGGATGTATGAGGGGGCATAGAGACCTCGGGACAGAGGTCTCCAGGGATTTGCAGAAACTGCCTCTCGAGGTTATTATGTCTTCAGACACAGGCAAGAATTATGGTGTTTGCGATCCAGACAGCCGAATTCGCCAGTGTGGTCTTCCGCCGAGGAAAACCGATTCACAATTAAAAGGAGTGGTAATATGGTGGGATTGTTTTTAAGTTTGGTACTCATCGGCGGTGTTGAGCAAAAATTATTTGAGTTCGAGGGAAAACTCTTGCAAGATACGGTTTACCAGATGATTAATCCTTTCCTCAGAACCGTTCTTCGTAACATCTCCGGGGATACTCTTTACATCGACAGGGTAAGCTGGGATTTCCATGTGTTCAATGAAAGGGGAGAAGAATTGTCCAAAAATTATGAGGAGGTAGACGCCATTCTAAAAGGTATCCCGTTCAATGGGAGAGCCTTTCCTCCTGGGGATTCCCTTGTAACCTTCCACGGTTACTTTTTAGATGAACGTTCGGAGAGTCTTGGCGTGGACCCCGGGGTTTATCGCCGGTCGTAGAAGCCTCAGTCAGGGTAAAGGGGATGGGTAAGGTAGAGTTACCCACGATTGAAGATACATTTGTGGTGATTCCCCCGGAGGGTAGAGAGAAAGAGGCATTTGACTTTTTAAAGAAATTTTACAGCCCGAAACCCGGACAAAAACTTGAACTTTCACGAAGGCTTTTGTGGGATGCGTTGAGAAGAACCAAACCCAAGAAATACAAAGCATCCAAAATAATAATGGAGGAGTATATTAAATATTATGAAGAATTCCTAAGGCGATTCCCCAGTAGTATTTACGCAAAAGTAGTTCTTGATCAATACTATAT
>WFXO01000076.1 GCA_015490555.1 Caldifarciminota bacterium | reverse complement strand
GCCCAGAGCGGATGTACGGTCTCACCAAACCACACAATCCCCCCGGCCCAGAGCCCCAAGGTCACCAGGTACCCTATGGAAGGCACCTGGACCTCCATCTTCCTCATGACGACAACCCAATAGACGAGGCCGATCCCGGTCGAGATGAGGAAGGAGACCGCCATGCCCGTCGGGCCATACCGTTGTGTGAGAAGGACCGCAACGACCATATAGAGGCCGTTCCGCAGCGCGTCCCCCCAGAACAGGGCTTTCATGTTGCCCAGGGATCTCGCAATGACCCCCATGGGCCCGGAAAGAGATAAAAGCACCACATGAAACGTTAAGAGGAACAGAAAGAACGTGGCGCCGGAATAGTCCGATCGCGAGATCAGCACGATCAACTCCTTCCGAAATAGCCAGACCGGGATGGCCACAATGATACCCAAGAGCACATAACTACGGATCAGAAGGGAGGCCATCTCTTTGGCGACGCCAGGGTCTCGACTCTGAAAACTCAACTCGGGGGCGAAGGTCTCTAATGGTAGCCAGAGGAGCCGCCGCAAGAAGTTTTCGATGCGGCGGGCGACTCCGAAAAGGGCCAGGGACGGATAAGATGTCAATCCGGCCAGCACAACGTAGTCGAAGTAGTGGTAGACCGGTGCGAAGACGGTGCTCATCGCGGCGTATCGAGAGAAGTGCCAGAACTCCGGTTCTGGAGCCCATCGTCTGGGCCAGGCCGGCTTCAGGAGAAGCACGCCCACCCCGGTCATCAGGCCCGACGCTACCAAAAGGTCCCCAAATACGATCCCGAGGGTCAATCGATGTCGATGGACCCACAGGAGGAGGGTGAATCCCAACTGCGCGAGGAATGTGAGAAGGGCGGCGATGCGGATCCGGCGCTGGGCAACCAGCCCGACGGAGACCGTTTGCAGAAAGGCCAGGAGACCAAAAGCCAAAAAGGCCCATGGCAAGATGTGCCAGAATGCGCTTTTTGGAAACACCCATCGGGAGAGTCCCCACACGACCCCCCCTGCAATGCCCAACAAGAGGCCGTACCCCAACAAGAGGATACTGATCAGCCTGCGCGCAAGAAGGTTCTCTCCTTTTGCCTCGTAAAGGGGGACGAAACGCGGCAGAATCTGGGGAATGCCGAGTTTCAGGAATTCTGCAACAAACAGGACCGTGCCGGAGAGCCCAAAGTACAGGCCCACGTCCCTCTTGGAAAGGGCCTGCGTGAGGATTTTGACCTGGACAAAGGCCAGGAGGCTGACGGCCACGCCGGCCAGGGCATAAAAGACGGCGTTCTTCGCAACACGCATAACCTTTAAGAAACGGGAAAAACCAGCGCCCTCGTCGAGGAGTGCCTCAACGCTCGGAGGGGATCACGATCCGGGAGAAGTCGGCGTAGGCGAGATAGAGGGCGCGGGTTGCGGCCAGGAGTCGGAGCCGGTTCTCACGGATGTGGGGATCGTCCACCATGACGAAGACGTGATCGAAGAAGCGGTCGATGAGTTCACGCGTTTCGATCAAAAGTTGCAGAGCCTCGGGATAGCGATGTGCCTGGAGAGCCTGGTAGTAGGGCTCCCGGATCTCCTCAATGCGCGCATAGAGTGCCCGCTCTTCGTCCTTCTCGAAAAGGGTCGGATCCGGCGGCCCGGAGATCTCTGTCCCGGTCAGGATATTGGCCAGCCGTTTCTGGCCGATGACCAGGCGCTCGAAATCCTCGGGAGATTCCTCCATCATCCGATGCAGGACCTCTGCTCGGCGCTTCAGGATCACCAGGTCTCGAAGGCCGGACCCGATGACAGCGTCCACGATGTCATACCGAATTCCCTGCCGCTCTTCCAGATAGTGTTCAAACCGGGTGAGCGTAAAGGACAACGCCTTTTGTTGGGCTTCTTCCGAGAAGTTGGCCCACCGGAAAAGTTCAGCCAGGTCCAGTGAAAACTCGAATTTGAGGATCAGATCGATCAGGGCATAGGCGGTGCGGCGGAGCCCCATGGGGTCCTGGGTCCCTTTTACCTCATAGCCGACATGGAAGAGGGCCACCAGGGTGTCCACACGGTCCGCAATCCCCAGCAAAGCCGCTTCCGGGAGTTCTGGCAGCCGGTCCCCGGCAAACCGTGGCAGATGGGATTGCTCGATCATGTCCGCGACTTTCGGGGGCTCGCCGTCGTGGAGAGCGTAGTGCTTGCCGATGGTCCCCTCGAGTTTCGTGAACTCTTTGCCGTCCCGGATCATCTCCGTTGTCAGGTCGGTCTTGTACAGGAGGGCGGCACGGTCCAGAACGCCCAGGTCCCATTGCTGGCCCGTCGGATCCAGGGCCTGCACCAGGGTCCGAACCAGCGTCCGAACCCGCATGACCTTATCGTAGACGGTTCCCAGTTTGGGGAACCAGGTGATGCCTTTGAGATCTTCGACCCGTTCAACGAGTTTCCTTTGGGTGTCCACCTGAAAATAGAAGGCGGCGTCCTCCAACCGGGCCTGTAAGACTTCCTCCAGGCCTTGACGCACTTTGTCGAGATCTGCCTTGGGGTTGTTGATGACGGCAACAAAATTCGGCAGGAGTCGCCCCTGACTGTCAAAGACCGCAAAATACCGCTGGTGCTGCTTCATGGCCGTGACGACTACGGGGGCTGGCAACTTCAAAAACTCGGGTTCAAAGGAGCCCAGAACGGCCGTGGGGGCCTCCACCAGGTTTGTAACCTCCTCTAAGAGGTCCGGGTCTTCCAGGGGTCGTCCCTGAACGGGTTCAACCGCACGGATCAGTTCGTCCCAGACCCGTGCCTTTCGCTCTTCTGGATCTGCCCATACATCGGCCTCCCGAAGCCGATCTAAGTAGTCGGTGGCCTGGGCTAAAGAGATCGGCTCCGGATGGGTCATCCGGTTGCCAAAGGTTACACGGTCGGCCTGGAGCCCGTTCAGCGTAACCGGCAAGACCTCCGAACCGTATAAGACCACGAGCCAGCGGATCGGCCGAGGGAACCGCAAATCGCCCTCCCACCGCATGACCTTGGGGAAGGGGATCGCCTGCAAGATCTCCTTGAGATGGTGCTGCAGGACCTCCGTTAAGGACTCTCCCCCCTCTTGGGTCATCGCATAGACATAGACCCCTTTTGGTGTCTCCTCCTCCCGGACCTTTTCAACCGAGATCCCCAACTTCTGGACAAACCCCAGGAGCGCACGGGTCGGGCGTCCCTCTTTGTCATACGCGACATGCTTCGGGGGTCCCATGACCTTCTTTTCTCGGACATCCGCGTGGCTTGCAACCCGATCAAAGAGAACGGCAGTCCGACGAGGTGTCGCGTACCAGCGCCCACCTTCCGAGGCAATGGATCGATCCGCAAAAACCTTCTTCAGACCCTCCAGGAGTCCCTGTCCACTCAATGGGACGAACGAAGCCGGCAGTTCCTCATGTCCGATTTCGATCAGCAACGGTTCAAAGGTCATCCGAACAAGCCCTCCTTGTCAGATGGATGTGATGTTGGGCCCTCCTCCGACGACGAAGAAGGGCGTGGAGGTTCGGAAAGATCCATGTGGAAGTCGGGAGATGAAGCAGGGGAATTCTCTTCCATCCCTCCGATGAACACCGACCTGGACAGTGGTTTCCAGTATTCTGACCATCGTGCGCCGGGCTCCGTGGGGTGCTGGGCCGCCTCTTCAAACATCCATACGCGAGAATCCAGATAGTCCAGAAAGTGGAGAATCTGGGCTTCTAAGGTGCGGGGCTCGACAGGGGACCCCTTTGCCAACTCCCCATGGTGAGAAAGGATGAGATGAAGCAGTCGGAGACGAAGTTCTTCCGGGAAGTCCCCTTTCCGCTCGCGTACCCTGTCCATGGCCTTCTGGACGCGTTCATATCCCATCAAGATGTGTCCCAGAAGCCGTCCTTCATCCGTTTGTTCGATGACGGGGAAGAGGGTGTACTCGTCGATCTTCCCGATGTCATGCAAAAGGGCCCCCACGAGTAGGAGATCTCGATCCACACTCGGATAGGTCGCCGCAACGACGTTCGCCAGGCGCAGGAGGTTCAACGTATGCTCCAGGAGGCCGCCCATGTAATTATGGTGATACCGGATGGCCGCCGGCGCCTTCTTGAGTTTTTCGACGAACTCCGTGTCTTCAAAGAGTACGGCAACGAGTTCCCGAAGATATGGGTTCTGCAAGGTATTGAGCAGGCTCTGCACTTCGTAGAACATGGAGGGGATGTCATGGGGGGAAGAGGGGATCAAATCCGTCATGTCGTATTCTTCGACCACACTGGCGGCGTGAATGCGGACCCGAGGGGCGTTCTGGTAGAGTCCCACCTGGCCACGAATCCGCACCACCTGACCCCGGGTAAGGATCGGTTCCAGGACCTCTACATTGTCGAACACTGTTCCTTCGATCTTCCCTGTCCTGTCGGAGAGGACCACCACCAGGTACCGTTCGCCCGTTTTACGGTGCCGTGCTTCGGCCTTTGCCACCACAAAAACCGATTCGATGGGCTTCTCGATGAGATCTTCCAGGTCCTTTACATAAAGGTCTTTCATGACGGCAATTATGATAAACCTTCCTGTCGGTTTAACGAAAATTCGAGTCCCTCTGCATCTTCACATTCTCGTTGATTCAGGAGAAAAATCGATTGGGAAGGGTCTCCGTTGACTCAGGTTCCCTTCGATGGATCAGAAGTTCCTGCGAAGGGTGTTGTTTCTCTGTGAAATTTTTCATCGTGGTACAAGAATTCGGAAATAAAAGAGAACAGTACATCAGCCGATTTCCCCTTTTCTAAGAGGGGATCAAGGGGGATTCCCGTCCATTCCATCTCCCTGTAAGAGCCGCTTCAGTGACGATTCATGAATTCACAGCCCACCTGGTCAGGATCCATCCCTACAACACACAGTCCCTCCCTGGCCAGGAACCTCCACAACACATAGCCCCTATCTGGCCAGGAACCACCGAAACATTTAACCCCTCCCTGGTCAGGAACCACCGCAACAAATGGCCCCTCCCTGGTCAGGGAGGGGTTTGGGGAGAGTCGTCTCATAAACATGGCTTGTGGTGAGTGGCATGTAGCGAGTGGTAGGTGGCTTGTGTCCTGTAGTTTGTGGTGAGTGGTTGGGATTTTCAAATCCACCCGAGTCCCCCTTTGAAATGTGCCAGATTGGAGACATGTAAGTCGCGGCGAAAGCCGCTCCTACCTCACTCTTTGTCGGCCCGGGAGGGACCTTCCTTCCCTGTTTTCTTGTAGAATCTTTTTTGTAGGAGCCGCTTCAGCGGCGATTCAATGGCTCGCTCTCTTTCATGGTTCACCACCATGGAAACTCCACTGGAATGGTTTTTACACCGTTCTTCAATAAACCGATGATCCCAATCCCACATCGTTTTAATAAGATAAATAGGACTTGACAAACCTCAAGGGGGAGGGTATCATGAGCACTGCCCAAACAAAACGGTGGGAGGTGTAGGATGATGCCCTATCTAAAAAGCAAAAAGGTGCTGGGGGTTCTGATCGGAACCCTCCTCGTCATCGGTCTCGTGGGCATCACGCCTAAAATCCTCCACTCTCAGAATACAGAGCGATATAAGCTATTCTGGGAATACGCTTTCACTCTGAACGGGGAAAGACT
>WFXO01000075.1 GCA_015490555.1 Caldifarciminota bacterium | reverse complement strand
GTATCGGCACGAGGCTCCGGACGAACTCCGTCGGCCCGCGCACGGGGACATTCCGTACGACTGGACCCGTCGAGACCGGTAACCTGGGGGCCTTTTCAGATCATCCCGCCATCCACGACCAAGGTCTGGCCGGTGATATAGCCGGCGTCCTCGGAAGCCAGGAACAGGATGACCCGTGCGATTTCCTCGGGCTGTGCAAACCGTTGGAGAGCCACCTGTTCGAGGTAGCGTTTCCGGATCTCCTCCGACAGTCCTGCGGTCATAGGGGTTTCTACGAACCCCGGTGCCACGGCCACGACGCGGATGTTTCGGCTCCCGACCTCTCGGGCAACGGACCGGGTGAAGGCAATCAGGCCGGCCTTGGAGGCGCTGTACGCCGCCTGTCCTGCGTTCCCCAGGAACCCGACAACGGAACTCACATTGATGATCACGCCCTGTCGTTGGCGGAGCATGGGTCGGAGAACCGCCTTCGTATAGACAAAGGCGCCCTTGAGGTTGATCTCCAGGACCTGGTCCCATTCCGCCTCGGTCAACCGCATTACAAACCGATCGACGGTGACGCCTGCGTTATTTACCAGGACATCGATCCGTCCCCACCGATCCATCACCTGATCTACGGCTTCCTGGGCCTTCTGGGCATCCCGGACATCTTGGGCAAAGCCCAGGGTCCGTTCGGGATCTCCGAGGGATTGGAGCCGTTCCTGGAGTCGTTCTTCGTTGCGTGCGATCAGTGCCACACGGGCCCCTTCTTCAAAAAAGGCCTGGACCGTGGCCCATCCAATGCCGGAGGTGGCACCGGTGACGATCACCACTCGATCCTGAAATCGCATAGGACCTCCTTGTTTTTCGTGTATTGTACATGATCCACTGAGTTCGCCAAACCCCTGGCGTTGTGTGAAAAACACAAACTCAGGGTAGACATCGGGTGTAAAATAATACGACCCCCTTTGGCTTGAGGGGAACACGAATAAATTGGAGGACCAGAAATGGAACTGAAATATGACACCAAAGGGCATCATTATGTGGTTGAGGCTTCGGGGTGTGACCCGGAGATCATTGGAGACATTGAGCGGGTGCAGCAGATCCTGGTGAAGGGGGCAGAGAAAGCCCACGCGAAGGTCTGGGCCATCTCCTTTCACCGGTTCCCGCCCAACGGCGTCAGCGGTGTGGTGGTGATCTCCGAGAGTCACATCTCAGTTCATACGTGGCCGGAGGTCGGGTACGCAGCGTTGGATATCTACACCTGTGGTGCGGACACAGAGCCGGAAAATGCCGTCTATTACATCGTCAAGGAGTTCAAAGCCAAGAATGTCCATATCTCGGAACTGACCCGGGGACTCGACGAAGGCGATCAGACCTTTTTCCACAGCATCATCACCTGGGAAGAAGAAGAGGTCGACCTCAAACGCTTTATGGAAAAGAAGTAGCGCGGTCCTTGACCCGGGGTGGCCTCCGAGGGGAGACCCCCTGAAAACCCTGCTCAGCCGAAGGCTGAGGAACATCCATGCGACGGGTCCTACGTCTTCTTTTGCCTTTTAAGAAGCGCATCGCCCTGGGGATCTTGACCCTCATCGTGGTGGACGCTGCCCAACTGGTCATCCCCCTCATCATCCGGCGTGCCATTGATGAGTTGGTCTTGCGGGAAGAGGTCCAGCCCCGGATCCGTTTCTATGCCCTCCTGATCCTGGGGCTGGCCGGGGTGATCGCGAGTTTCCGGTTCCTCTGGCGGTACCTCATCATCGGTTCAGCGCGTCAGGCGGAGCGGAACCTCCGAAACCGGTTGTATCAACACTTCTTGACCCTGGACACACCGTTTTACCACCGGCATCGGACCGGGGATCTGATGGCCCACACCACCAATGACATCGATGCGGTCCGGATGGCTTGTGCTTTCGGTGTGGTCGGCTTCATGGATATCCTGGTGTACTCCATTTTTGCCATCAGTGCCATGCTCTACATCGCACCGAAACTGACGCTCCTTGCCATGATTCCGTTGCCGGTCATTACGGTTCTGGTGTGGGGTGGGGGCCGTTTGATCCACCGACGGTTCCGACAGGTCCAGGAGGCCTTCTCCGCGTTGACCGAGGCGGTTCGAGAGGCCATCTCCGGGATCCGCGTCCTGAAGGTCTTTAATGCGTACCCCGGCGAACTCCGGCACCTCTGGGAGAAAAGTTGGGACTACGTCCGCCAGAACCTCGATCTGGTGAAGATCACAGGCCTTTTGTTCCCGGCCGTCACATTCATTGGGGGGCTGGCAACGGCGATCGTCCTGTATGCCGGGGGCAGTCGGGTCATCCTCGGTGAGATCTCCCTGGGGGATTTTGTGGCCTTTACGACTTACTTAGGGATGCTGATCTGGCCGATGATGGCCATTGGCTGGGTAGTCAACGTGTTCCAGCGCGGCGCTGCCTCTATGGAGCGGATCGAGCACCTCCTGAGTCAGAAGCCGATCATCGTTGACGGCCCGGTGGAGGCCGAGATCCAGGGCAAAATCGAGATCCGCAACCTGACCTTTGCGTATGACGAGAAGCCGGTCCTGGAGTCTGTGTCCCTGCGTGCGGAGCCGGGCCAGCGGATCGGCATCGTCGGACTCATCGGTTCCGGAAAGTCCACCCTGGTAAAGATGATCCCACGGATCCTGGAGCCGCCTCCGGGGACGGTCTTTGTGGACGACCGGGAGATTCGCGAATACCGGTTGGCCTCGCTGCGTGGGGCGGTGGGCTATGTCCCTCAAGAGCCCCTGCTGTTTTCGGCGACGATCCGGGAAAACCTCTGTCTGGGGATCCCGGACGACCGGCTCCCGGAGGATGAGGTTCTCTGGGCCCTCTTAGAAAAGGTCGAAATTGCCGATGAGATCGCCTCGTTTCCGGACGGCTTGGACACCCTGGTCGGCGAACGGGGGGTTATGCTCTCCGGTGGCCAACGACAACGGATCTCCTTGGCTCGGGCCCTGCTGACCGAGCCGAAGATCTTGATCCTGGACGACGCCTTTTCCGCGGTCGACACCTCCACCGAACAACGGATCATCAAGAACCTGGAGGACTTTTTGAGTCAGCGTACGACCCTGATCGTTACCCACCGGCTCTCCTCTGTTCTGAACGCCGATCGGATTTACGTCTTTGACGGTGGCCGCATCATCGAGGAAGGGACCCACGAGGAATTGGTCGCACGCCAGGGCTTCTATGCCCAGATCTATGCACTCCAGAAGATGATGGAGGTCGATCATGTACCCGGTGGCCGGGGATCCTGAGGAAACCAGCCGACCCGAATACGATCTGCATACCTTCCGGCGGCTGTTCCGCTATATTCGACCGTATCTCCACTGGGTCCTGCTTTCCCTTCTTGTGTTGTTCTTGAACACGGGCTTTGATCTTGCCATCCCGTATGTGACCAAGGTCGCCATTGACCGCTACATTACGCCGGACTGGGCCTTCCTGATCGGGGACCCCGGCGTCTCGTTGCCCGAGGGGAGTACCCTGCCGTTCCGCCATGACACCCTGCTGGTCAATCTCCACCTCCTCAAGAAATCCACCGTTACGCTCCTGGAAAAGAAACAAAAGATCTCTGGGGAGCGACTCTTGGTCTATACCGATTTGCCGAAAGAGATCCGGGAACGGTACGCATCCCTCATCGAGGTGGACGCTGCCGGAACCCATTTTGTCATTCCCCAGAGCCGGCTTTCACAGTTCGCGCCGGAAGACGTCCGGCGGATCCGGGGGCAGTCTTTGGCCGGGGTCATCCGAATGGCCTGGCTCTTGCTCCTTCTTTTGACGGGCAGTTTTGTCTTTGGCTTTATCCTGGCCTATCTCCTCCAGTACACGGGACAACGGACCATCCACGACCTCCGGATGGCCGTGATCTCCCACATCTTGCGGCTGCCGATTCGGTTCTTCGATCGGACACCGGTCGGCAAACTCACCACCCGTGCCACCAATGACCTCCAGGCGATCCTGGAGATGTACGCCTCGGTTTTGGTCTACTTCATCAAGGACATCTTCCTGTTATTTGGGATCCTGTACATCATGTACCGGATGAACGCGCGGCTCACCGGGGTTTTGAGCCTCCTGATCCCGTTCATCTTCTTTGCGGCCTACTTCTTCCGGCGGTATGCGCGTCGGGCCTTCCGGCGAGTTCGATACCATATTGCCCGGATCAACGCCTTTGTGCAGGAGACCCTCCAGGGCATCTCCATCATCCAGGTCTTCACGGCCGAGAAGAAGATGTTCCAGCGGTTCCGAGCCATCAACGAAGACCTGTTCAAGGCGTACATGCAGCAGTTATATGTCTTTGCGGTGTTCCGACCCCTCATTGAAGTCTTTAGTGCCATCGCCATTGCCATCATCATCTGGTACGGAGGGAACGAGATCCTGCGGGGAACGTTGACCTTCGGGGCGCTGGTGGCCTCCCTTTCGTATATCCAGATGTTGTTCACCCCGATCCGGGACCTGGCGGAAAAGTACAACATCGTGCAATCTGCGATGGCGGCTGCAGAACGGGTCTTCCGGGTCTTGGATGAGCCAGAGGAGCCGTCCGGTAAGAGGCACCTGCCAAAGGTCCGTGGAGAGATCGAGTTCCGGGATGTCTGGTTTGCGTACGAAGACGAAGAATGGGTCCTGAAGGGGGTTTCGTTCCATGTTCGGCCCGGCGAGGTTGTGGCCCTGGTCGGGCCCACCGGGGCCGGGAAAACGAGCATCTTCTCCCTTTTGCTTGGATTCTATCAGCCCCAGAAGGGGCAAGTTCTGCTGGATGGCGTCGATATTCGTGACTTGAGCATAGACGATCTCCGGTCCCATATCGGGATGGTCTTCCAGGACGTCTTCCTGTTTGATGGGACGGTCCGGGAGAACCTCCTCTTGCGGTCGCAGGTGCCCGAAGAAAATCTGGTACGGTCTCTGCAGGTTACCCAACTGGATGACCTCTTGGTTCGGCAGAACCGGAGCCTGGAAACGAGGGTCGGGGAACGCGGCCACTCGCTGTCCGGTGGGGAACGACAACTCCTCTCGTTCGCGCGGGCAATTGCACGAGACTATCCGATCATTCTCCTGGACGAGGCTACGTCCAGTGTAGACTCCTACACGGAAGCGTTGATTGAGCGTGCGTTCCGGCAACTCATTGAGAGCCGGACCGCGTTGATCATCGCACACCGACTCTCAACAGTCCGGGACGCCGACCGGATCCTGGTGGTCCTCAACGGTCAGATTGTAGAGCAGGGGACCCACAAGGAACTCCTGGCCAAACGAGGCGTATACTACCACCTGTACACCATGCAATTTGAAGGGATGACGCTACGGCCTTCATTGGATACGGAGTTGCCCTCATGAAGAACTCCTCCCCTCCATCTTTCCCGACCCCTACCCAGTGTCTCCTTCGGGACCATGTCTTTTTGACCATGGTCTTGGCGGCCAGCGAGGTGTACAAAAAGGAGACCTTGGGATTCCTTTTAGGGTATCAGGCGGGGGATCTTCTGCTGGTGGAATATGCCGTGCCGCTCCAATCGGCGGAGCGGGGGTTTGTCTGGGCCAAGGTCCCGGAGGCCCGGCTCCGGCGGGTCGAAGAACTCTCCGAACGATTTAGTTTAGGGCTCCATCTGATCGGGGATTTCCACTCCCATACGCAGTTGGGTTCTTCGTTGGCACGAGCGGAGCCCTCACCAACGGATGTCACCTTCATGGATCCCGGTCGTCTTTACATCATTCTTGCGGTCAACGAGTACCATGGGAAGAAGCACCAGGCCTGGCATCGAAAAGGTAAAAAACTCGCCGGAAGCCTGGGAGAATTTGCTTTTGAGATCGGGGCGTTTTATTGTGATCGAGAGAGGCATTATGTCGAGTTAGAGATCCGGTGTCCGTTCGCGCAGGCGTTATGAGGAGGGGCCGTCTGTCTTGGGTTCCGACGCCACCACCCGTGCTGCCAAAAAGTCATAGAGCCTGGGCAAATGCCGATAGAGCCACACCGGAATGTGGTACCACCAGGGGTAGATCAAGGTGCGGCGTTTTCGGCGATAAGCCTGATAAATCGCACGGGCCAGTCGTTCCGGGGATTGCCAGGGTCGGACCAGCCGATCCGTTTGGAGGGAGGGGACCGGGCGTTCACTGCCCAGCGCATGACGGGTGAAGCCGGTGGCAATCGGGCCCGGATAGACCACGAGCACCCGGACCCCGGTTCCACGAAGTTCCATGCGAAGCGAGGACATGAGGGCGTCCTGCGCAAACTTCGTAGCGCAGTAGCCACTCATCCCCGGAACCGGGATCAGGCCGGCCACGGACGAGATGGCAATAACGGTCCCTCGACTCTTTTTCAAGAAGGGCAACGCCTCCTGGGTGCACAAGAGGGTACCCAGGACATTGACTTCCCACACCACTCGGAACTCCTCGGGTCGGAGGTTCCAGAGCCGATCGTAGATGCCGATCCCAGCGTTGTTGATGAGAACCTCGATCTGGCCGAACTGTTCGATGGCCGAGCCGATCAAAAAGGAAACGACCCGGGGGTCCCGGATATCGCCAGGGACGGTAATGACGCCCCGGGCTTCCGGGACCCGGGTCCGAATCTCTTCGGCGACAGTTTGAAGTCGTTCTCTGTTTCGGGCGTTCAGGACGACGGCATGGCCATGTCGGGCAAACTCGAAAGCCAATGCACGCCCTATCCCCTGGGACGCCCCCGTAATCACAACGCTCACCTTGAAAAACGGCTCCTTTTTGCCTATGAGTCGGTCACACCGGGATGGGCAACGGCAGATCTGCCATGGTCAACAACCCGGAGGGCAGATCCGGGACGCGTTTCAAGACGGCCAAAGCCACATTGACCGTGGCATAATCACCGTGCACGCCCTCCGGGAAGCGGACCCGAATCGGCGGATCCCCCTGGACCTCGACTTCATCCATCGGGTTCTCGTGATCCAACGCCATGCATAAATCCAGGAAGATCTCCCGGCCCTTTTTGTCTTTCGCGAAGACCCGATGGACCATGCCCCGGACATAGCCGGGCTCCACCGTGAAATAGTCGGTCTGGATGGTCTTCTCCGCCAGCACCGGCTCACAGGTCTCTTTGAGGCCCACGATTTCCCAACCCAGGAGATGGGCCAGGAGGTAAGCGGATTCCACCAGACCGACATGGCCCAGGGTCCGCGCATCCCAGCGCTTCTTAAATTCTTCTGGGGTCAGCCCACTGCCAATTTTGGCCTGCAGCGGCTTCCGGCGAAGGGATGCATTGACATACCGCCGGACCGTGATCTTCTCAATATTGGCAGTCACGGCGGAGACGACGGCCGGAAAGTAATCCATCAGGAAGCCAGGGTTGACCCCGGTTCCGACGAAAGTGCGATCCTTCTCCTTGGCCAACTGATCTAAGGCTTTGGCCAAATCCGGATGTCGGACCCAGGGATAAGAGAGTTCTTCCGTTGTGCTCACCCCCGAATGGCCCGTCTCCAGAATCTGACGAATCTGGGGATAGGCCTTCTCGAGGGAAGAAACAGTCCCATGGAACACAAATGCATGGGGGTAGGCTTCCAGGACCTTCTGGGCATCCGATTCAACGGTGACCCCCAGGGGCTCCCGGCCCAAGATCTCCCCGAGGTCCTTCCCGACTTTGGATGGATCGATGTCAATGGCTCCTACGATTTGAAGCCCTTCCGACTTTGTGATGCGATCGGCCACACGCTTCCCGATCTCACCGACGCCATAGAGAATGACATCCATGGATAAGCCTCCTTTCTTTGACCACCCGTTGTGCCCTCAATTATCCAATGAGTTCGAAGGGGGGTCAATGAACCGAACCCCAGATTGCCAGATGTCATGGGGCCCCATCTCGGGGCTTCGGCCGATGGTTCCTTGACCCTTTGGGACCGAGTCGTTATATTTTGGCCTCCGGAACGTAAAGGGCCCAACCCAAGAAAAAAGGAGTGGTCCAATGTTTACACTTTGGGAGAAGGTTGTCTTCGTCGCTTTTGTTGTCTTTGCGGTCTTTTATTTTGTCCGAAGTTTCCGATATCGCATGGCGCTGGTCCGGACCGGACGGCCGGACGGCCGATTGGACCATCCGCTCCAGCGAGCCATCCGGACCTTCTTGTGGATCTTCAGCCAACGGGTCGTCACGCGCCACCGCCTCCTGACCGGCTTGATGCATGCCTTCATCTTCTGGGGATTCTTTGTCTTTTCCATCTCCACCCTTGACCTCACCATCGCTGCGATCTTCCCCTGGTCTCTCATTGATCACCTACCTGGCAAGGCGGCCTATCTCACCCTGACCGATATCTTCTCCCTTCTCGTGATGATCGGAGTAGTGGCCCTGGCTGTGCGCAGGTTTCTCCTCCGCCCGCTGTCGCTCTGGCCTCCCGAGGGCCGTCCTGTCTTGGTGAACGAACACTCAAAACAACACCCGCAACTCAAATCCCTCCTGGTTTTAGGGCTGATTTTCCTCCTGATGGTCACGTATGACCTCTATGCGGCCGGCCGGGTGATGCAGGGTGAATGGGCCGGTCTCTTGCCGATGGCATACTTCTTTTCGGCGGTCCTCCAGCCGTTCCAGAACCAGGCAGCCGGGATCACACACCTCTTCTGGTGGCTCCATATCGCCGGGGTTTATCTCTTCTTGATTCTTATCCCCAACTCCAAACACCTCCATATCGTCACCGGCACCATCAACGTCTTTCTCCAGCGCCACAAGCCGTATGCCTACATCGAGCCGATGGACTTTGAGAACGAGGAGTACTTTGGGGCGTTGACCCTGACCGATTTCTCTCAAAAGAACCTCTTTGATGCCTTTGCATGCATCGAGTGCGGGCGGTGCCAGGACGTCTGCCCTGCCTTCGAAGCCAGGACCGCACTCTCCCCCAAATGGATGATCGTCAACCTCCGAGAAGCCCTTTTAGAAGAGGCGCCAACCCTGCTCCAAGGCCAGCCCGGAGAAAACCCAGTGGTCGGGACCCTTTTGACGGACGATGCCCTCTGGGCCTGCACAACCTGCGGGGCCTGTATGGAAGTGTGCCCGATGGATATTGAACACATCCCGACGATTCTCGAGATGCGGCGGGGTCAGGTCCTGGCCGAAGGGACCTTCCCCAAGGAACTTACGCCAGCGCTTAAAGGCTTAGAAAACCAGGGGAATCCATGGGGGGTCTGGCAAGGTGAACGGCTCCAATGGGCAGAAGGCTTGGATGTCAAAGTTTTGAAAGACGTGAAAGAGACCCCGTTGCTGTTCTGGGTGGGCTGTGCGGCTTCCTTTGATGACCGTGCCAAAAAGATTGCCCGAGCCGTGGCCCAGATCCTCCTACACGCGGGCATTGAGTTCGCAGTCTTGGGGGACGAAGAGAAATGTACCGGAGACCCGGCCCGCAGGGTTGGCAACGAGTACCTGTTCCAGATGTACGCGCAGGAGAACATCGAACTCCTGAAGCGCTACGGGGTCCGGAAGATCTTAACCATTTGTCCACACTGCTACCATACGTTCAAGAACGAATACCCCGACTTTGGAGGTGACTTTGAGGTCGTCCATCACACGCAGTTCTTGCAAGAACTCTTGGCAACCGGCAAACTGAAGGTCAAAGGCGGGTTTTCCCAGAAAGTCACGTTCCACGATCCCTGCTATTTAGGGCGGCATAATGGCGAATATGAAGCGCCCAGGGCCGTTCTTGAGGTCCTCCATCCTGCCGAATACAAAGAAATGCCAAGGAATCGAGACCGCAGTTTCTGCTGTGGGGCCGGGGGCGGCCGCATGTGGATGGAAGAAACCGGCGAGGAAAAGGTCAACCAGATCCGGACACAGGAAGCGATCCACACGGGGGCCGAGGTGATCGGCACGGCGTGTCCCTTCTGCATGCGGATGCTGGAGGACGGCACCAAAGAGGTCGGGGCCCAGGGTGTCGAGGTCAAAGACCTCGCCGAACTGGTCTGGGAAAACCTGGAGCGGTCGTAAGACCCAGCCACCCCACCTCCTCCTAACGCCGGAAATCCTTCAGAGGATCTTTCGGAAGCTATAGACCATCAAGGCGATCACGATCGCCCAGGCGATCAGCATGAAGATCAAGGCGGAGGCATTCATGCGGTTTCCTCCCGTTGAAAGGCCCGATGGACCAAGATGCCGCCGATAATAAGCATAATCAGGATAAAGATCCGGGTGATCCAGATGGTCGTGCCGCTCTTCATGATGGTCGGAATCCATTCGGTAAAGAGCCAGCCGCCGATGATGCCAATCAGCATGATCGGGGTCACGTACTTCATCACCCAGTAGAAGAACCGGGGGACCTGGAGCCGAGCGCCCTTATGCATTTCTTCCCAGCCGCGATCGATCCCAAAGACCCACACGAAGAGGATGATCTCAATCAAGGCAAAGAGGGTGATGAAGAAGGTCCCCATCCAGAAGTCCAACTCATCCAATGCCCCATTTAAGAAGATGGGGACTTGGGCGGCGGCGAACAGGACAATGCCCACGACGGTTGCGGCTTTCTCGCGTTTCCAATCAAATTCGTCGACCAGGAAGGCGATGGCCGGTTGGGTCAGAGCGACGGACGAGGTGATGCCGGCGAAGAAGAGGAGGCCAAACCAGAAAAAGCCGAAGATCCCGCCGAGGGGCATTTGGGCCAGGACCGCAGGCATCGAATAGAACCCGAGGCTAAACGCACCGGAGGCCGCGATCTGCTGGGCGGCAACAACTCCGAAGAACGCAACAGCGGCAGGGATCGCAATGGAGGCTCCTAAGACGACCTCTGCAAATTCGTTCACGGATGCAGTGGCCAGGCCAGAACCCGTAATGTCATCTTCCTCCCGGAGGTAGGAGGCATACGTATGGATGATCCCCATGCCTAGGGAGAGGGTGAAAAAGATTTGCCCGGCAGCTGCAAGCCAGATCTTCCACTGGTTCAATTTGTCGAACTGGGGGGTCCACAGAAAACTGAGGCCTTTCAGAGAACTGAATTCCGGAGACACGGGGGAGCCGAGGGTCCAGACCCGAATCGCCAGGATCACCGCAAAGACAAACAGGGTGGGCATCGCAATTTTGGCCAGGACCTCAATGCCCCGGGAGATCCCGCGACGAAGGACGTAGATGTTGATCACGATGGTCACGATGAAGAAAAAGTAAGCCCACAGGGAAGGATGGAGGACCATGCTGTTGCCGACAGACCCGATAAAGTGTTGGAAGAAATTCTGGTAGGGCTGGAGCGCCTGATCAATGGTCGCGCCGTGGGGGACCTTCGGCAACTTGCCGAAGAGGCTAAACATGCTAAAGGCCAGGGTCCAGGATTCGATATACACGTAATAGATCACGATGAGGAAGGGACCCACGACACCGAGCAGTCCAAGGTAGCGGGAAATCGGGTGTTTCCAGAGGTAGGAAAACATGCGGGGGGTGGTACCATGGCCGCGAACGCCGCCATACCGGCCAATGGTCCATTCGACCCACATGAGGGGGATTCCAAGGAGGAGGAAGGAGACGAAGTAGGGGATCATGAAGGCGCCGCCCCCATTTTTGGCGGCTTGGACCGGGAACCGGAGGAAGTTGCCGAGGCCAATGGCGTTCCCTGCCATGGCCAGGATGAGCCCAATCCGTGTTGCCCACCTTTCTCTTTCACTCATTATTCTGCCTCCTTATCGTCTCTCGATACTGTCAAAAAGACTTTCCCCCCTCACTTACACAAGGACTGTCGAATAAAATAAGGCCTCCAAGCCAAGGATTACAACCCTATTGACAACGTCCGCAAAAAGATTCAGAATAAAAATCCTTCCGCCGTGTTTAAACAAGGAGGTGTGCTATGAGAAGGTCTATGCTGTGGGGTGTGGGGGTGGCGCTTCTCGTCGGTCTCGCCTGTGGTCAACAGTCCCAATACCCCCTCTGGCAAGTCTATCAGGACTACTTCGTGAAGGCGAAGTATGTCGACCTCACCCATGCGATGACTCCGAGTATCCCGGTCTGGCCCGGCTTTGGGAACGCTCGATTTGAGCCGACCCGTGCCGGAAAGGACCTGGGTGACTACGCGAAAAAGGGCGAAGTCTTCACCTATGAAAAGCACGGATTTGTGGCGACCGCTTATTGGCTCCCGACGGACCAGTATGGGACGCAGTTAGACCCCCCGGCCCACTGGGATCCTTACTATCCGACCATTGACGAACTTCCTCCCACCTATGCCATCCGGCCCCTCGTGGTGATCAACATCGTCGACAAGGTGAAGGAAAATCCGGGCTACCATCTCCAGGTCTCCGACATCCTCGAATGGGAAAAGAAGTACGGAAAGATTCCCGAGGGTGCGGTTGTCTTTGTCCGATCTGACTGGAGCAAGAAGTGGCCGAACGTGAAGCCCGAAAAGCCCTTCCCGGGGGTCTCCCTGGAGGCTCTGAAATTCTTACACGAACAGCGCAAAATCCTGTTCCATGGTCACGAACCATTGGACACGGACACGACCGCCACACTGATCGGTGAATACTGGCTCATGCACAATGGATACTGTCAGGCCGAGGGCGTTGCGAACCTGGACAAGGTCCCAGAGGCGGGTGCCCTGGTTGTCATTGGGTTCCCGAAGTTCAAAGGCGGGACCGGTGGGTACGCCCGCTACATCGCGATCTGCCCTCCGGACTGGAAGTACGGAGTCTCCGTGGAAGAGGCTCCAGGTGCACCACTGCCCAAGTTTGACAAGCCTCTGCACTGGGATGACAAACTGGGCATGCGGGTGCGGTAAACAACCAAAAGAGGAGAACCTAAACAAGGAGGTTATGTATGCGTAAAGTCATCGCTGTACTGCTGCTGGTCGGGGTCGGCCTCGCCAAGGCAGAAGGCCCCAAGGTGACCTGGGGAGGCACCTTCTATGCCTATAACTTTTTCTGGCAAAACGCCGACTTCGACAACAATACCAGTGATGGGGATATGTTTTGGTATATGCACGGGGATCTGTCTGCCACCGCCGACTTGGGCTCCGGCGTCATGGCGAGGATCTCCGCAGGCACATGGGGCGCCTTTGGGCAACATCCCATCAGTGGAGAAGGGCCGGATGGCACCGCCAACGGCGTCCATCTGATGGAAGCCTATCTCGCCATGAAGAATCTCTTCGGCACCCCACTGAGCCTCACCATCGGGAAGAAGCACGTCCTCTACGGCGACGGACTGGTGATCTTTGATGGTGGGGAAGACGGTGTCACCCAGGTCGCTCTGAACATTGCCACGGACATGCTCTCGGTGGATCTCTTTGACTATCGGCTCGTCGAAAACGGTGCCTTTGCTCCTTACGCAGAAGGGATGATCGGCTCTGGCGAGCCCGTCATACAAGACGCAGATCTCCTGGGTGCCTATGCCATGCTGAAACTGGCGGGCTTCAGCATCGAGCCCTATTTCCTGATGCGGAAGATGCCGGTGGCACCCGATACCACGGATGCCCCCACCTGGATGGGTGCTCGTCTGAGCGGTCAGCCCATTCAAGGACTCTCCTTCGCCGGGGAATACGCGATGATGGGCGGCGACAACGGCCGAGGGACAAACTACAAGGGTAACGCGATGCTCTTTAAAGCCGATTATGCCCTGCCTATGGGTGCGACGGTGGGTCTGGGGTACTTCTCCTTCTCCGGTGACGACCCGAATACCGAAGACAACGAACTTTACGAGGCTGCCTTATGGAACCCATTCACCAATGGGTTCTGGCAGTGGTGGCCGGGCTTCGGGCCTGCCCATCTGATGCAGACAGCCTTCGGATTTGCCCTGCTCGCTCCCTTTGACCTTATGACCACGAACCTCAACGTCATCAACGCCCACCTCGGCTATGGCTTCGGTGATCTCTCCCTCCGCGCCGACCTGTGGATGTACAAGAAGAACCAGGTGGCAGAAGGTGTCAGCGACGCGTTGGGCAACGAAATCTCCCTCCTCGCAGTCTACAACTACATGAATGCCGTCAGCCTCGGTCTCGCGGTCGGTTACTGGATGCCTGGCGACTACTTCACCGGCAAGGATGCAATGCTCGGTGGGCACGCGTTCATCTTCAAGTCCTTCTAAAGGCGGATGGTTTGGGGGCGAGCGACCTCGCGGGCGAGGCCTCGCCCCCTTTTTCTTTTTATAGGAGGTTCCACCATGACCCAAAGTTACAAAATCGGCATCATCGGCTTTGGGACCGTCGGTCAAGGCATTGCAGAGATTCTGCATTTGAAACGGAAGTCCTTGGAAGAAACCTACGGTTTTCGGTTTCAAGTTGTGGGGATTGCCGACCCTGTGAAGGGAATGGTGTACAATCCGGAGGGATTGGATCTTGCAAAGGCGCTCGAGGCTGCGCGTTCAGGGACACGCCTTGAAGACCTCGGCATAGGTGAAGCGGGATGGGATAGTCTGAAATTGATCCGGGAAGGGGCGCTGGACATCCTCCTGGAGATCACCCCGACAAATCTCCAGACCGGAGGGCCCGGTCTGACCCATCTCCGAGAGGCCTTGAGCCGTGGCATCCATGTTGCCACGACGAACAAAGGGCCGATCGCCCTGGCTTATCCTGAACTCAAGGCCCTGGCCGACCAGCACGGGGCCATCTTGAAGTTTGAAGGAACCGTCTTATCCGGGACTCCGGTCTTCAATCTCCGTGCCTACGGGCTTCCCGCCGCCTCCATCCGGGAAATCCGAGGCATTGTGAACGGGACCACAAATTACATTCTCACACAGATGGCACAGGGCAAGTCCTACGAGGAAGCGCTGAAAGAAGCGCAAGCCAAGGGCTATGCGGAGACCGATCCAACGGCCGATGTGGAAGGACATGACGCCCTGGCCAAGGCGGTGATCCTCGCAAACGTGATCCTGGGAGGGTCTCTCCATCCCGACCAGGTGCCCTGTACCGGCATCACCGGGATCACCTTAGAGGACGTCCAGACCGCTCAACAAGAAGGCAAAAAGTGGAAACTCATCGCCCGTGCCTGGGTAGAAGACGGCACGGTCAAGGCAGAGGTCCGGCCCCAGAAGATCGGACCCGAAGACCCCCTGTACGCGATTGACGGGGTCATGAACGCCGTGGCCTTCGAGACGGATGTCCTCGGCTCGGTCACCATCGTGGGACCCGGCGCCGGGTCCTGGGAAGCGGGCTATGCCCTGCTCTCTGACATGATAGAAATTCATCGGATCCTCCAAACCAGGAGGTAAACCATGGACATGATCATCGGTGGCAAAAAGGTTTCAAAAGATGAAGTCATCGAAGTTTTAGACCCTCAAGACGATTCCGTGATCGATACCGTCCCGTCGGGGGACATCGGGGATGTACAAGCAGCCTTTGAAGCCGCGGAGAAGGGCGCGGAAGCGATGCGGAAACTCTCCACGTACGAGCGGTACAAGATCCTCCTCGACGCAGCCCAGGCTCTGGAGTCCCAGCTAGAAGAGTTCTCTCAACTCATTGCCAGGGAAGGAGTTAAAACGATTCGTGAGGCCCGTAAAGAAGCAGCCCGGGCGGTGAACACCCTCACCTATGCTGCCGAGGAAGCCAAGCGGGTGGGCGGAGAACTCGTCAACTTTGATGCGGATTTCCGAAAGGACCGCCGCGTGGGATACTGGGTGCGAGAGCCGGTGGGGATCGTCCTGGCCATCACCCCTTACAACGACCCCCTGAACATGGTTGCACACAAGGTCTCCCCTGCAATCGCCGCGGGGAATGCTGTGGTTCTCAAACCTGCAACGGTGACCCCGCTCTCGGCCATCAAGTTTGGGGAACTCCTTTTGGAGGCGGGGTTGCCACCGGAGGCTCTCTCGATCCTCACGGGTCGGGCGTCCCGGATCGCCGACGCCCTGGTGACTGACCCCCGGCCGCGGGTGATCACCTTCACCGGGGGGACCGAAGCAGGCGAAGACATCATCCGAAAGGCAGGCCTCAAGAAGGTCATGATGGAACTTGGCTCCTCTTCCGCCGTGATCGTGATGGACGATGCAGACTTAGAACGGGCGGTAGAACTCTCCGTGGATGGTGCGTTCTGGGCTGCAGGCCAGAATTGCATTGGAGTCCAGCGGATGTACATCCACGAAAAGGTCTATGACCGCTTCATGGCGGACTTTGTCGCCCGGACCGAGAAGATCAAGGTGGGGAACAAACTGGACGAGACCACGGACATGGGCCCGATGATTACCAAGGGCGAGGCGGATCGGGTTGAGCAATGGATCCAGGAGGCCGTGGAACTGGGCGGGAAACTCCTCACCGGCGGAAAACGGGAAGGCAACTTCATCTGGCCGACCGTGCTGGAGCAGGTCCCAGAACAAGCCAAAGTGGTCTGCCAGGAGGTGTTCGGGCCGGTCGTGGTCGCCTATCCCGTCTCTTCCTTAGAGGAGGCCGTTGAACACGCCAACAACACCGAATATGGACTCCACGCTGCCATCTTCACGAAGAATCTGGATCGTGCCTTCAAGGCGGCGCGGGATCTCAAATTCGGCGGCGTGATGATCAATGATTCCACAGATTTCCGGGTCGACTACATGCCCTTCGGTGGCTACAAGAAATCGGGTCTCTGGCGGGAAGGTCTGAAGTTTGCCATCGAGGTGATGACAGAAATCAAACTGATTGCCTTTAACATCGACTGGGAGAGTTAAAGACCCACGGGAGGGGGTGGGGATGCTCTACTGGCGTGTTATCGAGACTCAATCTTCTTTCGGGCCTCTTCTAAGTCCATCTTGATCGGCACCGCCTCTCGAATCGAGAGATATCGATTTCGCCCCAAATAGAGGGCTGGGTCTAACACCTTCAAAATCGGCAATCCTTTCTCATCAAAGCCGTCCTCCCGTTCATGGGCGGCCAGGACTTCCCCCACAAAGAAGGTGTGGTCTCCGGTTGTAACGGCCTGCACGACTTTGCATTCGTAGGCCGCGTAGGCCACGGCCAGCACAGGCGCTTGGACCTTGACTGGCTCACGAATTTCCACACGGTAGACTTTGAATTTGTCGATATCCCGCCCCGAAGTCCGACCAAAGAGTGTGATGTAATGTGCGTCCTGGAACGACAAAAAGTTAATGGTGAATTCCCCTGATTCTTCGATCATATGGTGTGTGAACCGGCTGGGGGCAATGGCCACGCCGTAAAGGAACGGCTCGAAAGACAAAGCCGTATGCCAGGCTGCACTCATCACGTTCATCCGGTCCCCGAGTTTGGCGGTGACCACCGCCACCAAGGTGGGATAGGCGTGATAAATCCCCTTCGGGGGCACAGAGACTCGAATACCCATCACGTTCCTCCTTTTGTTTTCAAGACCCAGGGAATCTTCTTAACGGTCCACTTCGCCAAAGACGGGATCGAGACTCCCGATGATGGCCACCGCATCGGCGATGTAGTGGCCCGGCAGAATGTACTCAAGAATTTGGAGGTTCATAAACGAAGGCGGATGGATGCGTACCCGCCAGGGCTTCCCTGTGCCGTCGGAAACGATGTAGAAGCCCAACTCGCCCTTCGGCCCTTCGACCGAGGCATAGACCTCCCCTTTCGGTGGGAGGAAGCCCTCTGTAAAGAACTTGAACTGGTGAATCATCTCTTCAATGGAGGCGTACACCCGATCTTTGGGGGGCGGGACAATCTTATAATCGTCGATCAGGACGGGTCCTTCCGGGAGTTGATCCAAACACTGGCGGATGATGGAGACCGACTGTCGCATCTCTTCCATCCGAACGAGGTATCGGTCATAGACATCCCCCTGTTCGCCGACGGGCACCTCAAAGTTGACGCGGTCGTAGACACAGTAGGGGTCATACTTTCGGACGTCATAGGGAATGCCTGATCCCCGGAGGACCGGTCCGGTGGCGCCGAGGTCCAGGGCTTTCTCCTTGGGGATCACCCCGATGCCCCGGGTCCGACGAAGCCAGATGGGGTTCCGTGTCAGCAGGTCTTCCATCTCTTTTAACTGCTTCGGGAACTGGTTAATGAACGCCCGGACCTGATCTTCAAATTCTTTGGGGAAGTCTGCCATCAGGCCCCCGATCCGCAGAAAGGCGTTATTCATCCGTTGGCCGGTGAGGGTCTCCAGGAGGTCATAGATCTTTTCCCGTTCCCGAAAGGCATACAGGAAGACCGTCGTTGCGCCGATATCCGTGGCGTGAGACCCCAGCCAGACAAGGTGACTCTCAATACGGGAGAGTTCTGCGAGGATGACCCGGATGTATTGTGCCCGTTCCGGGATGTCTTCGGTGATCCCGAGAAGTTTCTCCACGGCCAACACATAGGCCAGGTTATTGGAAAGCGGTGCCAGGTAATCGAGTCGATCTGTATAGGGAATGACCTGGTAGTACATTAGGTTTTCAGCGATTTTTTCGGTTCCACGGTGCAGGTAGCCGATCACCCCTTTGGCCTTCCGGATGAGTTCCTGGTCAAGGGTCAGGATGACGCGGAAGACCCCATGTGTCGACGGGTGTTGGGGTCCCATGTTGAGTTCCAGGGTTTCTGTTGGTAAATCGAGATCGCTGCGATATTCTTCGTTCATCCTTTGCTCCTTCTGGGGTTACGGTTCAATCCGGACCAAGAGCAAACACATCTCCTCTAAGGATACACCCCCATGATAAATCCCGCCATAGTAGGTCTTCTCAAACCGTCGGACGTCCGAGGGGTAGATGAAGTACTGGTAGGTCGTTGCGAGGAGGAGCCGGTTTCCTCGATCGGTCGGGAGTCCATAATCCTTCAAGTTTTGGAAGAGGATCGGCCCGCGCTCTCGTGCCCGGACGGAATCACCAAACTTGAACCGGAGGCCGGGGGTGAGTTCCCCACCCCCTTCGACCACCACCGCGGTTTTTCCCTCGACCCATCCGTGGTCTGTGGTGAGGAAGACCACATAGCCTTTTTCGAGAAAGGCCTGAATCTTCTCGTTCAGGCGCGCTTCTTTTAAGACGTAATCGGCCCAGCGGATAAAGGCCTCTTCATCTGGGGCCAGGTCTTTGAGGGACGGGATGTCCTGACGCAGGTGGGTCAAAAGGTCAATAAAGTTGATGGAGAAGACCTCGAAGGCCCTACGGCCAAAGGTCAAGTCGTGGAAAGCTTTGAGAGAGTTGATCTTGTAGATGTAATGATCGAGATCGCCGAGTCCATGTTGTGCGAGGAGTTCTTCTAAAAGTTCGCGTTCGTGGGTATTGTCATGGGTCCAGCCGGGATGCCGCCGCTCGATATCATAGGGGAGGGCTCCGGCATAAAAGGCGTTCCGTGCAAAGGGGGTCGACGTGGGCAGGATCGCCATATAGGGAGTCTGATGAATGCGAAGTGGATGAGGGAGTTCCTGCATGATCCGCACGAATTGGTCCATCCGGAAATTGTCAAATAAAAACAGGGCCACCTTGTGCTCTTTCAGGAATGGCATAATCTCCCGCACCAAGAGGTTGTGGGACCAGAGGAAGGAGTCATCGTGGAGGGCGTCGAGATAGGTCTTTTCAACCCATCGTGCAAATTCGTGGTTTTGTGTCTGGAGTTCGTCTCGCCAAGTATCCAGGCCATCTTTGGTGATCCATTCTGCGAGCCGGCGAGTGCGTTCCAGCCATCCCTGATAATCCGATGGAATCCGATTTAGTTCGGCATAGGCCCGTGCCATTTTCTGGCCTTTAAACCGTTCCTTGATGCGGGCAGCCTCCACGCGTTTGATCAAGGCCAGAATCTGAGAGGGTTGGATCGGCTTCACAATGTAGTCAAACACGTCTTCGGAGACCGATTCCTCGATGACTTCTTTATCGGTGACCATGGTAACCAAGGCAATGGGGACGTGGGGGGCGATCTTGCGCATTTCCCGGAGGGTCATCAAGCCATCCATCCCGGGCATCCGATAATCCAGGATCACCAGATCAAAGGAGGTCAGCGCCAGGGCATCCAGGGCCTCCTGTGGACGGTCAAACGGATGGACCTCAACCCCCTCCTTTTCCAGGAACAGGATATGGGGCTTCAGGCCTTCGATTTCATCATCGACCCACAGAACTCTCATGGCACAGGGATTATAGGAGATGGCTTCCGGCTTTTCAATGACAGACTATTTGCTTCTCCATCGAAAAGGGACACGGGCCTCCACGTAGGCCCAGGGAATTCTCCGATGTTTTCTTGCCCGATGGCCAGCATTTCGGAGATCGTCCACCCCTACCCGGAAGAGGAGATGGAACCCGGGGGTAAACCCTTGAACCTCCGCAACCACTCGGGTCCGATACTCGACGGTTCCCCAAAGGAAGGCGGAGCCGGGTGGAAAGGCGTCCCAGCCTCCCTGCCCGATCGGCCAAGGAGTGGAGATGGTATTCTCCCCTTTTCGACGATAAGCAAACTCTACACTCAAATCCCAGGTTTGGGTGAGATGCCGGGTCCCTCGAAGAAAGACCTCGTCAAAATCCGGGCCATAAGGGTGCCCGAGTGGCGTCCTGTAGGCGATCCAATCCTGCCAATTGCCTTCGTGGAGGTAGGTCCAGGCATTGACACGGGTATAGGTCATGTAGAAAAACCAAGGGCCTCGGGCATGCACAGCCCCAATCTGGAACCCGATCTGGTGGGGCTCCTTTGTGGAAGGGGGCTCGTATTGGACATCGTCAAGGTAAAACTCGCCAAAAACTAAGGTTTGTGACCCGAAGCGGTAGTGGAGGTCAACATCAAAAGAAACATTTTCTTGCACCCCACCGCCCCGGTTGAGCCACCCCAAGTAGAAGAAATAGAACGGATTGAGATAATGGGGCTGAGGAAGTGCGTGGACGCCTCCATAGAGAATGTTTTCTGAGAGGCCGACCTTGAGTCGGTCTTGGAGTAGGAAGAATTCCAAGCGGTGGAAGGAAAGGTACCGTTGAACCCAGTCACCGACGGTCAAACTGGGCTGTGACATTACATCCTCTTCTCGAACTCTCCAGGGATCCAAAGCAGTGACCCCAAACCATGCTTGGAATCCTGAGTTTCGGTATCGAACCATGAGGATGTCCAAAGGAATGGCCTCTGTATTGAAGGTCAAAGGTGTTCGTCCGGCACCCCACTGGATGGGAGTCCGTCCAATAACTACACTCAAGGGTGGAAAAGCCAAGGTCCCGACGGCGGTCAGGAACTCACCCGAAAGCCAGCCATGCCATTGGCTCCAGGGGTAGCCCCGTGCATCCCCAATGCGGACCATTGGAGAAAAGTCCATCGTGAGTGCGGTGAATCGGAAGGTTCCCCAAATGTAGATTTCTTGCCACTGCAGTGTATCCCCCTGGGTGTGGAGATAGGGCCGTAGAACTATTTTTCGACCCCTTTGCCACCAGGATTCCAGGCGATCTTCCAGAACGCGGACCCATGGACTCGATGAGTCTTTCCATGTGACTTCATCCAGGTTGAACGGACGCAAGGGCAAAGCCGTTAAAGGAAGCGCTTGTCGGGCCTGAAGTTCCCATAAAGCCCAATCCTGCCATGGGCTGGCGGGAAGTAAAGAACCCACAAGTGTCCACAAACCCAAGAACCACGCGCTCATCATCGCATTCTAAGGGTCAGGATAACATGTATCCCCATTCTCGAAGTTTCTCCTCTGCCTCGGGGGACAACTGCAACTCCTCTTCTTCTAACAACTTCCGAAAACGTTGGATCTCTCGTTGAGCCTTGGAACGCATTCCAGCGGCGGTGAGCGCCTGGACTTCTTGGAGGAACCCTTCCTCGGCGAAGGGATCGAGTTTCCGGATGAACTGGGCAAAGTGGAGGGCACGGAGCGGGTCTTTGCGTGAGATAGCCCGATCAAAGAGATAGGAAGCAACCATCATGACTTGGCTTCGGAGGTAGGACCGTTCCTCCTCGATCTTGCGATGGTAAAATCCGGGAAGAAGATCGCCCTTATAGAGGTCTAAAGCGGTCTCAAACTCCCGTTCTGCGGCTTCGTGTTTGCCTAAGGACCGGAGCCGGTGGCCTTCTTTGAGACGCCGCCGAAGTTCCCAAAGATCGACCCAGACTCGGGTGGGGTGGAGTTGGAGCAAGTTTTCGGCTTCTTCAAGGATCAGATCGCCCAGGATCTGCCGGACTCGATATAGCACGTTTGTCAAGGCCTTCCGGGCGGTTGCCCCCTCCCAGAGCCAATCCAGGAGTTCATCCTTCGACACTTGCCGTTCTTCGTGGATCGCCAAAAGTGCAATGACATTGCGGTCCATCTGATACCCGGCCTTGAGGGGTTTTCGATTCTTCAAGAGCCGGAATTGGCCCAGTACGTAAATTTCAAGATCGGGCTGGATCTGTGCAGCGCGCTCCAGAGCCCGAATGAGCCGCATAGGAATATTTCGGCTCTGTAGGGCCTTTGCCACTTTGCGAACCTGAGGGACACCGGTCATGTCTCGAAGCAACACACCGGCCCGGTAAACAAGGTCTTCATCTTCTAATCTGGCACCATAAAGGAGATAGAGTCCCCATGCGTGCTCATAAAGCCCCTTCTCCTCTAACTCTTTTAAAGGGTTCAGAAAAGCCTGCCGATCGGCTGTCTCTCCAAAGGTATAGGCCAGGTATCCATCAATACTGGCACAAACCAGACGCGAAGATACGCGAGCATGGTCCAGGTACTTTTTGGCAAACTCGATTTGTTCTCGAGCACGCTCTGGTCGGAACAGGAGGATCTCCAAGATGGCCTTATCGGCATAAACCTGGGTAAGGATGTCTGGGAACCGCTCCTGGGCATACGCCAGCACCTTATTGGCATACACCAGCCCCTCGTGGGGATTTACCCATTTGCAGACATCGATCAGGAGGAGGGTGGCAATCAGCATGAGGATGGTGTGTCCTTTTTCATCCAGTTGATGGACCACCTCCTTGAGGAGTGTGTAGGCACGATCCCACTCTACCTCCCACATCAACAATTCGGCTTCTTTGATCCGAGCGGTTCCGCGAACCGTGGGAAGGGATGAATTACCAGAAACTTCCAAGAGTTCTCGAACCGTCTGGAGCCACTCCCGATAACGGCCTACCTGCCGAAGAATGGTGGTAAGATTTAGGAGGGCTGTAACCAGATAGACGAGGTTTCCGCTTTCTTCTGCATGGACACGGGCCAAGTAGAAATATTCGGCGGCCTGATCTAACTGGTCATGCTGCCAGTAGTATTCCGCGAGATCTGTGGCCGCAATGTAGGCAGCCGTAGGGTGGACTTCGGGGTTTTGGGTTAAAGGACGCAAGACTTCGATGGCTTCTTCAATCTGGTTTTCGAGGAACAGGACCCGACCGCGAAGGGCCTTGGGCAGGTCCTGGTAGCGTCCCAGATCATCCGGAGATAATTGCTCCAATTCCTGAAGCCATGCCTTTGCCTGGTCCAGGTTCTTCCCAAGTCGGAGTTCGTGTTCGACCAGTTGGATGAGGATCCGGGAATAAAGGTTCGGATATTTCTTCACTTGGGGATCCTGGAGCAGGGTGCGCAACTGCTGGATGCCCTCTTTACGAGAACGGGTATACCGCAAAATTGTAGCGCGCCGAAAGAGGAAAAAGAGACGGTGATACTCATCGAGGGGATCTCCAGAGTTCAACACATGATCAATAAAACGGATGGCCAATTCATGGAGCCCCCGACGGGTGAGATGTGGTAAGGCCTGTTTCACTATTGGAAGCCAATCGATGTCAAAGGGGATTCGCGTTTGCACGATTAAACGAGCAATGAGCACATAGTCGGGTTCGCTCTGGGTCGAGAGGACCTGGATGAGTGTTCGAACGAAGGCTTGGGCCTCCTCCAAGGAGGTTTCATCTCTGGCCACTTCGTAGAGGGACGGGTGGGAAAAAGAGAGCGTCTCTGGATCATCCAGAACCAGGAGCCCTTGACGTAAGAGTTTTTGGAAGGGGCGAAGTTCTGGAGTCTCCAGCAGGGCCTGCACCACAGAATCCGGAATAACCGGACCGAATAGCGCCAGGAACTTCAGGGCTTTCCTCTCTTCCTCAGTGAGATACTTCCATCGGCTACGGGCGACCTCGTGGACAGAATCTTGTGGGGTAAAGAATTCGCTGAGAAACCCACGGTACACCCAGTTTCCTTCCGAACCCCGATACAATAGGTTGTGTTGCAGTGCAATATGCACTCCTTCTTGGACAAGAAGCGGGTTTCCATGAGCATTGGCGTGCAGTTCCAGTAGGAACGAGGTAGGGGGTGGGGAATTGAGGAGGTGACGAACCAGGAGTTCCGTCTCTCTGCGCGTTAAGGGACGCAACGGCAGGCGGAAAAACCGGTCATTGGGAAGGATATGGAAGGGAGTGGGGATCACATGTTCCTCCGCCTCGCGCCATGTCAAAAGAAAAAGGACCGGGAGCCGGGTTTGTGCATAAAGCCATTGGACCAGGGAGTCTATGGTGGCTTCTGGGAGTTGGTGGACGTCTTCGATGATAAAGGTGAGGGGGCCTTCCTTGCTAATCTGTTCCAGCGTCGCAGAGAGGCGGTTGACACGGATGTTCTTTTGAAGGAAATGGGAGACCCCTACGGTCAGAGTATTGAGGAGGTCCTCCCACGCGGTTTCCGTGACCCAGGTCCGGATCACCGCCCGGAAGGAATCGGATCGTTTCTGAGACCACTCCCAGACCAGCCGGCTTTTGCCAATCCCTGCGGGGCCCGTGACTAAAACCACCATCCCATGCTGGTCCAGGGTCAGGGCTGCCTCATCCAGCCGTCGAAACTCCTCCTCCCGACCGACCAGGGGCAGGACCGCACGGTCGGCCCGTTGCGGTGAAGGGCTAAAAGCCATGCGGGGAACTCCGTGGTTTGCTGAACCGATCCAGACCTTTAAGTAAGGTAACTCCTGCCCACAAAGGTGCGCAAAACAAGAGAGCCATCCATCTCATGGCGGAGAGGGTGGGATTCGAACCCACGGTCCCGGGGTTACCGGGACTACGGCTTAGCAAGCCGCCGCCTTCGACCGCTCGGCCACCTCTCCCATTCCGCCCATTTAATATATACCCCCTCCCCACAGGTTGTAAAGTACCCGATCAAGGGAATACGACGAGTTTCCCGTCAGTTAAAACCCTCTGCGCCGTTTCTGCCTGGTACACGTAGACCCCCACCGGGAGATGGACCCGGGCTCGCCCCGCACCTACAAGATAGGTCTGGAAAACTCTTTGTCCTGTGGTATTCCAGATACGCACCCGGACCGGTACATGGTCGGCGTGTGCAACCTGAATTTCAAAGGTCCGCGGACCGGTCCGTACAATCTTCAAGGGGGGCGATGGCGGCTCAGGTCGATCGCGCTCTGAGACGGAAACCCAAGAAAACTCTAAAAGGTCCACCTTGGAGGCCCCGTACACTTGTTTGGTGTCATCCCGCTGCACAAACACGACAAATTGGATCTTGTTATCCGACACATTCGTGGGGATGGTGAATGAAAGAGTCGTATCCCAGATAGCCCCGGCATCTAAAGAGATCGGGACCCCGAATGCATCAGGAATCATATCCCGCAACACCCACTCCAATTCTGTCATGTTCTGCCAGACATAGGGGGTATCAATCAAAACGATGGCGGTTCGAAGATTCCCTGCAATGGGAACGGTGTCTGTGTTTTCCAGTTGGATGTGGATCATCCCCTCCCGGAGGTTGTACTCATAGGTTCCATCCAGGGTAAAATCAATGGGCTGATCGAGGGTTTTTAAAAAATTGTAGTAACTGTAATACTGCGGAAACATCGAGCCATTATAGGAACCTCCTACCACCGCGTAAATCCCATCAAACCGGACCGTCGGATACCCCGGAATGTTATAGTAACTATCCCTGATGTTCGCTTCGAGGACGGTAAAGGCATCTCCTATGTGATATGCGATGATCGCCACGGTATCTCCAGCCACCTGTGCAAGATCGTGCAATCCCCGTGCAGCGCCGGGACAATACGGGCACCAGGTTCCTGTAAACTCCTCAGCCAGGACCACCCTCTGTACGGCCCACAGGTCATTCGAACCAACCAGGAAGGTCAATAGGACCCCCACATAAAGCATCCTCTGCATGGGCAACCTCCTTATCGTTTGAATCCGTGCCCATTGTATGGAAGGGTAGAAGAGGATGCAACCAATGGCATGTGCTGGACTCCGGAAACGAATCTGCGCATGTTGTTCTCTCTCAAGGGCTCCCTTAAAATTTGAGCACTCGTGCGCCGCTAGCTCAACTGGTAGAGCAGCGGATTCTTAATCCGCGGGTTCCGGGTTCGAGTCCTGGGCGGCGCACCATCGACTATGCAGAAAATTAACTTCAAGGCAAAGGGGAATGATCTACGGGACGCCTTCCATCCCATCCACCTTACAGAGGTTGACGGTACGGCTCTTCGGCTCGTTTTGATCCAGGGAGAATACCATTGGCACCTCCATCCTGAAGAGGATGAGCTTTTCATTGTGGTCCAAGGAACCCTGACAGTGGAGTTCCCCGACCACACAGTCCAACTCCAGGAATGGGAGGGAATTCGTATCCCAAAGGGAACGCCTCACCGAACCAAGGCAGAGGACCAAACGGTGGTTTTAATCATTGAGCCGGTACAAACGGACACCAGGGGTGTTCGGATTGAAGACTTGGGAGGTGGTGTATGACCCCCTTCGGTCTCCTGCTGGTGGGGCTAATAGCACTCCCCTCGGGACTCCCGTCCTGGCTTAATCGTCTTCAACCTGAGAAGACGTATAGTGTTTGGCTCCAGGCTCCCCGTGCGACCGACTGGTCCACGACCTTAGAGCGGCTGGGGGCCCGGCAACGCAGCGAATCTAAATGGCTTCATGCCCAATCCTATGAAATGCCGGGGTGGCTGGTTCAGCGCATTGCCCAAACCGCCCCTGCACTCCAAATCCGGCCCGTCGCCAAAGGAAAAATCCAAGGCAGGTGGAACCCAACGGAATCGCTGCAACAGGTGTTGACTTATGGCCTCTCCGAACCTCAACTCCGGCTGATCCGCATGGATAAAGTCCACGATGAAGGCTACTTCGGTTCCGGCGTCATTATTGGGGTTTTAGACACTGGCTTTGATTCCACCCATCCGGCGATCCGGTCCTTGTTTGACAACGGCCGAATCGTGGCTCGACATGACTTCAATTCCGGGGACCACCTGCGTGGGACTTTCGGGGCCCTTCCCTCCCCCTATGGCTCCGCCCCGGCCTACATCAACAGCCTCACCGCTGTGCAAGTCTCGGACTCCTTGACTTTCTTGGTTTTCAGTACCATCACCCGGGACTCCATGATGCACTTTGGGGGCGATAACTGGCGCCTGTGGCTTCAAGTGATTCGAACCGTCGGAGGCTCGACCTATTTCGATCCACCGGTGCCCCTGGGCATCGCTACCGGGAAACCCATCCAGCCGAACCTTCTGGCCGCAGATGATACGTCCGCGTTTCTGGTCTACCAGGCCAAGCCCACGGGTTCATACGACATCTTCTGGACGCGCCTCTCCCGGGCCGGCCTGCTCTTCCCTCCCATCAATCTTTCGAATGACCCGACCCCCTCTCTGGATCCCCTCGTGCTCTCCCGGGACACCCTGGTGATGGTCTACTGGCTCGATCCGGACTCCGGGATCTACGAGCGCGTCTCCTATGACGGGGGGCAGTCTTTTTCGTCCAAGACCCTGGTGGTCTCCTTCCCCACACCCGATCCCTGGCCGGGCCGATTGGAAGGCATCATTTCGGACCATTTTGAAGCCGGTTCCTACCTTGAACTCATTTATGACTACCGGGATTCCGTTTATATCTATCACCGGGACTGGCTCTCTCAAACCAGCATCATCCTTCCTCTGGGGCCGGGGCAGGATCCGACGATTGCTGCCGAACCGATGGGCATGTCTTTCGGCACCTTTGCGTTCCGGAGAGACACCACCCTCTGGGTGGGAAGCATTGCCTCCGAACCGAGTTTAGTCCCAGAGAGCGTGCCCCTGATGTCTGCGCCGTTTCTCCGGACCCCTGCGATCCAGTGGACGGGATCGGGGTTCCAACTCGTCGTGTCCCTCGGTGGGGCACTGGTTCGTTTTCAGGGATCTGACTTCTCCTCCTTCGTCCTTCAAGACACCCTGGGCGACTATGGGGCAGACTTGCCGGTCTTCGCGAAGTCCCAGATTTTCTGGCGCCAACGGGGCGATACAGATGTCCGGCCTGACGACATGATCCCCGGCCACGAGGGAGGCCCGAACTATCACGGCACAAAGGTGCTCTCGGTCATGGCGGGGTTCGATCAGAGCAACGGCATGGTCGGACCGGCCCTGGGCGCACAGTTTGTCCTCTGTAAAACGGAAATCAACAAGATCCACGGTCAGGTCTTTGAGTTCCAGATCGAGGAAGACTTCTGGATCGAAGGGCTCGAGTTTGCGGCAGACCGGGGCGCCAAGATCGTCAACAGTTCCTTGGGCTACCGAGACTGGTATACAGATGCGGACATGGACGGCATCACCCCCCTGGTCTCGCGTGCGGCCTCGATGGCCGCAGACCATGGGGTCCTCGTTGTGACCGCCGTGGGCAACCTGGGGAGCCAGGGAACCTTCCCCGATCCTGTGACCGGGGATACCTCCTTGGTCGCGCCGGCCGACGCCTTTGACGTCATCTCCGTGGGTGCCTATGAAATCGATTCGACCACCGGCAGTCTCGTACCCCGCAGCCTCTTTGGGCCCACCGCCGATGGCCGGATCAAGCCTGAAGTAATTGCACCCTTCACTACCTATTGTGGCTTCATGACCACGCCGCAGGGGGACACGTTGCCCTGGTTCTACGGATATTGTGGGGGCACGTCCTTTGGCACCGCGTTGGTTTCCGGCGCCCTGGCCGCTATCTGGGAGGCCCATCCCTCCTGGACGCCCCGGAAACTCCGCCGCATCGTCCTCAATACGGCCCAACGGATGACGGACATCCCGGGCTATCCTCCGGCCCCGGATTCCAACAATGTCACCGGATGGGGCCTCTTCGACGCCTACGCGGCGCTCCATGCGGAGCCGCCCGAAGTCACAGGTGGTTTCGGGGATCGGCTCTTGGACCCCTATCCCAATCCAGTCCGATTTGACCGGGGTGAGGTGCTCCATATCCCATTTGTTCTCAGTCACAGCACCTTTACGGAGATCCGGATCTACACCCTGGACGGGCGGGAAGTCTACCGAAAAGATTTGGGCATCCTGTCCCCTGGCCGATACCATACGGGTGGTGGCTATTTCCAAGATCCCACCTGGGACGGGACCGATCAGACGGGTCAACCGGTACAGCCCGGCCTCTACCTCATCCTCATGAACACCGGCTTCAATTCGTCGGTGAAAAAGGTCGCGGTCGTCCGCTGACCCGCTTTTCCACGACACCTGTGGCGGCCCATCTCTTCATCTCTGCCGGCGAACCCTCGGGGGACCGTCACGCCGCTTCTTTAGTGCGCGCCCTTCGGGCAAAGGACCCGGATCTCATTTTCTGGGGGTTCGGAGGCCCCGCATTAAACCAGGCGGGCGTGCAGTGTATCGACCGGTTCACCGAACACGATGCTGTGGTCGGCCTGGAAGGGGTCCTCTCCGGGATCCAGAGGTTCCGAAAACGGCTCCAACGCTTTCTGGCCTTTGTTCAACAGCACATCGACCTGGTGATCCTGGTGGACTATCCGGGCTTTCATCTCTTTTTTGCACAGGCCCTCCGCCGCTTGAAGGTTCCGGTCGTGTACTTCATCCTCCCTCAGGCCTGGGCATGGGCGGCCTGGCGGACCCGAGTCCTCCGCCGAGCCACAGACCTCCGGCTTTCAATCCTTCCCTTCGAGCCGATCTGGTTCCACCAACACGGCGTGGAGGTCGTTTACGTGGGCCATCCGCTTGTGGACCAGATCCCTGCGCCCCAGAAGGAGACCGACCTTCATCAGCCGCCTATCCTCGGCTTCTTCCCGGGTTCTCGGCCCACAGAAGCCCGGCGTCACCTCCCGATCTTTCAAAAGATTCGGGAACGTCTTCAATCCAGGATTTCCGCTCGATTCTGGCTTTCCCAACCGCCCGGTTTATCCTTGGAGAACCTGGGGCCGGTCCAGGGGTTTGAAGTCCAGACCGAGCCACCACGGACATGGGCCTCGTCGGTGGATCTCGCCGTGGCCGCCTCTGGGACCATCACCCTGGAACTGGCGCTCCTTGGGGTGCCGACGTTCGTCATCTACCAGACCTCCCGATGGACCGCGTGGGTGGGTCGGCGCCTCCTCCAAGTCCCCTGGCTCTCCTTGCCCAATCTTCTGGTCCGGGAGCCAGTCATGCCAGAATTCATCCAGAAAATCCCCGTCGATCGGATTGTGGACTCCCTGGAGTCACTATTGGAGAACCCCCAGGCCTACGCCCAGATCCGAACCCGTCTCCTCTCGATCCGGGACCTTTTGGGGCCCCCGGGCGCGATGGATCGCGCGG
>WFXO01000074.1 GCA_015490555.1 Caldifarciminota bacterium | reverse complement strand
GTCCTGGAACTCACCGAAGGCCTTTTCCACCACATCTTCAAAGAAGTTCTGGAAGTCGAACTGGACCGTCCGTTCCCTCGATTGTCCTTTACCGAAGCCATTCGACGGTATGGAACCGACAAACCTGATTTGCGTAACCCATTGGAAATCAAAAACTTAACGGATCTTTTCCTGGAAACTGAGTTTAGAATTCTGCGGTCTGTGATCGAAAAAGGAGGGGAAGTTGCTGCTCTCCCCTACCCTGGAGACCTCTCTCGCAAGGAGATTCAAGAGTTAGAGGCGGAAGCCAAACGCCTGGGAGCGGGCGGGTTGCTGTGGTTCAAAGTCACCGAAGACGGCTTCGGAGGCCCGTTGGCGAAGCATCTCCCTCAGGGGGATCTCGTCCGGGAACGGCTTGACCCGACGTTCCTCGGGACGGTCCTGGTCGTTGCAGGCTTTGGCTACCTTCCCTTCACGGTCTTGGGGGCCCTCCGGGTCCATCTCGGCCAGAAGGGGAACCTCCTTCAAGAAGGATGGAAGTTCCTCTGGGTCATTGACTTCCCGCTTTTTGAGTGGGATCCAGAGGCCAAACGCATCGCGCCCTCCCACCATATGTTCACCATGCCTTACGAGGACGCCATCGAGAAGTTGGATCAAATCCCTGACTTTGTTGCAGAACGGAGAGAGCGATTAGAGGCCGACGATCCTTTAGCCATCAAAGAAGTGACCGATTTTTTGGAGGGCATTCGCGGCAAGCAATACGATTTGGTCTTGAATGGGGTTGAACTCTGCTCTGGCTCGATCCGTGTCCATCAGCGAGATCTGCAGGAAAAGATCATGGAAATCATCGGCCTCTCCAAGGAAGAACGGGAAGAGCGGTTTGGGTTCCTCCTCAGGGCCCTCGAATACGGTGCACCTCCGCACGGGGGGATTGCTCCGGGCCTCGATCGGATTGTGATGATGATGGCGGGCCGGTCTTCGATCCGCGATGTGATCGCCTTTCCCAAAACGACCGCGGGACAGGCCCTCTTTGAAGGGGCTCCCTCCCCGGTTGACGCTCGCCAGTTGGAAGAGTTGGGAATCCAAGTTATTGGACAAGATTCGGATGAAGAACTCTAAGGAGGTTGGCACATGACCTTGGGATTCCAGACAGGGTTCCCACCCAGGAGATGGGGATGGCTTCTGGCCCTTGGGATCTTCTTTGCAGCCTGTCGGCCGTCCTCTCAGCAGGTCGCACTCCGGGTTTCACCCAAAACCCCACAACCCGGTCAACCCCTGACCCTCTCCTGGAATCAGCCCCTGACCGGGTATCTCTGGATCATGACGTATGTGGGCCCGACGGCCTTCCAGAAAACCGTGGAAATTGTCCCGATCCACCAACAAAGCGAGGTGTCGTATACCCCGCCCTCCCAAGCCTTTTTGCTGTTGGTCGCATTAGAGGATACCGTCCAAAAAGAAATTTACACCGGTCCAGACTACGCAATTGTCCTCTATCAAACGGAGGGCCGTCCGATGCCCCATGCCTACGCAGTTTTGGGCAACACCTACTATCGAACGGATCTGGATTCCCTGCGCGCCTATCTTGCACGGGAGAAGGCCTCCGGGTCCTCTGGTTGTCTTTTCCAGAACGCCGTGTGGAATTTGTCTCTTCAAGCCGGAGAAATCACTATAGATTCTGTTCGGAGGATTTTAGATTCCCAGTATCCTCCGCAGGAGACCCTGGCACCAGAATGCCTTTATATGGCCTTCCGGACCGCCTATTTTGTCCTTCATGACTCTGCGCTGGCCGAGCAATATATCGACGCCTTGCTGACCCAGGAAAATGCTCTGGCGCAGTGGTACGGGACCCGAGCCCGCCTCCAGACCTGGGCGTTTGTGCCGACCGGAGACCTCCGGGATCGTATCTCCACGGCCTATACCCTCTGGGATGCCTTCCAGAAGGATTCTGTGGTCCGATCCATCGTTTTAGGTGACGATTTCTTCCGCTGGCTCCTCCCCTATGCCTGGATTTCCCAGGACCGTCGACGGGATTTCTATCGCTATATCCAGGAACGCAAGATGCAGGAGGATCTCCAGGCCAATGATCTCGTGACCATGCGCTATGTCGGGCTCGGATGGATGGGCGAACCAGATACCACCCTCCTCCAGTACGTGCTCATGCAGGAAAAAGCCCTCCTGGATGACCCGATCCTTTATCGCAAGCAATTTGCTTTGTCCAACTGGGATCGACTTTCGGATTTCTATCGTCTCTATGACCGATCCCAGGGGGACTACTTGAAATCCTCAGCACAACTGTGGCTCTTTAAGAACAAGCCTGCCGTAGCCTACAACTTTATCCACGCTTTTGTACAGAAGAAACCTTCCCTGTTTGCGCTCTGGCAAGAAGATCTTCAACTTTACGGGGAAGCGGCGTTAGGGGCAGGCCATCTGGATGAAGCGGAACAGGCCTTTGCGTTGATCGCCTTCTTCCATGGGGATACCTCGGCTTACGAAAGTCTTCGAAAAGTCTGGGAGCAAAAAGGAAAGCCGGATTCCTTTGATCTCTATCTCGCACAACTCAAACAGGAGATTGAGAAGACCTTCCCACCTGCGCCACCGTTTACCGGGAAGGCTTTAAACGGTCAAACGGTCCGCCTTTCCGACTATTCCGGCAAAGTCGTGGTATTGAACTTCTGGGCGACGTGGTGTGGCCCTTGCCGACGCGAGATTCCCGAACTCAATGAGTTGGTCAAAGAATTTCAGGGGAATCCAGAGGTTGTGTTTCTTGCAATCACCGACGAACCCGCCGAGGTGGTCCAGCGGTTCCTGAAACAACAACCCTTTGCGTATCGTATCCTGGTAGACGGTCGTGCGATCCGCCAAGCGTATAAAGCCAACGCATTCCCTACGCATTTCGTGATCTCACGGGATGGCCGGCTGGTCTTCAAACAAGTCGGCTATATCCCGGGCACGGCGGACCGGCTCAAGAGCCAAATCCTGAAGTTCTTAGGAACGGGCGAAGCCTCGTAAGGTAAACAGGTTACCCTTGACGAGGGGGGCGGCCATAGAGCCGGATCACGGTCCGGCCTACCATCTGTCCTTGAGAGGAGAAAAGAAACGCAATGAACTCCCCCACTTCCTCTGCAGTAATCCAATCGGGCTGGGCTTGATCCCGGACTTTGCGAGTATTCACCGGACCCAAGAGAAGATGGATCCATCGGATCGGGGTCTGTTTTAGTTCTTCCATCATGATTCGCGTGATCATCAATTGGGCGGCGCCCGCAATCGAGACCAAACTGGACTTGGGGAACGGCGTTTCTGCGTGAGATCCCCCCAAGGTGATATACGTTCCCTGCCCCTGCTGGAGGAACACCGGGACGAACGTCCGGGTTAACAAAAAATGGGACGTCAACCGCTGATGAAGCACCGCCTGATAGGTTTCATAGGGCACTTCATACAGGGGCGGCCCCTGCCACCAGGAACCAACAGAGGCCACAAATCCATCAATCCGGGAGACTTCCGCAAGGGCCCAATTCTTGAAGGACTCCACCCCTTCCGGGGTTCCGATGTCGCCCACCCAGGTTCGGAGCCGGTCTGGGGGGTCCGGATGGACGTACGCACGAAGAGTCTCCAAACGCTCTCGGGATCGGGAGGGAACCAAAACTGTGGCCCCTTCCCGGATCAGCACACGAACGATTCCTTCTCCTACGGCTCCCGTCCCTCCTGCTACCACGATGTTGGATCCTGCTAAGGAAGGCATAGACGTTCCTCCTCAAGGTTTTTCGAAGCCTTGAAGGTTTTTCTTTTACGAGGAAACTTCTTGGAACTCTCGGATTCGGTAGTATAGGACCGCAAGGTCCGCCGGTGAGATCCCCGGGATCCGGGCCGCCTGTGCCAAAGTGCGGGGCTTATACCGTTGGAGTTTTTCCTTGGCTTCGTTGGAAATCCCCTCCAATCGGGATGGATCCAAGTCATCCGGAATTTCCACCGCTTCCATTTTGCGGAGACGTTCCGCTTCCCGTTTCATCCGCTCGATATATCCTTCGTACTTGACTTCTGTTTCGATCCTTTCCGCGATCCAGAACGGCAGGTCTGGTGCCAGGCCAATCTCCTGGAGCCGTGCATACTTCACTTCCGGCCGCTTGAGGTATTCCTTGAGGGTCACAGAGACTTCGGGAACCGGAAGTCCTGCCCGCTCTAAGAGTCGACGATGTCGATGGGGGTGGATCCGCTCCCTCGCCAGTCTCTGAAGTTCCCCTTCGACCGTCGCCTTGAACTTCAAGAACTCCTGGTATTCGCTCTCCTGAATCAAGCCAAGGCGATATCCGTAGGGCATCAGGCGGTCCACCGCATTATCCATCCTCAGGATGAGGCGGTATTCGGATCGGGAGGTGAACATCCGATAGGGCTCATCGGTTCCCTTGAACACCAGGTCATCAATCAGGGTTCCAATATAGGATTCATGGCGTCCAAGGATCAAAGGAGGTTGCCCATCCAGGAACAGAACCGCATTGATCCCCGCCATGATGCCTTGAGCCGCAGCCTCTTCATACCCGGTGGTCCCGTTGATTTGGCCGGCCAGAAACAGTCCCGGCACTCCCTTCACCTGTAAACTGGGCTCTAATTGATGGGGATACACGAAGTCATACTCGATGGCGTACCCGGGTCTTAAGATTCTGACCCGTTCAAATCCCGGCAAAGTTCGAAGCATCTTTAACTGAATATCTTCTGGCAGAGAAGTGGAGATGCCATTGAGGTAGTACTCGTATGTGTCCCGGCCTTCGGGTTCCAGGATGATCCGGTGCGACCGTTTTTCAGGGAACTCCACAATCTTGGTCTCGATGGAGGGGCAGTATCGGGGCCCGCGCCCCACGATCTCGCCCGAGTACAAGGCCGAGAGATGCAGGGAGGTCTGAATGACACGGTGGGTTTCTTCCGTGGTACGGGTGATATAGCAAAGGGCCTGTTCGAGGCCCTCAATGACGGGGTTTCGGAAGGAAAAGCCTCTGGGCGGTTCATCTCCGGGTTGGACCTCCAGTTTGGAGAAATCGATGGTCCGGGAATCCACCCGGGGAGATGTGCCGGTCTTAAACCGGCCAATTTCCAATCCCAAGGCTTCAAGGGACCGGGTCAGGGAATTCGCGGCGAACTCTCCTGCCCGACCCGCCGGAATTTTGGTCATGCCGATGTGAATCATCCCGCGCAGGAACGTGCCGGTCGTCAGAACCACGGCCCCCGCCCGATAAGTCAACCCGGTGGCCACCCGAACGCCCACCACCCGGTGGTTTTCTGTCAAGAGTTCGGTAACCTCGTTTTGATAGAGGGTCAGGTTGGGGGTTTCTTCGAGGACACGTCGCATCCGATCCCGGTAGGCCTTCCGATCCACCTGGGCGCGGAGAGACCAGACTGCAGGTCCTTTCGATGTGTTGAGCATCTTGAACTGGATCCCGGTCTCGTCCGTCGCTTTTGCGATTTCACCGCCCAGCGCATCAATCTCCTTGATGAGATGTGCCTTAGCAATTCCCCCCATGGCGGGGTTACAGGACATCTGGCCGATTCGATCCAAATTCAAGGTGATCAAAAGGGTATTTGCCCCCATCCGGGCGGCTGCCAGGGCCGCCTCAATCCCTGCATGACCGCCGCCGACCACGATGACATCGAAGGTTTCGGAGTAATTTGCCATAGGGAGGTAATTATAAAGCGGAAACGCCTGGAAAAGGCCCAACTTATTGGAAATGACAGGGTTACCAGATAGGGGTCAACACGCGGTACATAACAATCGGCCCAGATGGACTCCGAAGGTGTGCAGCAGGTGGGGGGTTGCCCGGATCGCCGTCTGGAGGTCTGTGATCCCACGCAAAATACTGAAGACCGACACCTTTTCCGGTAAATCGTGGAGTTCTTCATCTTCGACCTGGCCCGCTACAACAATCACGGGAATCCCTTGTGCAAGAGCATGTTGCAGAACCCCCCAGGGCCCCTTTCCAAAGGCGGTCTGGTAGTCAAATTTCCCTTCACCGGTGATTACCCATCGGGCCCCTTGAATCTTTCGATCGAACTGGATCAAGTCTAAAAAGACCTCAATGCCTGATTCGAGTTTCGCCCCGAGGAGGCCATAGAAGGACCCGGCGATCCCGCCTGCAGCGCCGGCCCCCGGAACATTGACATCAACCCCTGTGAGCCCTTGGATCAACGCACGGAGTCGGGAAAGCCCCTGTTCCAAAGCCTCAACTTGTTCTGGCGTTGCACCCTTTTGAGGCCCATAGACACGGGCGGCCCCATCCGGACCTAACAAGGGATTTTGGACGTCGGTGAGCACCGTGATTTTGACCTCGGGCAGGGGCTCCGGCGGGCGGATCTCCTGGACCTCGATCAGCCCTCGTCCCGTGGGGTCTACCGGCTGTCCCTGTCGGTCCAGAAATTGGAATCCTAAGGCCGAGAGGGCCCCCAGCCCCCCATCCACTGTCGCAGAGCCTCCGACACCCAGATAGATCTCTTGAATCCCTTCCTCAATGAGGCTTTGGATGAGCACTCCCGTTCCCATCGACGTCGTCTGGTAGGGATCGCGTTCCTCCGGAGGGACCTGTTTGAGGCCAGACGCTTCTGCCATTTCGACATAGGCTCGGGTTCCAAACACCCAGACCCTGGCCTGGACCGGCCGAAACCGGGGGCCCGGAACCTCCAGAGTCCGCATTTCCCCCTGGCCTGGCAAATTGGCGGCCAGCGCTTCTAAGGTTCCATCCCCTCCATCGCCGATCGGGACCTCTAAGACATCGAGCCGGGGACATCCTTCGCGCAGCCCCTCTGCAAACTTTTGACAGGCCTCCACGGCATTCGCGCCTTCTTTAAACGCATTGAGAGCCACGACGACTTTCCATCGAGCCATCGGCTATTCCTCCCTGGGCCCGAAAAGGGCACGGCCTATACGCACGAGCGTGGCCCCTTCTAAAATGGCCCATGGATAGTCTTCGGACATCCCCATGGAAAGGACCGGAAGCGAGAGCCCGAACTCTTCTTCCAGGCGGTCGCGCAGGGCCCGCAATAACGCAAAACTTCGGCGAGATCGCTTTTCTTCCGGCGGATAAGGTCCTAAGGTCATCAAGCCGCGAGGGACCAGCGAGGGACAACATCCCAGGATCTTCTCCATGAACGGCAGAATCTGGTCTTCGTCGGGTGGGAGACCGTATTTGGTCGGTTCGCCCGATGTATTGACCTCCACCAAAATCTCCAGTTGTCGTCCCTCAGGCAAGCGCTTTTGGAGTTCCTGAGCGAGTTTGATGGAGTCCACAGACTCGATCATGTCAAAGAGTTGGACCGCTTGTTTTGCTTTGTTTCGCTGCAGATGCCCGATCATGTGCCAGGAGATCCCTGGAATCCGGACCTGCGGGATCTTCTTCTGGGCTTCTTGAACACGGTTCTCCCCGAACAGCCGAATTCCCAGCCTTGCAGCTTTTTTAATTCTCTCCGGAGGCACCGATTTAGTGGCCCCCAAAATCGTAATCTCTTCTGGCCGACGACCTGCTTTAGCTGCGTAAGTTTCAATCGTTGTTCGAATCTTCTCCAGATTCTCCTGAATCATCGGATCCCCCAATTTTTGACTGGATCCAGTGGACGACCTGTTCCTGCATTTCCGGATCCTCAATCAGCAGATAGAGCCCTCGGAACGGATCCAGGCGAGACCGGAACTTGAAGGTCCCCAGAAAGACGCCATGACGGTCCCGTTCGATGCGTTTAAATTGGCTCCATGGCCGTTCATACCGGATGAGCCACCGTCGGACCTCTATCCCTGTATCTTTCAAGACGTAGGTGGTGGGCACATAGAACGAAAAGGTCGAGGCCATCAAAACCACCCATGCGAAAAGCCCCCAATAGAGTCCGAAGGCCCATCCAAAGATCCAGGGGACTCCGAAAACAAAGAGGACAAACCGCCATAGGCGACGCCGGTCTTGTGCAGGCCAGACCCGAATCTGGAGTTCTTCCGTGAATTGGTCCATTTTAGAAGTATGTGCGAGCGATGGCCGCGTAGGGCGATTGTGGGAACCGCCGGATCAAGGTCTTCAGGGTCTCAAGCGCGGCCTGGGTATCTCGAACGGCCTCCATTTCCAACTTTGCCGCCCGATATAACGCAAAGGCCCCAAGAAACAGAGAGTCCTGGTCTCCGAGTTCGTGGTAGTAGCCAAGGGCTTGGTCAATTCGTTGAAGGGTCTCGTTGAGTTGCCCCAGGAGATAGAGCCTCAACGAACGGTCTTCCGGAGTTTTGGCGGCATAAGACTCCACCCATTGCAACGCGGAGTCCGGATGTTGGGTCAGCAGAGCCCGTTGGACCCGGAGATAGAGAGCCAACGCCTGTGTATCTCGCAACGACCGGATCATCTCGAGATGGAATAACGCCTGGTCCGCTTCCGTGCTCCGGGGGAAGGCGTTCACAAATTTCTGAAACAGGGTGTCGGCTCGTTGAACCTTCCCTCTTACGAGTTCCAGCAGTGCGTAAAGGTACTGAGAATGAGGGTCGGATTGGACGGAAACCAGTTGACGAGCCTCGTCGATGCGTCCCAGGGCCAGGAGCGCCTGAACCCGATAGGGCAGGTCCTGGGACTGGGTCGCCAGGTCCAAGACCTTTGCGAACTCTTGTCTTTCCAGCAAATAGGAGAGGTATTCAGCATGAGCAGACTCCCCTGCCCTCTCATAGAAGGTCTCGGCCTCCTTATGTTTCCCCAGGGCACGGGCCACACGTGCCCGAAGTAAGAAGTATGTGTCGTTCTGGGCGGACTTGGGGAGGATTCGGAGGAGCCGATCGGCCAGATCGTACGCCCGGTCCTGAATCAGCCGATCGGCCAGGTCGAGCATCAGATTCGGGTCCTGAGACTTCTGGGCTTCCTGGACGGCAAGGTCCCAATCGCCGGCATCCAGAGCTAACCAGGCGCGAACGATGTGGGCCTCTTTGAATTCTCCAGCCTGTTTCAATGCCGACTCAAAAGCCGAAGCGCCCAGGTATTTCTTGAGGCGACGGACCTCCGAAAGGACATAGGGCACATCCTTTTTGATCTTCAATTCTCGCATCAGCACATCCAAGGCTTGCTCATAATCCCTGGCCCAGAGTGCCTTCTGATACTCTTCCCGGAGAAAGGGTTCCTCGCCCCATCGTTGAATGGCGAGTTTCAAGATGGAATCGGCCGCAGATCGGTACCCTCGAAAGTAGATCTGGCTATAGACTCCACGGGCCTGGAGAGGGGTGGGGGTTTGTTGCATCCAGAGGCGGCCGTAATAGAGAACCCGTGCCGAATCGCCAACCTTTGCCGCAAACAAGGTGGCACGTTGAAACAAACGGGCATCCGCAATGACCTTCCGGGCAGAATCCACCACGTCAAAGAAGGTCTGAACTTCCTTCTTTTGCTGGAGAAGGGTCAGGGCCTGGTCCAAACTGGCGCGGTTTTGCTTCGGATTGGAAAAGAAGTGCTGGAGATAGGCATCGACCGGTCCGGAACCGACCAAGGCAAGCCACAAAGTCAAGCCGAGCAGATTCATGATCGATCCTTCACTCCCAGGGCTGCTGCGATCTTCCGCATCTCTCGTTCTAAGGCCTCGGTCAAGCGGGTCCCTTTCTTGTCTCTTGGGAAGTCTTTCGGGTCCAGGAGATTCCCAAACCGGACCACGGGTGACCCCCATCGCAGCATCCAGAAGCCCATGCCCCGCCGATTGTTTTTGATATAGGCCGGCAAAATCGGAGCCCCGGACATCTGCGCAACGATCGCTGCCCCTGCCTTGAGAGGAAGGAGCACAGAGCCGGTTTTGTTTCGGGTCCCTTCCGGGAAGATGACGACCACTTTGCCTTGTTTAAGGAGGTCCAGGGTCGTCCGGATCGCACCCAGCCCTCCGGTTTCCCTTCGGATCGGGATCGCATTGTATTTCCGGATCAGCCAGCCAAACCACGAGTAGGTGGTAAACAGTTCCTCTTTGGCCACGTAATAGATCTCACGGGGTGTGGCCACGCCAATCAACGGAGGGTCCCAATAGGAACCATGGTTAGGGCAAATGATCAACGGTCCCTCGATGGGAACCCGTTCCCCTCCTTCGATACGAAGACCAAAAAGCCCTTGGAACAAACGGAGAAGGAAAGTCCGCGTTAGCCGGTAATGGGGTCTCACGGATCCAACCCCCGTTTTTTCAACAGTTCGAGGATGGCTTCTACCTGTTCCTGGATGGTGAGGTTTGTGGTATCCAGAACCACCGCGTCTTCTGCCTTTTTCAAAGGGCTATCCGCGCGGGTGGAATCCAAGTGATCCCGCCGAAGAATTTCTTGGAGGACCTCTTCAAAGGGGATCTCCATGCCCGCCTCTTGGAGTTCCTTCCAGCGTCGACGGGCGCGTTCTTCTGGGGACGCCACCATAAAGATTTTGAGATCCGCATCCGGCAGGACGACGGTCCCGATATCCCGTCCTTCCAGGACCACGCCCCCTCTTTTGGCCATGGCACGTTGTTTTTCCACCAGGGATCGACGAACGCCGGGATAAGAAGAGACCAGGCTCACCCAGCGGTTGATCTCCGGTGTCCGAAGGTCCCTGGAGCGGTCCTGACCGTTCACAAAGGTTCGCACTTCTCCATTTTCGAAAACCTGTTGAATCTCAAGGTGTTGGGCGATTTCTTCCACCTTTTTCTGGTCATGGGGGTCAATGCCCGCCTCGAGGGTAACCAAGGTCACGGCTCGATACATGGCGCCTGTGTCAATGGGTAATACGCCCAGGCGTTCGGCCAACCGTTTGGCGGTGGTACTCTTTCCGGAAGCGGCAGGTCCGTCAATGGCGATGACCACCTTTTTCATGGCGATAAGTATAAAGTGGGGACCTCCAGATAGGCTGAGGGAGTCAAAAGAAAAATGGTGGAGGCGGCGGGAATCGAACCCGCGTCCGGAGGCCGAGACCATGGAGGTCCTACATGCTTAGCCCATCTTTGGTACTTCTGTCCCGCCCGATGGGCAGGGCTTGGGACAGAAGGCCCCGGCAAGCCTCTCGCCCTGGATCCCGCCGGGTATGGATCCAGAGCCAGCCCGTGTCTCTGACGCCTTTCACCTGAGTACGGGCCACCTCAGGTGAAGACGTGCCGCCTCTCAATTAGGCAGCAAGTGCGTAGTTTGTGTTGGCAGTTGTTTGTGCCGTTTTGACGGGTTCGGCGACCCGGCATGCACCTCCATGCCCTCTTTGACCCCCGTCGAATCCGTACGCCCCCACTTGTCAAAGATCGATCGCACCATTAAGGTAGCCGGAAATCCCTCATCTGTCAAGACACCCATCCCCCTCACACACCCTTAAGGGCCGATGTGGGTCATGGGCCACTCTTCGTCATAGGCGTCAAACTTCTCGGCGTTCTCTTTCTCAATCTCGAGGATCCGATAGTGGGTCAGTTCCATCGAAGCGATATACAACAGGTGGTGCTGGATCTCGGTGTCGTGCTCAAATCGCGGGACCAACCCTAAATAGAACTCATGGGCAGCCTTCTCGGCGTCCATCGCCTTGGCGAGGATCTCCGGAATCGGTCGGTCAAGGTCTTCCGGTGTGATCTCCGGGAGAGGCACCGGCGACTTCTCGGGAAGGACCAAATTCCGCTGCGGAAACTGGTTCCGGAAGAGATCTTCGAAGAAGAGCCGATGTTTCTCTTCCTCTCCCGATAGGAACTTCAGACGGTCTTTGAGCAGTGCGTTTTTGACCCGATCCGCCAGGGTGTCATAGACCTTTTTCGCTTCCACCTCGCTTTTGATCGCCGTCAGAATCAAATCGTCAAGGCCGTAAATCTTGAGATCCATCGTAAAACCTCCTTTTGGTCTCATTTCTCATTATACAGCCGTGCAGTTTCGCGAAGCGGAAATCGGCTATAGAATAGGGAAAGCCATGCCACCGTTGGAGCCCCCAGAGTTCTCAGAGATTGACACCTGGTTCGTTGCGCAAGAACTGAAACAAACGGCCTTAGGCCAACGGTTTCACGAAGGATACAGGCTTGGGGAGGCCGGGTGTATTTTCCAGTTGGGCACTACGTACTGGCTCGTCTCCATTGATCCCCGCCTCTATCGGTTCCATCGGGTCGAGGAGGTCTCTGGCGCGGTCACTCCGATCCCGGAACTGGACCACCTCAAAGGGAGTGTCCTTCAACGGGTCGAAACCCCAAAGGGAGAGCGGATGATCCTTCTGGAGTTCAAAGGACAAACGCCTTTACGCGAACTCCAGGTCTCCCTACTGATCCTGGAACTCATGGGGAAGTATTCCAACGTAATTTTGATCAACAGCGAGCGGAAAATCGAATGGTCTCTGAAACGGGTGACCCCAGCGATGTCCCGGGTTCGCCCCGTGGAACCGGGCCGGTTCTATACCCCTCCACCCCGGAAGCGATGGAGCCTGATGGATCCAGAACGCTTTCCGGCACCCGAAGACCTTCGTAAGCATTTCCCGTTTGTTCCTCCGGACGAACCCGATCCCGTCCGTTGGCTCCAGACCTACCTGAAGAAGGCTCAATCAAATCCAAAACCCGTTGTGGTGGTTCAGGAAAACCGTCGGTTTGTATTGCCTGCTCCTGTGGAACATGTGGAAGTCCTCCGATCCTTTTCCACCTATTCCGAGGCGGTGGCCTTTGCCTACCAGCCGAGCCCGGAAGAAGAGACCGAGCCTCCGTCCATCCCCCCAGGCATTCAAAAAGAATGGGAACGCGTCCAAGCCTATGAAAAATATCGGTTTCTGGCCGAAGAAGTCATGCGGAGACTGGAGGAACTGGTTTCAACCGGGATCCTGAAGACCGAGTGGCAGGGGGAGCCGATCCTGGTCGAGTTGGGACCTCAGGAGACGCCCGAGGACCTGGCACGTCGGTATGCCCGGGAGGCTGCCAGATTGGAACGGGGCTATCGAAAACTCCAAAAGTTATTGCAACAGCGCCAGACTCGAGAACCCTCCGGGGTCTCCGCACCATCCTCCGGTCCAGCAAAAGACATGCCTCTCCAACCCCGTTATTGGACCTTTACTTCCCCCTCCGGCTTCAAGGTCCTGGTCGGCAAGAACGCGCGTGGAAACGACGAGATCACCTTCCGATTGGCGTCCAGGGACGATCTTTTCTTCCATGTGAAGGATGCCCCGGGTGCTCATGTCATTCTCAAGACCGGCAAAGCAGAGCCCAAGGAAGAAGATCTCCTTTTTGCGGCGAAAAAGGCCCTGGAACACTCGGCAAAAGCCTCGGATGGGAAGGGGGTGGTCTCATACACAAGGGTTCGTTACCTTCGGAAACCCAAGGGTGCGCCTCCAGGGCTGGTTCTCCTCCTCAGAGAAGAAACGTTGAATGTTCGCTTATGACAGGATGAGGGCTCCTACGGGTCGGGATCCTGGGGGGCCACCATCTCCAAGATGTCCGGATCTGGCTCGTACCGGTCCACAAAAAGGGTCTCTGTTCGGTAGTTGTAGCCTACCACTTGGCGGGTCTTCGGAGAAACATACAGTGAAAGCCACCCGACCTCACTGAGTCCGTTGTAAGTTCGGACCACGATGGTGTGGGTTTGGGGGTCTTCATAGGCCTCTCGGAGTCCAAACCCGTCAAAAGACCCAATGATGAGATCGATCCCATGAACCCTTCGAGCGAGCATCGTATCCCGTTGAAAGCCCATATTGGACAAGACCCAAATGAGGTCGGCACCTTCCCGACGAAGGGAATCCACCATCTCCTGAGCGGTCTGAATATCTCGTTTGAAGAACAAGCCTCGCTGGTTCCTTTTCCACAGGTAAAGAACGGCGTTTTCCGTGATGAGGCCAATCACACCGATCCGGATCCCTTGCACGTCCAGCATCAAGGCCCGATGGAGGCCTGGAGGGGTCTGGGTGGTGTCTTCGCGAAGACGAATATTGGAGGAGATCAAGGGGAAGGTGGCGGTCTGAATCATGGTCTGGAGGCCATCCCAGCCGAGGAAGAGGTCCCGAAGGCCGACGTTCATGGCGTCGTATCCCAGGCGGTTCATGATGCGAATAGGCCGTTGGGGATCCGAGCCCTCCCCCATCAGATCCCCGCCTATGACCCCACCAGCATCAAAAAGGAAAAAGGTATCGGCCTCTTGACGGGCCTTTGCACGAGCCTCATCCAGAAAGGTTTTCAAAGAGGCCGCACCCCCCAGCAAAGGGGGAAAGTTGGGGTTGATCCAGGTCGCGTGTCGAGGCCCTAAAAGTCCTGCGACTTCTCCGGTAAAGGCAATATCAATCCGGAGATAAGGGCCGGCCACGAGAAACGTTGCGAGGAGAAAAAGGTTCATTGAGGTAAGAGATACGCTGGGACTTCTCGCGTGGAGAGCCGGAGGATGTCCTGGAAATGCTCTTCGTATTGTCGCGCAACACCGGGCGAGACAATCATCACCGAAGCCTCGTTGTTTCGTTCTAAGGCGTAGAAACTCCAGTTGTGGGACCCGACAATGGTAATGGAATCGTCTACGATGATGAGTTTGTCATGCGTAGTAACATCCACGGGGTCGTAGTACACCTCGATGCCTACTTTTTTCAGGGAGTCCCCAACCATTTTGTTCTGGAGGGTGTTGGAACGGTTCCATTCTGAGCAATCCAGGATGACTTTCACATCCACGCCTCGCTTCTTCGCAGCAATCAGGTCGCCAATGATGACAGAATTGGCGTCGTTCGGATAATTGGGATAATACCGAAAGGTGAACATGGCAATATGGATCGATTTCTTTGCGTTCTGGAGAACCTCATGAAGGGCGGGCATGTATTCGCGGTTGTAAATGGGTTTGACTTTGGCATCGGCGAATTCGGTCTGGCTCCACCCAATGGCCACCCCCAGGATGAAAAAGACTGTCAGGATCCGTGTTCTCATTTCATTTCTCCGGTTCAATGACTTCCAGCCCTCCCATATACGGGCGCAGGACCTCAGGAACGACGATGGAGCCGTCCTTCTGTTGATAGTTTTCCAGGATTGCGATGAACGTCCGAGGTGTGGCCAGGCCAGAACCGTTCAACGTATGCACGTATTCAACCCGACCATCCCTCCGACGAAAACGGGTCTTTGTACGCCGGGCCTGGAAGTCCTCGGTGTTCGAAATGGAAGAAACTTCTAACCACCGCTGAATCCCTGGCGCCCAGGCTTCCAGATCATAGGTCTTGGTTGCAGCAAAGCCCAAATCCCCGGTACACAATTGGACTACCCGATACGGGATTTTGAGAAGTTGGAGGATTTCTTCTGCATCTTGCCGCATTTTTTCCAATTCTTCGTATGACTCTTCAGGCTTGGTGAACTTGAAGAGTTCCACCTTGTTAAATTGGTGGAGTCGGATCATGCCGCGGACGTCTTTGCCGTAGGAACCCGCTTCTCTTCGGAAGCAGGCAGTGTATGCCGTGTAGTAAAGGGGTAAGTCCTTCTCATCCAGGATCTGGTCACGGTGCAGGTTGGCCAGGGCGACTTCGGCCGTCGGAATGAGATACAGATCGTCTTTTTCGGTGTAGTACATCTCTTCCTGGAACTTGGGGAGTTGACCAGACCCATACATGGTCTCCGGCCGAACCAGAACCGGGGGGAACACTTCCCTATAGCCATGCTTTTGGGTGTGGTAGTCCAGGAAAAAGTTGATGAGAGCCCGCTCCAGGAGGGCGCCCTTGCCGGTATAGGTAATAAAACGAGACCCTGAGATCTTCCCGGAGATGTCAAAGTTGAGGATGCCCAGGGCAGGCCCCAAGTCCCAGTGAGGCTTAGGCTCGAAATCAAAAGATGGCAACTCGCCCCACTCCGCAATCACCACATTGTCTTTTTCATCTTTGCCCAGGGGGACACTCTCGTGAGGAATATTGGGGATCAGGCTCCATTCGTATTCGAATTTCGACTCAATCTCCTTGATCTGCTTTTCCAGTTCAGAGATCCGATCGCCGACTTTGCGAACTTCTTCAATCACGGATTGGGCGTCTTTCCCTTCGCGTTTGAGTTGAGCCACCAGGCGGGACTTTTCGTTCCGGATCCGACGAAGATCATCGAGTTCAGTCTGGATCCTTCGCCGTTCCGTATCCAGGGCCTGGAGGTCGTCCAGCACCGAAGGGTCGTACCCTCGGCGCATCAGCCCTTCCCTCAGGGTCTCGATCTCGGTTCGGAGATACTTAAGGTCTAAAATGGCACACCTCCGGGTTTGGATTTTGCCCCATATTTTAAGGGCACGTCAAAAGGAGCGGAAGGGACCGGAACACAGGCACCTGACCTGGACAACGAACCCCTGATCCTCTCTGAGATGCTTGATCCCCCTTTTCAGAGGGAAAGCGTGGTGAATCCCAAAAAGTGTCCAGACCGAGCGTCGTTCCCAACGACAACCGGCCACGCTGACCAAATCCCGTTCGGAAAAAGGAGGAAACCGCGACGAATGCCGCTCCTACAATTTCAAAAGAAGGCTCGCGGCTCAAGCCGTTTCTACAATGTTTTTTCGGGTAAAGACCAGGTTGTTCTTATTGTAGGAGCCGCTTCAGCGGCTCCTTGATTCGTTTCCTTTTTACATGTTCACCCTCTTGATGACTTCAACAGAATGGTTTTACGTCCTTCCTTGTGGATTTTTCAATGCGCCAACGATCCAGATCTTGGGATGGATTTTTCTTGAGCCAACACACTGGTTTGCCTTCTTTGGGGGGTTCCCCTATACTTTGGGTTAGGCACCGGGGGAGCTGGCTGACGCCGGCTGAGAGTCCCGAGTAAATCGGGAGACCCCTTGAACCTGATCCGGGTAATACCGGCGGAGGGAAGGTGCCCAGGTGAAGACCTCACCCTTTCCCTCCTGTTGTCCCCCCGCTGCCCTGAAGCCCATGGCAAGTCTGGAAATTCGCGAGATCCGAAAGTCGTTTGAAACAGAACAGGGCCGGATGACCGTCCTCGACGGTCTCTCGTTCCGGGTCCGGGATGGGGAATTTGTTTCGGTCCTGGGACCGTCCGGCTGTGGCAAAAGCACCCTGTTGAATATCCTCTCCGGATTGCTCCCCTATGACGAGGGGGAGATCTATTGGGAGGGCCAACGGGTCCCCCATTTGCGGAGCCGGGCAGCGTACATGATCCAAAAGGACCTCCTATTGCCGTGGCGTCGGGTTCTGGAAAACGTCCTGTTATTCCCGGAAATCCTGGGAATCCCTCGAGGTGAAAGCGAACCAAAGGCCCGGACCCTGCTGATGGAAGTCGGGCTACAGGGCTTTGAACGGCACTATCCACATCAACTTTCAGGTGGCATGCGACAGCGTGTGGCCTTGGCCCGTACTTTGATCGCCAACAAAGACATCCTTCTCTTAGACGAGCCTTTTGGGGCTCTGGACGCCATCACCCGGGCAAACCTCCAGGATCTCCTGCTCCACCTCTGGCACCGGTATCGCCCCACAATCCTCTTTGTCACTCACGACATTGAAGAGGCCCTGCTCCTTTCCGACCGGATCCTGGTTCTTTCTGCAGTTCCGGCCAGAATCCTGGAAGACCTTGCCGTCTCTTTGCCCCGTCCACGAGAGGTGACCGACCCCGCGTTCATCCAACTCAAAGCCCATCTCCTCCGTTTGTTACGGAAAAGCCATCCACCCCCGGAGCGGGCGACATGAAACGCGATACACTCCTCTACCCTCTCCTTTTCATGGGGCTTCTCCTGGGAGTCTGGGAAATCATCTGCCGACTCTGGTCCATCCCGCGGTATGTTCTCCCCACCCCATCCCTCATTTTCCACACCCTTTGGACTGAATTTCCCCGGTTCTGGCCCCACATCCTCACGACACTGGAAGAAATGCTCCTCGGGCTGGGACTCGCCGTCGTCATCGGGGTTCCCCTGGCCTTCGTCATGTTCCGGTATCCCGTGGTTGAAAAGACGTTTTTCCCGATCGTCATTGGGTCCCAGGCCGTTCCGGTCTTTGCCATTGCCCCGCTGTTGGTCCTCTGGTTCGGCTATGGTGTCAGTTCCAAGGTCATCATGGCTTCGATCATTGTGTTCTTCCCCATTGTTGTGAACACGCTGGAGGGTCTGAAATCCACGGATCCGGATCTGGTCAACCTTTTGCGATCCATGGGAGCAAAGGAGCATCAAATCCTCTGGAAAGTTCGGGTCCCACAGGCCCTTCCTTTCTTTTTCACCGGCCTCAAGATCGGGGTCTCGGTCTCCACGATCGGGGCTGTGATCGGCGAATGGGTCGGTTCAACGCGGGGGCTGGGCTACTTGATGCTCCACGCCAACGCCCAACTCCGCGTAGATGTGGTGTTTGCAGCGATCGTCTATCTGACGATCCTGGGGGTCGGCCTGTTTGCGCTGACCTCCTGGATCGCCCGGAAGGCGATGCCCTGGACCTTTATTCAACAAAACGAGGAGGTGACCCCATGAGCAGCATCCTTTTGGCCTTCGCGGTCTCTTTGACTCCTCTCAAAGTGATGCTGGACTGGTTCCCCAACGCGGACCACGTCCCGCTCTATGTGGCCCAGCAAAAGGGCTTCTTTGAGGACGAGGGGCTCCAGGTGGAGTTTCAGGTCCCCGCCAACCCCGCAGATCCGTTGAAACTGACCGCGGCCGGGAAGGTCGATGTGGCCATTAACTATCAGCCGGAAGTGATCATTGCACGCAGTGAAGGGCTGGATGTGGTCAGCATCGGGGTCCTGGTCGAGCACCCTTTGACCACCATCCTCTTCCTGAAAGATTCAGGCATCCAGAGCCCGAAGGATTTGGAAGGCAAAAAGATCGGCTTCGCCGTCCCCCACCTTCAGGAGATCCTCTTTCGGGCCTTCGCGGATTACAACGGCATCCAGAAGTACGAACTGATCAATGTGGGGTTCAACATCACGCCCTCCTTGTTGACCCATAAAGTCGATGCCGTCATCGGTGCGTACCGGAACTACGAAAAAAACGAACTGGAACTCGAAGGCAAACCGGCGGGATTTTTCGCTCTGGAAGAGAACGGGATTCCCGACTTTTACGAACTGGTCTTTATTACCAATTCCAAGACCTTAAATGCCAAGAAGTCCGTGCTCCAGGGCTTCCTTCGCGCAGTCCAGCGTGCCATTGACTTCTGTCGGACACACCCGGAAGAGGCCCTTCAACTTTATTTCCAGGCCAATCCGGACGTTCGGAAGGACTTAGATCGCAAGGCCTTTGAAGACACCTTACCCCTGTATGCCCATCAGCAGGTTCAGGACGCAGAAATCTGGAAACGATTCACCGATTTTGCCGTCCAATACAAACTCGTTGAAAGACGGCCAGAAGGACCGTTTTACGTAAATCTCCTGGCCGAATAAAGGAGGGACCTCCATGTGGCCTCTTCTTGGACTCCAGGTTTTGACGGCGTTGACCCTCAGCGGGTACGCTGGGAGCCACTTTGTTCGCGGAGGATGGGACCGGGAAGTTGTTTCGTATGCTGTAGGACTGGGCAGTGTTGGCGTGACCGCGGACCCGAACGACTGGACAACGGCATCGATCCGATTCCTCTACTTTGATCTTCTTCGCGGCTCGGATTCCACCTCTTCTTATGCCCCCTATCTCCAGGAGGCCTGGGTTCAGGGACGGTTGACCCCCAACTTTGCCATCCGGATCGGCCATCAGATCTTTCAATATCGGGATGGGCTGTTCCTGCATGACATTGGGGACGGCTCTGACGCCATCCGGCTCCGATGGGGCATGGTCGACGAAGGCACCCCCGGACTGGATCTTTTCCTCCTGCGAAAAGGGGCTCGAGCCTTTGAACAGAGCGACCGAGACCTCCTGGGCTTCTATGGGACCCTCAATTGGCGGTCCCAGATCTTTGATCTCTATGGAGCCTACGGGAACTACAAACCATGGCCTCGATGGCTGGGGATCCGAGCGGATCTACGGCTCTCTCCACGTCTCCTGGCTGTTCTCGAAGGAATTACGGAGCAGACCCCGACTTCGTCCGCATCCTTCGCTCTTCAAATGTACCTCCGGTCCTATGACCTGATCACAAAGGGCACCCTTCTGGGATTAGGGCTCTATGGCTTCACCAAAGATTGGCTCAAACCGGTCGGCTACCCCTTGATCCTGGACAGTTACTACAACGGGTGGACCGCCTTTGGAGAGGCCATGAACTGGGTGGTGGTCCCTGTGGCCCTGGCACCGTATGTCTCTTCCACGACCACCGGTGACCCCTATGCTGTGTATTGGCCGGGCCTCCACAACCTGTGGGTCGGAAACGCCTATTTCTATTTGCCGTTCCACCTGGACTATTCGGTCCGGCTGGATTACTTCCTGTACCGGTTTGACGAACCGCCTGCAGAAACCGGGGGCAGTGCGATGATTGGCCAGGAGTTCACCGTGAACCTTTACCGTCAAACCGGGCTTGCCACCCTGGCCCTCTCATCAGGCGTTTTCATCCCGCTTTCTGCGACCCGGATGCTTGGATGGGACCAACCGGCGTGGGTGGTCCGACTGTGGGGCTTTATCCCCTTTGAAGCCAGCCTTGCCGAGGGCATGGAATAGCCTGCGTCTTCGATAGACAAAGACAGAAACCGCCCTTATCCTAAGGGTCGATGGCTCGACCCCGCGTACGGATCCAGGTTTTTTCGCCGTGGTCTGGGGACTGGCGCCCGGACCGGCCAGGACCTCCGAACAACGTCTATCTCCGGAAAGCCTTAGAAGAACGAGGGCTTCTGGAAGCCTGGATCGAGCCTCCCCAAATCCCCTCTTTGCCAACGGGTCGGATTCCCTGGTTGAACTGGTGGAAGTACCAACGGTCGTTAGATGCTGTGATCCAGCGATCTCTGGATCCCGATGCCGTATGGATTGCCTTATCGCCCTGGGTGTATCCAGCCCTTTATGCCCGGTCTTCCCGCCCCCCGATCGTCTTAAAGACCTTTGGGTTTGTCACGTACGCACGGAGATGGTTTCACCGGATCCAGATGCCCGAACTCACCTGGGCACTCCGGCATCCCCCCGACCTCTGGGTTGCTACCGATGATGGGAGTGTGCCGCCCCATGGGTTCCCACCGCCAGAGATGGCCGGTCGGGTCTTCTGGAGTTTGAACGCGAGGCCGGACGAGGAAATGGCCGGCCCTCTTCCTCCCTCTCCGCCGTTCCGGATCCTTTTCGTCGGGACTCTGGACCGGCTCAAGGGGGCGGACCGGCTTCTCCGTCTGGCCCAAAGCCTTCAGAGAGTCCGTCGCGACCTGGTTTTTTGGGTGTTGGGGGATGGACCGTACCGCCCTGCTCTCATGCGGTTGCCGAATGTGGAGTGGCTGGGGACTCGCCCCTGGAAAGAAACCCTACAGATCTATCGCGAGGTCCACTTGGTCCTGCAACTCAACCGGTATGCCGATTGGACCCTCCCGCTCGTGGAGGCCCTTCACGCGACCCGAGGCGTTTACTCCCTCTCCAACGGTCGTGGTCCAGAGAGGCTAAAAGAGCACCACGGCGTGCGGTGGTTCAAGGGGCTGGAGTCTCTGAAAAATGCCTTAGAGGCCTTAGAACTCCAAGAGATTCAGGATCTACACCAGGCAACAGAGGCAGGTCGTGCCCTGTTCCCTACCTGGCAGGAGATCGTGTCTCAAGAACTGGATTGGATTCTGGACCACCTCCATTGATGGTGAGGAAGGGTTTTTACCCTCCTGTGGGGACGGGAAAGGCGGAGAAATGGACCATCTGGTCTTCCACAACCAGACCTCGAGCAACCCATCCCTGCCGTTTAAATCGATACTCTTTGCCGTGTGCCACGGCGGGATAGGCTTCATACCGACGGCGCTGGAGGCTTTCCCAGAAGTCCATAACAAAATCCCGGTTCACCAACGGACTGGTTTGGAATCGCCGGGTGAGTGCCTCGATGATGTAGCCCCGAGCCGCCTTCTCTCGAACTTTCTGAAATAACGCCGGGCTTCCAAAGACATCGGTCCCGATCACCTCACCGCCGACGACCGCGATAAATCCGGCCATCCGGTCGTCTACATCCTCTAAGTATTCCAGGTAATGCCCGATCTCCTCCTCCATGGTCTGGTACGCGTCATGCATGGACTGGGTGGCACTATGGACCTGGAGGGATTTGAGCGTTTGATCCACGGATTGCCAGATTTGGCTCTGGTTGGCAGAGAACTCGTGGCGACTCTTGAGCGATTCATAGACCGAGGAGGCGAGGATAGCGCGCAGGGAAGGATATGCAACCGTTTGGGATTCCCGGAATTGGGAATTCCCGCTCCAGCGTCCCTTTTCAACACAGACCACCGGCAGATGAACGGTATGAGGTTCTTCGACGACGACAGAGGTATTGACCACGCGATTTTGCAGGGCACCTAAGATTTCTTCCCCTTCCATGATGAAAAGTGGTTGATCCCCGAGATAATCCAGTTCTACGGTATTCACATTGCCCCGGTCAAAGATCCGAGCACTCTTGCTTTGGATCGCCTGTTCCAGGACCATGTAGCCATCGCCGCCGTTGGTCTTGGCCAGCACCGGGGCCAAGACCAGATTCCTGAGGAAGAACGGTTCACCAATTTCGTAGTTTTTAAGGAACCGGCGCATCACTCCTCACTCCTTTAGCCCGGACCGGGCATAACTCTCGACGATTTGTTTCTGTGCAAAGAAGAACAAGATCACCAATGGTAAGATGGCAATCGTGGACGCGGCCATCAAGGCCGGGTAATTCGTGCTCTCGCCTTGTGCAAAGTACGCAAGCCCGACCTGGATGACCCGCATCCGATCAGAATTCGTGACCATCAACGGCCACATAAAGGCATTCCACGAACCAATGACATTGAAGACCGCAATGGTGACCAGGGCCGGCTTGGTAAGGGGCAACAGGATTTGGAATAGGAACCGCAACCGGCCACATCCGTCAATAACCGCCGCATCGTATAGATTGGCAGGGATGGATCGGAAATGCTGTCGTAAGAGAAAAATGCTAAATATGTTCGCTGTCCATGGCACGATGAGGGCATAGTAGGTATCCACCCACCCGAGTTTCTGGACCAGGACGAACAAGGGAACCACATAGACCGGAATGGGAACCATCATCAGGGACAGGATGCCGACAAATAAACTTTCCCGACCGGGGAATTGGAACCAGGAAAACGCATAGGCCGCCAGAATGCTGGTCAATAGGACCCCGACCAGGGTGAACAGAGTCACGACCAGAGACACATAGATGTAGTGTGGGAAGTGGACCTTGGTCCATACCACGTGGTAATTGGCCAGGGTAAATTCTTTGGGAATCCAGGTAGGGGGGAACAGCAAGGCCTCGGCCTGGGTCTTGAAAGACGTGGAGAGCATCCACAGGAAGGGCAACATCATCAGGATGGCCCCGAGAAGGAGCACCAGATGGATGACGAGCCGATCCCACTTAAACCTCATAGTACACCCTTTTTTCCAATACAGTCTTCTGGAAGATCGTAATCAGCAGAATGATGATGAAGAAGACGAACGCGATGGCCGAACCATAGCCCACCTGGTATTCCTCAAACCCTTTCTGGTACAGGTAGTAGATGACGACCGTGGTGGTTCCGAGAGGCCCCCCAGGCGGTGGGCCTGTCATGGTCCAAATCGGAGCGAAGACCTGCAGGGAGATGATTGTGGTCATGATGGTGACAAAGAACGTTGTGGGAGAGAGCAACGGGACGGTGACATTTCGAAAGGTCTGGAACGGGCCGGCCCCGTCAATCCGTGCTGCTTCGTAATAGACATCGGGGATGTTCTTCAGGCCTGCGAGAAAGATCACGATGTTGTACCCGAGGCTTTTCCAGACACTCATCAATGCGATTGAAAAAAGGGCCAACGAGGGCCCTTTTAGAAACAGTGGGAGTTGGCGCCCGGTGAGGAGTTCAAAGATCCCCCGGGGCTCCTCGAGCCATAACAAGGGGTGAAGATGGAGGATGGAGAGGATATAGTTTAAAAGCCCCCGTTGAGGATCATAGAGCCACTTCCAGACGACGGAGACAGCCACGATGGAGGTTACCACCGGCAGGAAATAGATGGTCCGGTAGAGACCGATCGCCCGTATCCCGCGGTTCAATAAAGACGCGATGACGAGGGAGATGGCGATGCTCATCGGGACCGCGAAGATGGTGTACCAAAATGTGTTCAAAAGGGATTGCCAGAAAAAGGGGTCCTGGAACAGGGCTCGGAAGTTTTCAAGTCCGACAAATCCCTTCTCTCCGGAGATGCCCCAGTCATAAAAGGCCAGGCGGAAGGCGTAGAGGATGGGGAGCGCCTTGAAGACCAGGAGGATCGTCAGTGCAGGCAACAAAAGGAAGACGGCCAGCCACGTAAATGTTCGCCGGTTCATGGTTCAGAATTTTAAGAGGAGAAAGATCATCAAAAACATAAAGAGGGCCGCCAGGAGGTTGAAGTCCAGGGTGAAGCCGAAGGTGAACTTGGCCACTAAGAGGTCGAGGGTTACCGGAGAGAGTCCAATCTGGACGGGACGGAGGAGGACTTCCTTTGCCGCAGAGGGAGGCAAAAAGGTTCGCAGGATTTCCCCAATGACATCCCCCGTCAACGCCCCGAGGAGGATGGCTAAGATCACCTTGCCCGGTGTCTGTCGTAGAAACACGCCCGCTCTCCGAATCTCCTAACCCAATCGTTTGCAGGCTAAGATTATAGCCCAAAGGGCTCCAGTTTTCAGGCCTGCATTTCCGATGTTCCTCGCTCGTCGGATCTTCGGCTTCCAATGGATCTCCAAGGGTCAGAACAAGAACCTTCCAAAGACCAGAGTGACGAAAGTCACGACCCCCACCCCCACCAGATTCAGGACGATCCCGGTTTTGGCCATATCGAGGATCGAAAGGCGTTCGCTCCCGAACACAATGGCATTGGGTGGGGTGGCGACAGGCAACATAAAGGCACAGGAGGCCGAGACCACGGTGGGGACCATGAGGAGGGTGGGGTTCACCTGAAT
>WFXO01000073.1 GCA_015490555.1 Caldifarciminota bacterium | reverse complement strand
GATTGTCATGGGAGCCATCGAATTTTGCCTCCTGAAGATCCCCGAAGCCCCACCAATCCCCTCCACATCCCCGAAACCTGTGCACGGTGCCATGCCAATCCCTCCTTAATGAAGCGATACGGGTTACCCGCGACCGTCCCTGACGAATATAAACAGAGCATTCATTATCAGCGCATTGCCGAAGGAGAGGCCCAAGGTCCCACTTGCGTTACGTGTCATGGGAGCCATAGTGCTGTACCTCCTGGCGTGGAGGATGTGGAAAAGGTTTGTGGCTCTTGTCACACGCGCACAGCCAAAGCCTTTGCCATCTCCCCTCATAAGGAAGCCTTTGATCAGGCCGGGCTCCCGGAATGCGCTGCTTGTCACGAAAACCACAAAATCGTGGTTTATACCACGGAAAACTACTTGGAAAGTTGTCGGGAATGCCATGAACAGGGGAGTGAACCCTTACGAACTGCGACGCAAATCCAGGCCCTCTTGGTCAATGCAGAAAACGAATTGAAGAAAGCGTGGACAACATATCAACAGGCCTTGGATCAAGGGCTCCCGGTTGAAGATCTGAAGGACCGATTGGAAGAAGGGCGGTCCTATCTTCTTTCAGCCTACCCCTTGGTCCACAGCCTCCGATTGGACTCCCTAAAGACCCCTGTAACACGGGCCAAATCCATTTCGGATGATGTGCTCTCAGAAATTCAGCACATCCAAGAACGGCGGCGAGAAGGTCGAATCCTGTTGGCAGTTTTCTGGTTCTATGTTCTTTTGACCGTGGGCGTAATCGAGGCTTATCGGCGGACGCAGGGTGAGCCATGACCCAGAAACTTCGTTGGGCTGTCCTGATTGGAGGGCTCAGTATCGGGATTCTTTTGATCCTCACTGTGGTTGCGGTCCAGGTGACCTCTACACCCGAGTTCTGTGGCTCATGTCACATCATGCAGCCCTACTATCAGTCCTGGAAAACCTCCACGCACACCGGGATCGCTTGTGTCGAATGCCATATCCCTCCGGGTTTAGGGTCCGAGGTGAGAAAGAAATTTGAAGCCCTGGCCATGATCGCACGATATGTCACCGGTACCTATTCGACCAACCCCTGGGCAGAGGTAGAAGATGCCGCATGCCTTCGATGTCATGATAAGCGTCTCATCCAGGGGAAGGTCCTTTTTGGGAAAGTCCTCTTCGATCACCGTCCCCACCTCTTAGAACTTCGGCGTGGGAAAAAACTCCGATGTACTTCCTGTCACTCCCAAATCGTTCAGGGGAGTCACGTAACAGTGACCCCTTCTACGTGCTTTCTTTGCCACTTCAAGGATGTCCCTGTAGGGAAAGGGACGGCTCGCTGCCAACTCTGCCATGTGCCTCCTCAAGGGATTGTGGAATCCCAAGGAATCCAATTTAACCACGGGGATGTAACGAAGTATGGGATGCGGTGTGTCTCGTGTCATGCGAAGAGTGTCCGGGGGACCGGGGAGGTTCCGAAAGAGCGGTGCTTGAGTTGCCATAACCGTCCCGATCGCTTGGCAAAGTACACCGATCCTCCTCTGCTCCACCGAATCCACGTCACGGACCACAAGGTGGAGTGTTTGAATTGTCACCTCGAAATTCAGCATGGCCCCATTCCTTTAGAAGCCGCTGGCACAGCTTGTAATGTCTGTCATACTCAGGGCCACAGTCAGGTCCGCGATCTCTATGCCGGCATCGGTGGGAAAGGGGTCTCTCCCATACCCAGCAAGATGTTCTTAACCGGGATCTCCTGCGAAGGATGCCACATCTTGCCAGACACCCTCCAGGGTGGACTCCGAAGGGCTGGGGATGTCAGTTGTATGTCTTGCCATGGACCGAAGTATTCTCGTCTCTACCGTGAATGGCAAACAGAGCTCCAAGAGGCGATGAGCCAATTTGAGGAAGCCTGGATTCGTTGGGGGACACGGCTTGGGAATACCAATTCCGGACGCGCGATCCGTGCAAACTGGCGCTTGATTCAAAATGGAAAACCCATCCATAATCCCGCCTATGCCCTCTCGATCTTAAAGTGGAATTACGAGACATTGCTCAAAGAAGCGGGAATCCGGCGGGCGCCTTCTTGGCCCGAAATACCCTACCCCACCCCTTGTTCATCCTGTCATCCCGCAGTCACTTTCCAAAAAGGCACCTGGAAGGCCAACATGGTGTTCCGCCATGCAATCCATGTCTCCCAAAAGAAGATTTCTTGCGAACGATGCCATAGACCCCATGAAGAACGGACCGGGAGAGAGGTTCTGCGCCCTGGTGTGTCCTGCTTGACATGCCACCACCAAAAACCCGTTCAACAGGATTGTAGTTCTTGTCACAGGACTTTGCCGAAGATCCTCACCCTCAAAAACGGTGAGGAATTTCCCCATGCATTCCATGTAGGAGAAGATGTGGGTGCGGAATGTTCCGATTGCCATAATGAAAAGGGACGCGTGTCTCCGTCCATTTGCGAAGATTGCCATGGGTGATATCCTGTAAACTTAAACACACCCCATGAGTTCCTGACTATCCGGGCTTCATCCTAAATACATCATAAAGAGACAAGGAGGTACACCATGCCATTGATCCTGTGGATGGGACTCATGGGGGCCTTTTCACATGCAGCCCATGTCGATTCTCTGCAGTGTCTGGACTGTCACACCCAAGCCCAAAGCAGTGAGTTCACGACAGATCTTTTACTTCCGGATCCGAAATCTTGTACCGAATGCCACGATTCCGTGGAAGGGTATGTCTCGCCAGAGAGTGCCCGGGTGTGGATTGCCGTCTTTTCCCATCAACGCCATCAGGATGCGGAGTGCCAAGACTGTCATGGAGAACCGGCAAATCCGAAACTCCCTAAAATGCGTACTTGTTTGGAATGTCACGACACGGATGAGGTGCGAACCAATTGTTGGATGTGCCATGATCGGGCTGACACTCGCATGACTACCTACCATCCCAAACGATGGTCACGGATTCATGCATTTCGAGCGGGCCCTCAGTGCTTCCAATGCCATTGGAAAAAGAAGGACAAGACAGAGGGGAATCCAACCCCCGGGTGTCTCCCCTGTCACAACAAACCTCATTAGCGCATCCTTATTAAGTATTCCACACCCAACTTGACAATACCCAAAAAGCAACTTAAAATATCGAAAACCGATATCGGATTTCGATATGGCGAAAAAGATGAAGGATTACGAGTTTATGGATACGAACCGTATTGTGAGGGAGTTTTTTTTGGGGTTTGTCCGCATCCATATCCTTCACCACGCTCAAGAACGCCCGGTTTATGGGGCTTGGCTGCGGGAGGAACTTGCCAGACATGGATACGAGATCGGGCCAGGGACCCTCTATCCCATCCTCCACACATTAGAGAGAGAGGGGCTCCTTGAAAGTATAAAAAAGGTGGAAGATGGGAGGTTCCGCCGTTGTTATCGTCTAACCCCGAAGGGGGAAGCGATCTTGCGGGAGGCTCGATTTCGGATCCGAGAACTCATTCATGAAGTATTCAATGAAGATCAGTAAAGAAGTGCAAACCAAGGGGACACAACAAGGAGGCTTGTCATGAAGCGTGTAGTTGCCTATATGGCGGTCCTCGTCCTGCTGGGGGCGTGTACGAAGAAGGAAACCATCCAGCAAATCATTCAGCCCCCACAGGCAACCTACATCGGATCCCAGGCTTGCGGCTCCTGTCACTCGGAGATATACACTGAATTCATGACTTCCGGACATCCGTGGAAACTCAATAAAGTCTCAGACATCCTGGCGGCAGGGGGACCTGTCCAGTACTACCCTGCGCCTGCCAATCAGTTCTGGACTCAGTCGAATGCCGGTCCTCCGCCCGGGACTGACTGGAGCGATTTCGCCTATGTCATCGGGGGCTTCGGATGGAAGGCCCGCTTCATCAAAACCGATGGCTACATTTACACCGTAGAAGGCCAAGGACAGTATAACCTGGAGACCAACGCGTGGGTTTCTTACCACGCCGGGGAAGAACATCCGTATGACTGCGGAGAATGCCATACCACGGGGTACAATCCCGAAGGACATCAAGACGATCTCCCCGGCATCGTTGGCACATGGGCACTCCCTGGAATTCAGTGCGAAGAGTGTCACGGGCCTGGGAGCCTCCATGCCGAGGACCCATACAATGTTGAAATGGACATCCCCGTCAGCACATGGGAGGCCTGTGGTCGTTGCCATAGTCGAGGAGATCCCTTCGTCATTGATGCCAAGGGCGGGTTCATCAAACACCACGAACAGTATGAGGAATTGATTGCTTCTCGGATGTCCTTTATGGCCTGTACCGACTGTCACGATCCCCACGCATCTGCGCATTACAACCCCGAACAGGCCATCCGGGCAAAGTGCGAAACCTGTCACTTTGAGCAAGCAGAGGCCTATCGTACCAGTGAGGTCGGGAGTGCCATGTACAATGTTGGTGTGGAATGCGAAGATTGCCATATGCCCTATGCAGCCAAATCGGCAGTCAAGCGTGAGGATTACCAAGGGGATGTCCGAAGCCACCTCTTCGCGATCAACACCGACCCAGACGCCAATATGTTCAACGCGGACAGTACCCAAGCCATGGGGTATCTTACGGTAGATTTCGCCTGTCTGTACTGCCACGATGGTTCTTCCGCCCATGGAGAGCCGCAGGCAGATGTGATGACACGTGAGGAGGCCGCCGCGGAAGCGCCTCTCGTCCACCCGGTAGGCACGGCGAGTGGAAAATAACCTGGGTTATGGAAGGGGGAGGGAAAACCAGATGATCCCTCCCCCTCTTTTCTTGTTTGGCATCCGGGTTCTTGTAAGACGCAAAAGGAGGCGGTATGGGAATTTTGCTTTTATTCCTCTTGGCATCTGGGTGGGGAGTCCGGGGATTCCTCTTTCTCCACCTGATGCCCCAACCTGTGGACAGTAGCACACGGGAACTTGCCTTCTCTCCAGGGGGACAAATTGAGTGCTTTACGCCCATCCAAGGTCTTACCCTGAAAGCCCGGTGGCGAGGGCTCTTTCATGATTCCTCCCGGCCCTGGGCACCGCCCTCTTCTCAATGGACCACGGCCACCCTCTCCTACCGGTCTCCACACCTGTCCATGACCCTGGGACGGCAATTTGCTTTTGTCGGTGTCGGGAGACTCCTGGATGGCGCATTCCTCCGCTTCCAACAGCATCGCCTGTCCCTGGAAGGCCTCCTGGGATATCGCGTGGATTGGTTCACTTCCAAAGGGAACCAATGGTTTGATTCACAAGGGGAACAACTGATGGCTATCTTCCTCCGCTATCACTTCCGCCCCTCCTCATCCCTGGGCATTGGAATCGGACGCGATGCCGACTCATCCGAGATTTACCAATCTCCCGTGTGGATCAATCTCCAAACATGGGGGGCATGGAGTGGATTCTTCGATCTCACTTATGACCTCGATCAGAAGGCTATGACCCGAATCCAGATTTCCCTCTCCCACTTCACCTCGAAATACTCTTTCGGGCTCAGGTATCAATGGAGAACTCACGGCGAAATTTTCAGGCGTTTGGGGTTCGTTGAGCACGAAGAATCCCCAGAGGGAGAAGAAGGAGAAAACGTGATGACCGAGGCTTTCCATCGGCTGACAGGATCCCTCACGCTTCGACTCCCCATTCTTGTGACCCTTGAGGGGTGGGTCCGGGCATCGGAAGATCGATCGGGTCAGGGCGTCCAGATTCAGGCGACTTATCGGTGGTTTTCTGGCCGTGCATGGCTCTTGGGGGCTACGGAAGAGGGTGTCCAACGTGGTATTGGGGCCTCGGTACGGTATCCCATCGGACACCAGTTGAAGGCCGTCCTCAGTGGCGCCTTGGCCACCTCTCCCGCATGGTCCGAATCATGGATCGAGCATCTCCGCCTTGGACTCCAGTGGAGCCTCCCTTCGGGGGGCACTCTCCATGCCGATTTCCGGATTCTGGACAATCCACTCATCGAACTTGAAACCCGAGGCTATTTCTTTGCAGAGTTCCCCTTTGAATGGAGGATGACCCCATGACCTGGCTATTTGTATTGACCCTCCTGAGCCAATTCCCGCACGATGTCCACGCCAAAAACGAAATCGAATGCTTGGACTGTCACACCCAGGCGCAGACCAGCACTCAGAGCACCGAGATTCTGCTCCCTCCGGATTCCCTCTGTTTAGACTGTCATGAGACAACTCAGGGTTATTCGGCCCCCTCCTCTCTCCCGCTCTGGATCCACACCTTTTCTCATCAAAAACATCAAGAGACGGCGTGCCTGACCTGCCACCAATCCCAAGAAACCCCACAACTTCCCACCATGGCCACGTGTGCATCCTGTCATGATGGCCAGAAGGCGCCGGATCGGTGCTCCACATGTCATGACCTGAAAGAGCCTCGCCTCCAAGCCTACCATCCCTCGGGTTGGCGAACCCTCCATGCAGAATATGCGCAGGTGGACGAACCCTCCTGCCTGATGTGCCATGATCGAGATGCCTCCATTCGACCTCAAAACCCTGCCCCTGTCTGTGGAAGTTGCCATACCCAGGAAAACTTCGCGCTGAAAATTCACCCACAGAACTACCGCTTTTTGCACCCCCAGGAGTTTGAAGCCCGCACTCAGGACTGTGCCTCCTGCCACCAAGGTTTTGAGACGTGCCGATCCTGCCACGAAAAGGAACGGATTTACCCGATGGATCACAATTCTATCCACTGGGTAGCCGGCATTGAACAGGAAGGTGGACTCCATGCCCAGGAGGCTCGAACAGATCCAGAAAAGTGCCTGGCCTGCCACTCCAGGGAAGAAGGAACATGCCTCACGTGTCATGGAGGACATTGAGATGAAAAAACTCACTCGCTTACTGTTGTTAATCCCGTTGTCTGCTGGGCTTTGGTGGGGCTGTCAAAAGCCCTCCGGCCTGGAACGACCGGTTCACCCCGACGACTGGCTATGGCTACACGGGGAAAAGGCTCAAACGGAAGGCACAACGTTCTGTATGCGCTGTCATCCACCGGAGGGCAATTGGCCGGACGCGCCGACTTGCACCTCCTGCCATCCCACGCAACCTTAGCAACCTTTGGAACCTGGCTGACCCAAACAGAGAGGTTTCCTCATTTTAGAGGGGGCTGTATACTTGCCCCCTCATGGTTGAAAAAACACTGGAACGACTTCGCTGGGAGAAGGGAAGGATCCTCGTCGTCTCCCACATCGATCCCGATGGAGACGCGGTCGGAAGCACACTCGCCCTCTACCATTTTTTGAAGAAGATCGGGAAAACCGTAGATGTTGTCCTAAAAGACCCGGTTCCACGCAACCTCGAGTTTTTACCGGGTGTCCACGAAATCCTTCAAGACCCCCAATTGCCCTATGACCTCACTGTCGTGGTAGACGCATCGTCTTTTTCCCGCACGGGGTTTGATCCGGTCCCAGAATTTGGAGAAATTCTCCGAATCGATCATCATATCACCGGGGATCAATACAGCCCGTTCGATTACTTAGACAACACGCAACCCAGTTGTGGGTTGTTAATCCTTCACCTGATTCGTGCCTATGACCCAGAAATAATCGATCGGGACATCGCCACCTGCCTGTTTACAGCCCTTTCAACCGATACCGGGTCTTTCAAATACCTGAACTCGGATCCTGAAGTCTTCGAGGCTGCGGCCGACTTGGTTCGGAAAGGGGCCCACCCAGGAGAAATCGCAAAATTGGTCTACCAGCGAAAGAGTTTGACCAGTGTCCGGATTCAGGCCCGAGTTTTACAAAATCTGAAAATCGTCGCCAATGGACGGGTGGCGTATGTCGTGGTAACCCGCAAAGACCTGGAAGAGACTGGAGCATTGCCTGAAGAAACCGATAGCCTGGCCAATTATGTCCTCTCGATTGAAGGAGTCGCCGTGGGAATTAAGTTCCTGGAAGATGAAGGATTCTGGCGAATTAGTTTTCGCGGAAAAGGGGTGGTGGACTTGGCCGCCATCGCTGAATCTCTGGGAGGCGGGGGGCACCGAAATGCCTCCGGGGCAAGAGTCCCAGGAACTCAGGAAGAGGTGGTCTCTAAAGTCCTCTCCATCGTGGAAAATGCTTTACATTCCTTAGACCTCAATACCGTTGCCCTGTAAAATTTTAGCAATCCAGCGGAGGCAGACCTGATGAGCGATTGGGACTTTTGGCTCATTGAAGAAGTGGAATTTGTGGTTCCCGGCCGGACACGCCGTACCCTCTCCCGGACCCTCACACCACCGTGTAATATCTACGAAACCCCTACCCATTGGGTGATTCAGGTCGAAGTTCCAGGGGTTCAAAAAGAAAATCTTTCTGTGGAGATCCTCAACCAGATGTTAATCATCCGAGGAGTCCGCATGGACACCTCGAACGAAGAAGAACGACGGTATTATGCCATGGAGTTTGCATTTGGGCCGTTCGAACGAAGGATTCGCCTACCCCAGGGGCTGGATTTGGAACACATTGAATCGGTCCTGGATGCCGGGATTTTAAACATCCGGATCCCTAAGAAGGCCCCCAGAGTCATCGAAATTGAGAGTCATGAATAACGAATTGAAAGACATTCAGATTCCTGAACAGTTGCCGATCCTTCCCATCAAGGGCGGGGTGGTTTTTCCCCACCTCGTCGTCCCCCTGATTTTGACCACTAAACGCTCTCAGGTCCTGGTCGATGAAGTCCTCAAAGGCGATAAACTCATCGCCACGGTGACACAGAAAAAGGAAGAGGTCGAAGAGGCCGGACCGGAGGACATTTACTCGGTCGGGACCGCTTCCCTCATCCTCCGGATGCTTCGGACACCGGATGGCAACATGCGGATCCTGATCCAGGGCATCCGCCGGGTGAAAATCTTAGAAGTGGTCGAAACAGAACCCTTTATGCGCGCTCGGGTTGAAGAAGTCCGCCCTGAAGAGCCGGAAGGACCCGAAGTCGACGCCCTGAAAAATTCCGTCCTCAAGATGTTCCAAGAGATTGTCCAAAATTCTCCCTACCTCACAGACGAACTGGTGAGCGTCGCCGTCAATATCCCGGATGCCGACAAACTCGCAGATTTCATCGCCACCTACATGAACTTCAAGGTCGAGGAAAAGCAAAAGATTCTGGAAACCTTTGATGTCTTGGAGCGGCTCCAGTACCTGAATCAACTCCTGGGGCAACATCTCAAAATCCTTCGCCTCTCGCAAAAGATCCAAGAAGAAGTCCGATCCGAAATGAGTAAGGCGGAACGGGAATATTACCTCAGAGAACAACTTAAGGCGATCCAACGGGAGTTAGGGTTGACAGATCGGCACCAAAAAGAGATCGAGGAACTCCGGGAGAAGATCGAGCAGGCGGGAATGCCAGAAGAGGTCAAAAAAGTGGCCCTCAAGGAGTTGGATCGACTGGCCGGAATCACTCCCGGCTCACCGGAGTATCCGGTCATCCGCACTTATCTCGACTGGCTCATCGAATTACCTTGGAGTAAGGAGACCGAAGACAACCTGGACTTGGAACGCGCTCGCAAGATCCTGGACGAAGATCACTACGACCTGGAGCGCGTGAAAGATCGAATCCTCGAGTTCCTGGCGGTCCGGAAGCTCCGCAAGGACACCAAGGGTCCGATCCTGGCTTTCGTAGGACCCCCCGGGGTGGGGAAGACCTCGCTGGGCCAGTCCATCGCAAAGGCTCTGGGGAGAAAGTTCGTAAGGATCTCCCTGGGCGGGATCCGGGACGAAGCAGAAATCCGCGGACACCGAAGGACCTATATCGGGGCTCTTCCAGGACGCATTATCCAGGGCCTCCGGCAGGCCGGCTCCAAAAATCCGGTGTTTATGCTTGACGAAGTCGATAAGATCGGGACCGATTTTCGGGGGGATCCGGCATCGGCATTGCTCGAGGTCTTGGATCCTGAACAAAATCACGCCTTTTCGGACCATTACATCGAGGTCCCGTTTGACCTTTCTAAAGTCCTGTTTATCTGCACGGCCAATATCACCGCTACGATTCCACCGCCATTGTTAGACCGTATGGAGGTCATTGAAATTCCAGGCTATACCGACGAAGAGAAGGTCCACATCGCCCAGCAGTATCTGGTGCCTCGTCAACAAAGAGAAAACGGCTTGGAGGACCTTGAGATCGTGTTTGGCCGGAAGGCCCTGCTGAAGGTCATCCACGAATACACTCGGGAGGCGGGAGTCCGCAACCTGGAACGCCAAATTGGGGCGATCTTCCGAAAAATTGCCCGGGAAAAGGCCGAAGGGAGACTCAAAAAGACCAAGATTCGGATTACTCCTCGAACCATCGAGCGGTACCTGGGACCCCCTCTGTACTACTCAGAAGTGGCAGAACGACAAGGAGAAATTGGGGTCGTAACTGGGCTCGCCGTCACCCCGACCGGTGGGGATATTCTCTTTATTGAAGCCACTATGATGCCCGGCGGGAAGTCTTTGATCCTGACCGGCCAATTGGGAGATGTCATGAAGGAATCCGCGGAAGCGGCGCTCTCCCTGGTGCGGACCCGAGCGGAATCCTTGGGGATTGACCCCAAGTTCTACGAAAAAAATGACATCCATATCCATGTGCCGGCCGGTGCCATCCCGAAAGATGGCCCATCGGCCGGAATCGCTATGTTCACAGCACTGGTTTCTTTATTGACCCGGAAACCCGTCGACCCGAAGATTGCTATGACGGGGGAGATCACCCTCCGGGGCAAAGTGATGCCGATCGGGGGAGTCAAGGAGAAGGTGTTGGCAGCGAAACGCGCGGGGATCCGGACCGTAATCCTGCCCAGATGGAACAAAAAGGATCTGGTGGAAGTCCCGAAAACCGTCAAAGAAGGTCTCCAGTTTATCTTTGTAGATACCGTGGACGATGTGATTCGGATTGTCTTCCCGGATCTTGTCCAGGGTTCGAACTCTGAGAGCCAAGTCCATGAAGTGGTGGCCGCCCCCTCTTCCTGAAGGACGGATCTGGACCCTCCCCAACCTCCTGGCGGTTTCCCGTCTGGCGCTCCTCCCTTTCGTCGTGCATTCCTTGAGGATCCAGGCACCCTTCTGGACCCTCTTTTGGGCCGTCCTCTTAGTCCTCACAGATGCCTTAGACGGCTTCCTGGCGCGACGATGGAACCAAGTCTCCGATCTTGGGAAAGTCCTCGATCACGTAGTGGATAAAGTGGTCATCTTGACCCTGACGGCCGTGATGATCCGCACGCACGGCCTGCCAGGATGGACTCTGCCATTGATCTTATTCCGCGAACTGGCAACGGTCCTTGTCGCGTTGTACATCTATCTGACCCATCGAGTTATGGGCCAATCCAGCAAGTTGGGGAGATTAACAGGACTCTGTATGGGGGGAACGTTCTTGGCATATCTCTTTGGATGGTCCTACCGACTCCAGGTGTTGTATGGAACCTTGGGGGTTGCCGCCCTTGCTTCGTTGAACTACCTCAAAATCTATAAAGTCTACACTCCCCTCGTTCGATGGCTCGCCCGCCGTCCGACCACTCCAAAAACCACTTTTAAAACACGTGAGTAACTCCTCTATCATTGAAGAATCCAAGGATCACGCCTCATCGGGAAGGCGGGTTGTCCCAGAAAATCCACCGCTTGACCCACTTGGAGGGGATATGTATGATTAGGGTATCATGAGGTACATCGTTCTATTCTTCCTGATCACCGTTCCTGGTTGGGGTACAAAGTACGCGGGGGAGCCCTGGAGTTTCGGAGGTCATGCCCGGTATCTTGGCATGGGGAATACGGGTGTGGCCTTTGTCTCCGGGCCTTCCGCGCTGGCGTGGAATGTGGCAGGATTGGCTCATCCTGAGAGTGGCACGGAACTGGTTTTGTATCACGGATCTTATTTCCAGGGACTCCACTCGGTAGAAAACCTCGCTTTTTCGCGGAAGGGCATTATGGGGCCCGATCTCTCAACGGGGATAAGGCTCTACCTTGTCCAGAGTACCGGGATCCGGGCCACGGCGTTGCCAGACCCCCAAGACTCCATCGGAGAAGATAACCGCCCGTATGTCAAAGAAGAACTGGCCTATCGGATCGGTTCCTTGACGGTGGGAACAGCGCGGAACCTCGGGACCTGGCAATGGGGGGTTGCTGTCAAACTGCTCTTCGAATCCCTCAGTGTGGAACAGGGCTACGGATTGGGGATGGATGCCGGGATCCGTTATGCCTTCAATGGTCTGGCACTGGGCCTGGCACTCCGTGACCTCTTTACGACCCCTCTCTTTTGGACCAGTGGGGAGCGAGAACTGATTTGGCCGAGTGCGGTCTTCGGATTTGCCTACGAAGGGACCAGGGGCGTCCTGGCGATCGATCTGGAAACCCATTTCGAGAATTACGGACAGGCAGCGGCGTATGCATTCGGGCCGGTCTCCTGGGATCTCCACGTGGGAGGTGAGTGGCGACCGGTCGATCGCATTGCGATCCGGGCAGGCCTGGATCGCGGGAACTGGACCGCTGGACTCGGACTCCGATACCAAGTCTGGTCGTTAGACTACGCCCTGCTCCGACACACCGATCTGGAGGGCTCTCATCGGGTCTCCCTATCGATCCGATTCTGAGTCCCGGTTGCCTCCACAAGGTCAAGACGACGGGTATGACATCGTTGCCCGGAAAGGACTCCACTTCCTTTCCTTCCTCATCCCGGTTTTTATTTACCTCACCCCACCTGCGGTCTATCAACCGGTAACTCTTCTGCTTTTCCTCATTGCGGTGGGGGTGGAAACCCTCCGCAACACTACGGATTGGGGACATGCCCTTTTTCAGCGGTTGTTTGGGTCGATGCTGAAGGGAGCAGAACGACAACGTCGCCGGATCACCGGAGCAACTTATTTGCTCTTCTCCACATTTTTGTTGGCCCACCTCTTCATCAAGCCCATTGTGGTCGTGAGTCTGTTGTTTCTTTCGGTTGGGGATGCAGTGGCTGGGGTCGTAGGCCGGCGCTGGGGACGACATAAACTTATCGGGAACAAAACGCTCGAAGGTTCTTTGGCGATGCTTCTCTCGTGTTGGCTGATTGTGTGGTTTGTGAAAGAAATTCCGATAGCCGTTAAAATAATAGCTGGGCTGGGTGCCACGGTATTGGAAGCCCTTGAGATTCCTGTGGATGACAACCTGTTGATCCCGCTGGGCACCGGGCTCTTCTTGTGGATCTGGATGCACTGAAAGGAGGCAAAAGAATGCGAAAAGGACTGATGGCCATTTTTTTGGCCGTGATCTGGGCGGTGGCCGGGTATGCGGACGCCCGTGCCCTGCTTTCCAACGCCCAGGACCTGGTCAAAAAGGGCCTGTACCCCGAAGCAGTAGAACTCCTCCAAAAGGCCCTGGAGGAAAATCCTTCGAAGGATGTGAAGTTTGACATTCTGACGGAATTAGCGGAGATCCAACTCAACTTCCTGACTCCCCCGCAAGCCAAGGAGGCCGTGGTCAACCTGATGGAGGCCAAGGCCCTGTTCCCCGAAAACTATCGCAAAATGGACAAAGTCTATTACCTCCTCGGAATCGCCTACATGAAACTGGGGCGATATGTGGACGCGGCTAAGGCCTTTGAGACCGTTGCAACGAAGTTCCGCCGAAGCCCGTACTTGGACGATGCCCTGACCGGCGTGGAGGAGGCCTTCAAAAAGAATTTCAAAGAGATCGAAGCCATTGCGGACGATGAGCCGATTACGAAGGTGGAAGTTGACGCTCGGATCGAAGAAATTCCACCGTTGTTCCGTCAAAAATACGAGAGTGAAGAAGGCCGCAAAGAACTCATTGAAAACATGATCAACGAAATTCTGACGGTGAAAGAAGCAGAGGCCCGAAAACTCTACTTGAAGGCAGATGTCATGAAGCAACTGGAACGGGCTCGTCGTCAGATTTTGAGCAAGGCCCTGTACGACGAGGTCACCGGGGCGGTCACGGTCTCTGATAAAGAGATCGAAAAATACTACCGAAAGTTTCGGGATGTACAATTCAAGGTGCCGGCGCGCGTGACGGTCCGCCGGATCGTAGTCAAGACCCGGAAAGAGGCGGAGGAAATCCTGGATCTCCTGAAGAAGGGGGCGGCCTTTGATTCTCTGGCAAAGGCACGATCCATCACACCGGATGCACAAAACGGTGGATTTCTGGGCATCCTGACCAAGGAATCCCGCCCTAAAGAAATCGTGGCCACCGCCTTTAAACTGAAGGAAGGGGAAATCTCCGGGATTATCGAAACCGATGGCCAGTATACCATCATCAAAGTAGAGAAAAAAGAGCCCGAACATTACCGCGACTTGGAGTCGGTCAAAAACTCCATTGCCAATAAGATCCGATCCCAAAAAGCCAAAGCGGCCTGGGAGGCTTTCCTCAAAGACTTGCGGAAAAAATACGGTGTGAAGTATCCGGAGGACCTCCAAAAAGAGATGGAAAATCTCAAGCAGAAGGTGGGGAAAATCCAAAATGGCGGGCAGGAAGCCCCAGAATCGGGAGAATAGTCAAGAGGGGATCGTGCTCCATTTTGATGAAAATTTGGGGATTGGCATTCTTCGTTTAAGGGATGGACAACGCGTTCGGTTCACCCATCGTCAGATTGTGGGGCAAGGATTCAAGATTTTGTTTGAAGGTGAACGGGTCCGCTGGACCGGAGACCGCGTGATCCCCCTTAGACCCCGTGACGGGGAAGAATCGGAGACGGAGACCACGGCATGAGTGAACGATTCCGATTCCGGGTGATTCATCAAGATGCGCATTCGGATGCCCGTGTCGGGGTCATCGAGACCCCCCATGGTACGGTGGAGACCCCAAACTTTATGCCGGTCGCGACCCAAGCCACCGTAAAGGCGATGGACCCCCGCGACCTCAAAGAGATCGGCACACAGATCATCGTGTCCAATACCTATCACCTCCACCTTCGGCCCGGAGAAGAAATCATTCAAGAGGCTGGGGGCCTCCATAAGTTTATGAGTTGGGATGGGGTCATCCTGACGGACTCCGGGGGCTTTCAGGTCCATAGCCTGGCCGATCTTCGAAAGGTGACGCCAGAAGGGGTCCAGTTCCAGTCTCATATTGACGGCAAACCTATCTTTTTTACCCCCCAGAAGGTCTTAGACATTCAGCATGCGTTGGGCTCGGATATCTTCATGCCTTTAGACCGACCCTCACCGTATCCAGTGACCCGAAACGAGGCCGAAGAACATCTGAGAATCACGCAACGGTGGCTGGAGCAGAGTGTTGCCTATTTCCCTCAACTTTCAGGCAACCATGCCCTGTTTGGTATCGTACAGGGCTCGGTCTTTCCCGATTTGCGGAAACGGGCCGTGGAACACGCAATCGCTCTGGACCTGGATGGCTATGCGATCGGCGGGTTAGCGCTGGGGGAGCCCAAAGTCGAGATGCAGGAGATCACACGCCTGGTCCTCCCTCTCCTGCCCTATGATAAGCCCCGGTACCTCATGGGTGTGGGATACCCGGAAGACCTTGTTATGGCCATCGAACACGGTGCGGACCTGTTTGACTGTGTGGTCGCCACTCGGAATGCGCGGACCGGCACCCTCTTTACCTGGACCGGCCGAATCACCATCCGGAATGCTCCCTACGCCCGGGACTTCCGGCCCATTGACCCAGACTGTTCTTGTTATGTTTGTCAGACCTTCACCCGTGCCTATCTTCGCCACCTCTTCAATGCCGGAGAGATCCTGGCGGCTCGGCTCGCCACCTACCATTCTCTCGCGTTCTTTATGCAGATGATGAAAGAGATGCGAGACGCGATCTTGGCCGACTCGTTTTTGGATTGGAAACGGGCATTTCTGGCCCGCTATCAGGTCCAACGGTCGGTCTCCCCAACCCCATCGGGAGGTTCCACATGACCCTCGATCTCAAGGACTTTCAGCCGGTCTTGCTGAGAAACCAAGGAAAACCAGAGGCTCGGAGCCTTCAGGCATACCTCGAGCAGGGTGGATACCAGGCCCTTCGCAAGGCTCTCTTCGAGATGTCGGAGGACGACATCATCCAGGAGGTGATGGCATCCGGGCTTCGGGGGCGCGGAGGCGCAGGCTTCCCCACGGGTTTGAAATGGAGTTTTGTCCCCCGGGAATCGGTTCGACCGAAATACATTGTTGTGAACTTCGATGAGGGCGAGCCAGGCACCTTCAAGGACCGGGATATCGTCCGGTTTGATCCCCATCTCGTCATTGAAGGCACCCTCATTGCCGCCCGTGCGGTCCTTTCTGAAGAATCTTTCATTTACGTGCGGGCAGAGTATTACGCGGAATATCAAATCCTGAAGAAGGCCGTGGAGGAGGCCTATGCCCAAGGCTACTTAGGGAAAAACATTTTGGGATCTCATTTCCGACACGAGATGCATGTCTTTTTGGGGGCGGGGGCGTACATCTGTGGGGAGGAGACCGCCCTGTTGGAGTCTCTGGAGGGCAAGCAAGGCCAACCTCGGCTCCGACCCCCTTATCCGGCCGTCGCCGGGCTTTACAGTTGCCCCACGATCGTGAATAACGTCGAAACCTTAGCCAATGTGCCGTTCATCATTCAACATGGCTCTCAATGGTTCCGTCAATATGGGACCGAGCAGAGTCCAGGGACCAAGATCTTTTCGGTCTCGGGTTCTGTAAAGCGGCCGGGAAACTATGAGTTCCCGATGGGGTCATTGACGCTGCGGCAACTCCTGGAAGAAGTAGCAGGGGGACCGCTGGAGGGTCGAAAGTGGATTGCGGCCTTCCCCGGCGGGCTCTCAGCCCCGATCTTAACCCCGGACGAATGGGACATCCCACTGGATTTCGAGTCCCTGGCACAAGCCAAAACCATGCTGGGATCCGGCGCGGTTATTGCTCTCGACGATTCCATGCCCGTGGTCACTTACGCTCGTCGGATGATCCAATTCTTCGCACATGAGTCTTGCGGAAAATGCACCCCATGCCGCGAAGGGACGCCCTGGCTCCTGCAAATTCTCCAGAAATTGGAACGAGGGGAAGGAACACGCCATGACCTGGAGTTACTCCAACGGGTGACTCATGGCATTCGGGGGCAAACCCTTTGCCCTTTGGGAGATTCCGCGGCCGCGGTTCTTCAGTCCTTTATGAACAAGTTCCCGGAAGCGTTTGAACGACTTGTTCAACCCACCACGGTGGCGACCTCCTGACTCCGCCTAGTCCTCCCGTCAAGAAAGAATGATCCCCGCTTCTTTCACCAGGCTGAGGGCTTTCTCAACGAGGTTTGGATAGCGGGTTTGCTGGCCTGCAGCCCGAAAGGCTTCGGGGTCTACCCAGAACCCCGACCGATAGAAGCCTATCAAGAGTCCCAGGATTGTCGGCAGAGTCCGGCTCCCGTGTTTCCTCAAAGGCCATGGGATCCAGATCTCGACCCCGTTGCAGGGTTCTGCATTCAGGCTTTCTTCAATGACGACGAGTCTCGGGGCTCTTTTCCAATGTGGTAACCGGCGAAGGAACCGCTTGAGCCCATCCTCAGAAGTCACCACCGCGAAGTTCGGCTCGACCACCCCGGTGAAGTCAATCGGGTTTGGACTGACTTGGAGTTCCGAGGTTGAATACCCCGTCCCCACCGTAACCGGGTTGTCGTTTTTCTGTGTGGTCTGCAGTCCGGCGAGATTCATAGCCAAGGTAAACCAACGGGCGGCGGATTGGACGCCTTCACCCGCGGTCCCCGCAACAAAGATGGAAAACGGCCACATGATCCTATGGGCATATCTCGGTTCGATCGGTTGGAGTGGAGGTAAGCCGGATTTTTTTGTCTCACGAGATACAGAACGCCTGGGGTTGACCTGATGGAGAACCCCAAGCGAAAGCCCTTGTTCGTCGAGCCAGGCTCGGAGTTTCTTCCCGCTCAGGGCATTCATCGGAACGGCATAAGCGGTGCAAAGCTCTATGACTTCTACTATGGCAAAGCCGGGATGTTGGATGGCTTGGGCGAGGAGATAGGGGAGCGTTCGGTCTTGGGCAAGGGCACGGGCGGCAAAGGTGGCCCCCGATCGGATCAAAAGATCAAGAATCGGCAAGGGCGGTGCAGGGTTGCCATCGGGCGTGGTCCGGGTTCGGAACCCCTCCGGGGTCAGACCTGAATGTTGCCCCCCGGTCATCCCATAGAGGAAGTTATTGTGGAGAACGATCGTAAGATCAAGGTCCAGTTTGGCTGCTTCAATCAGATGGAGCAGGCCAATGGTCGCCCCGCCATCGCCGATCATGACCACAAAATAGGGCGGACGTTCAGGAGTCACCCAACGCATCCCCGCCGCAACGGCTGTACTTCGACCATGGAGGGTAT
>WFXO01000072.1 GCA_015490555.1 Caldifarciminota bacterium | reverse complement strand
CACGAGCTGACGACAGCCGTGCAGCACCTGTGCCGGGTCCCACGAAGGGGTCCTCCCCTGTTTCCAGGGGAGTACAACACCGGCATGTCAAGCCCAGGTAAGGTTCTTCGGTTAGCATCGAATTGAACCACGCGCTCCACCGCTTGTGCGGGCCCCCGTCAATTCCTTTGAGTTTCACCCTTGCGAGCGTACTCCCCAGGCGGCCCACTTAACGGTTTCCCTACGGCACGGATCCCGCCGAAGCGGGACCCACACCTAGTGGGCATCGTTTACGGCCAGGACTACGGGGGTATCTAATCCCCTTCGCTCCCCTGGCTTTCGGACCTCAGCGTCAGGGACGGCCCAGAGAGCCGGCTTCCCCACTGGCGTTCCCCCCGATATCTGCGCATTTCACCGCTACACCGGGAGTTCCGCTCTCCTCTGCCGCCCTCGAGCCCGGCAGTATCGGATGCAGCCCACCGGTTGAGCCAGTGGATTACACATCCGACTTACCGGGCCGCCTACATCCCCTTTAAGCCCAGTGAATCCGGGCAACGCTCGCCCACCCCGTATTACCGCGGCTGCTGGCACGAGGTTAGCCTGGGCTTCCTCTGGGAGTACCGTCAAGTCCGAGGGTTGTTCACCCACGGACCCATCGTCCTCCCTGACAGCGGTTTACACCCCGAAGGGCTTCATCCCGCACGCGGCGTCGCTGGGTCAGGCTTGCGCCCATTGCCCAAATTTCTAGCCTGCTGCCTCCCGTAGGAGTGGGGCCCGTGTCTCAGTGCCCCTCGGGCCGGCCACGCTCTCACGCCGGCTACCCGTCATAGGCTTGGTGGGCCGTTACCCCACCAACTACCTGATAGGCCGCGGCCCCATCCCTGGGCGCGAGCTTGCTATGCAGAGGCCCGCCTTTCATCCCGACAGGATGCCCCATCGGGACACTATAGGGTATTAGCCCGCCTTTCGGCGGGTTATCCCCTTCCCAGGGGTAGGTTAGCCACGTGTTACTCCGCCGTCCGCCGGTCTACTCCCCCGCCGAAGCGGGGTTTCGCCCTCGACTTGCATGGCTAAGACACGCCGCCAGCGTTAGCCCTGAGCCAGGATCAAACCCTCCATGGGGAAAGTTTGATCTCTCTTCAAGGGTTCACTCATCCAGAACCATGCCACCTTCTTTTCAAAGACCAATCCAACTGTTGGGCGTATTTAATATAACTGTCTGCCCTTCGATTGTCAACCCTCACACCCTTCGTGAGGGGCTATTAAGGTACGCTGATTTGGAGTCCCTGTCAACCCCTTCCACAGACCCTGTACAGGCCCTTGGGGGAGAGTGTCCCTCAGCCATCCGCGCCCTCAGAAGAACCGGGACCTTCCTCCTCCGCTGTGTCCCCGGTCTCCTCCATGGGCTCCAACTTCCGAACGCGGCGCTCCTCTTGGAGTTTTTTCTCTAATCGCTCCTCCAATTGGGCAAGTTTCTTACGGACCCGCCGGAGTTTTCGATCCACCGGATCCCCAGTCAGAAGATCCCGGACCTCTTCTCCTCGCCAGGGCGTCAGGATGATGGCCAAGGCTGCACCAAACAAAGCTCCCAGCACAAATGAAAGTGTCGATTTGGAACTCATCACTTCGCCTCCTTGACTTGACCTGCAAGACGTAAGAATTTTTGGGGGACCGTGGGATCATTGGTCTTGACCACCAGGACCCCCTCAAATCGCCCGGGCATCACCGGAACCACGGAAAAGTGAATCTCTACGGAGTCCCCGGGCGGCACGGTATCCTGGGTCCAAGGCTCAATCTGAACCCCACTTGTTGCCACCATTTCCCGGATCACCAAAGGCTTTTCCCCGGTACTTTTGAGATACACGGTGCCCCTCCAGGTATCTCCAACCGCGAGGGTATCCAGGTTGATGAATCCCGGCTGAATCCACCCCTTGGGCTTGGGAACTGCTTGCACAAACCCACGGATGTGAAGGACGAGTTTGGGGGTTTTCGGGTCATTGGACTCGATGGTGACGGTCTTATGGAACTTTTGGCCTCCCCGACCGCTGGTGTTGAAGGTCACCTGGACTTTGGCCTCTCCACCCGGCGGAATCTGTTTTTCTGACAAGAGTACGGCGGTACATCCGCAGGAGGATCTTACCCGTTGAATCACCAGAGTATCCTCCCCGTGGTTGTAAATCTTGAAGATGTGAACGGCCGGTTTCCCTTCTTCGACGGTTCCAAAGTCATAATCGGTTTCGGGGACCGCGATCCGAGGGAATGCGAGAAGAGTCACCATCAAGATCCAAGAACCCATGGTTTTACCTCCTTTTCTCCCGGAGTAGGCCGGTCATTGCAAGTGTAAACTGCGTTCTCAGAAAGTGCAAGAGAAGGGACATCCTCTCAGATAATCCGCCGGTATTCCGCCAGATCCAGGGTCCACACCGGGACTCCGCAGTATCGGTTGCCTTCCGGGCAGATGGGGCGTTTCCCGGCCCGCTGCCGGATCCCACATGGAGGTAATAAATAAGCCCCAATCCTCGGGTTTATCTCCCGGATCTGTTGGACCTCTTCCCAGGTCGCCTGCCAGATTTCTTCCTGGGCATTGTAGCAGAGTCGCATGGCGACTTTGTGGCGGAACGCCAGGAGGTCGGTAGACTCGATGAATCGAATGGGAACGGCGTTCGGTAGCAGGTATAGCAGGGTGTCCCAGGCCATGCCCTGGCGACGCAGCGTGCGGAGTCGGTCCCACAGTTGCTCCAAGGTTTCACGGTACATTCGCTCAAGTTGTCCATCCTGCCGGATGAGGCGTGGAATGACATAGTCGGGGAAGTCCGGGACGCGGAGAAAAGGCCGGCTCCCTGGCGTCAGCCGATGCCGCTGATCTTGAGAGTCTGCGGTGTGGGAGAGTTTCTTTTGGAAGGTCCAGGAGGCGTGGGCCATGGCCCGACTCAGTTTGTGGTGATACGTCAGGTTGAGCGACTCGCCGAGCAATGGGTTCTGGGCCGGATCCAGGACCCGCGCGATGGCCGCGTCGTCCGGCAATTGCTGGGCGGTCAGCCCCAAGACCTGCCGGACGGCTTCGGCCAGGGTGGCCTCGTTCTCGCGTTTGGCGTCCAAAAGACGGCTGATCTTCCCGTCCAATCGGGCATCGAACTCTTTCGCCCAGGCCTCCGGGAGGGGCTCCGTGGGACGCTGTAAAGCCTCACTGCCTTGGAGATCCTCCGGTGCTAAAGGACCATCCAGGATGACCTCGTAGTCCGGGTCAAACCGGAGGACTTCCTGAACCATGGCTTCCACGACCCGTCGGGTCTCCTCCGGTGCATCGGTGTGGTGCATGAGCCGATGGTACCGCAAAAGGGTCACCGCAGAGATCGTGTGGTACAGGTAGGTCTGGGTGGCCAGGGGCAGGACATACCGGGCCACCTCTAAGGCCTTTTTCCGGATTGCCCGGGCCCACCGCTTCTCCTGGATGTTTCGATGGGGGAATCGTTCTTGATAGGCCGAAGCCACAATCGGCTCCAGAAGGTCCGTGAGCCGGAAATAGGCGTCCACCAGGTTCTGAATGGTTTCGAGATAGGCGTCCCGGAGTGTGCCCGCGAGGTATTCGGGCACGTAGAAGTTGTCTGGCTTGACCTCTACATAGCGTTGGGAGACCTGTTCGGAGTTGTAGAAAGGGTGGCTGTGCAGAAAGGACCAAACGAAGTGTCGGGAGACCCCACTCAGAACAAATTGAAAGTGTGCGTGCTGGAAGGTCGTGTGGTGACCGGCCTGATAGAGATCTCGGACGAGTCGGTCCCGACGGAGCCGCTTCTTCTCGTAGTCCGGATGATGGGGGTCTGATGGCAAGATCTGGTCGACGGTCACGATCCCCTTGCTCGAATAACAGGTGCGTGCCGCAGCCGCTGCCAGATTCAGTGGCTGTTGAAACGCGTTTATGAGTTTGACTTCAAATTTCATGATGCCGGGCACTCATGTGCCGGTCAAATTATACAATGGGCAACATTGTGGGGCCGTGGGTTTGAAATGATCCACAGAGGCCCTCAGAATTGGGGTATGGGTATCTGGATCTGGATTCTCTATGCTGTGACGTGGCAGGTGGCCCCGCTTCCTTCTGGGGGTGTCCGGGTGCAGAAGGCCGGGGCTCCGGCGAAAGAGGCCCCATCCCTCCAGTGGGTGCTGGATTCCTTGGCTCGGGATGGAGATACGCTCCTCCTGGCTACGGGTCGCTATGAGGCGATTCCAAGACCTTATCGTGAAACAGTCTGTGGCAACTGTGAGACCCCGCAGACCCCGGTCCAGGCTACCGTCGGCTTCTGGATTCGCGGAAAGGCTCTGGTGATCCGGGGGATGGATCGGGACTCGACCCTCCTGGTGACCCATGCCGGCTACGGAGTGTTCTTCGAAGACAGTTGGGGATCTGAAATTCGAGACCTGACGATTACGGGTGGAGTCCGCGACCCGGACGGCATGGCCACCGATGCCGGGGTTGTTGCCAAACACAGCCGGGTCCGCATTGAACATGTGGTAATCCGGGACAATACCGATCGAGTGGATACCGTGGTTGTTGGGATCGGTGGGATCATGGGCCGGGAGGGGGCAGAACTCTTCATCCTCAACAACGAGATCCGGAACAACGGATGGGATGGTGTGGCCCTGTATCGGGGCGCCATGGCGGTCATCGCAGACAACATCATCGAAAAGGGGCGGGGGGCCGGCATTGGGGTGACCTGGGACGCAAGTGCCGTCATCTACCGGAACCGGATTATGGGCTACTGGAAAGGGATCGGAGCCTTTGGAGAGAGTCGGGTCGTGGTCCGCAACAACGTGGTCTATCGGAACCTGGGCTGGGGGATCATCGCCACAGGCTCGTCGTCTATGGAGGTCGTGAATAACGTCATTGCAGAGAATGGCAATTGCGGGTTTGCGGTGTGGGAACCCACGGCACGGGGCATCTTGAAAAACAATATCATCGTGGGCAATGGCTGGAAGGAAGAGTGGGTCTGTCCCGGGGTGGGGGTCTGGATGAATGCCGACACGACCCGGTTCCCGGTCCGGTACAACGATGTTTGGAACAACTATGCGGGCAACTACGAGGGTATCCCAGACCTCACCGGGATCTCCGGAAACCTTTCCGTGGACCCGAAATTTCAAGGGTCCACGGACTTCCGGCTTCAGCCCGACTCGCCGTGCCGGGATGCTGGGGACCCAGCGCTGGTGGATCCGGATGGGAGTCGGTCCGATATGGGACGATATGGAGGACCGTGGGGTCGCCCCTAAGGCAGGATGAGGACCCGGGTGCCGATTTCCACCCATTCGAAGAGTTCTTTGGCGTCTTCCAGATGGAGTCCGATACAGCCCTGGGTCCAGTTTTTCCCTTTGGCCCAATCTTCCTCGCTGCCTTCGTGGATGCCGATGGCCCCGCCCAGCGGCGTATCAAAGGGCGGGCATTCCCCGCGCAGATGGGCGTCTAAGATCGCATGGTACTGCTCTTCTGTGATTCTGCCTTGCTGGAAAGCCCGCTCCGCATCCTCAGGTCCGGGATAGTTCAGGGCCATGAAGTACTGCCGTCGCACCCCGCCCTTATGGCAAATCTGATACTCCCCTTCCGGGGTTCGGCCATCCCCCTCACGTTCCTTATGGCCCTGTGGATGAGGTCCCAAGGCGATCTCGTATTCCCGGACGCACTCCCCGTTCACCATGATGCAGAGAAGGTACCGAGACTTCCGGATCACGATCACCGCGTCTTTGGGTATTGGCCTGGAGTTCTTCATGAGGATTCCTCCGGGCTTCGTGGAGAAAGCCAGAGGGCCTTCAGCAGGGCGGCGACGGGGACCGCGAGGAGCATGCCCAGAATGCCGAGCAATTTCGCACCGATCAGGAGGGAAAAGAGGATGACCAGGGGATGAAGTCCGACGGAGCCCCCGATGATCCGCGGTGCAAACACAACACTTTCCATGAGTTGGACCCCGCCGAAGACGATGGAAACCCGGATGACGCCCCAAAGCGGAGACGGATCCATGAGCCCGACCAACAGGGCCGGGATGTAACTGGCCCAGAACCCAATGTTCGGGACGAGATTCATGAGACCGGCCAGAAAGCCCAGGAGCAGCGCGAATTTGATCCGAAAGATGAACAACAGGAGACCGGTAAGCACCCCGACCAGCGTGGCATCGAGGAGTTGCCCCCGGAAATAGCGGCGCAGGACCAATGCGATTTCTTCAAAGAGGGGTGCCAGCGTCTCCGAGTACCCCCGCTCGTCCAGCCAATTCCAAAGGAACGCCAAAATCCGTCGCCGATCGATCAAAAGATAGAAGGCCGTCACCAATGTGACGAGATAGAAGAAAAGGTAGTTGGCCACCCCGAAGAGACGGAGGGGCAACTCGCCGATCTGCCGAGCAATGTTTTCCAGAACATTGGTACTGATGGTCATCTGGGTCAGGAACTCCCAAAGATGGCGTTCCCGGAAATAGGTCTCTAAGGTGGCCCGCCACTTGGAGATCTGATCTGGCAGGACGGAGACGAGATAGGCCGCCTGGTTTCCGGCCTGATACACCACGACGGCGATCAGGAAGAGGGTAATTAAAGCGAACAGGAGGACGGTGACAAAGGAAGAAATCGGGCGCGGGATTTTGACTCGCTCCAACATCGAGACAATGGGGTCCAAGATGAACGTAATGAGGATTCCGAAGCCGAGGGGGATAAAAATGACTTCAAATCGTGTAAACAAAAAGAACATGAGAAACACGGCACTGGTCCAAAAGAACCAGCGAGTCGCAGGGCTCTTCCGGAAGGGATAGAGGACCAGGACAGCAAAACCGGCGAAGACAAAGGACCAGGTGGACGAGGGGAGACCGAAAACGACGGCCAGGGCCACCATCGTGAGCCCGATGAACAGTGCCAGCATCTCGTTCATGGTACGGCGTCAATTATACGCCTTACCGCAGGCTTCAGTACCCCTCTGTCTCACCTTGAAACATTCCCGCTGACCGAGTATAGTTTTGAAGCATGGCTTATCGGGTCTTTTTTGAAGAGGCGATCAATCCGTTTTGCTTGTTGGATGGGGAGGGCCGCGTTGTGGATTGGAACCACAAGGCGGAGAAGGTCTTTGGCTTCTCGCGACAGGAGGTAGTGGGGAAACTCGATCCAACGTTTCCCGATGCCCAGACTTACCACGATTTCCTGCAGGAAGTCAAAGAGAAAGGGAAAACGGTCCGGACGTTTACCCTCCTTACCCGAGACGGGAAAGAGTTGGATATCGAGGTCACCGCCGTCTATCGTAACGGCGAATATTTCCTGATGAAACGAGACCTCACCCCGCAACGATACGCATATCTCGAAAAAATGAAGGCCTTGGGGGAACTCGCCGCAGGTATCGCACACCAACTCAATTCCCCTCTGAACGCCATCCTGCTGATCACCGAGGTGATGGAAGCCGACCTTCAGGACCACCCGAGTCTGGAGGACCTCAAGATGATTCGCCGCCAGGCCTTGCATATGAAGTCGGTGATTGAAAAGATTTTGAACTATGTCCGGGTGCATGAAGTCAAAGAACCCTGCTGTCTGGCTCTCATCGCACGAGACATCGCAGATCTCTACCGTAAAAGCCTGGACCAGCATCGGATTGTTTTCCACATAGAATCTTCCGGACCCGATCCGTGTGCAGATTGTACGTTCATCGGAGACCGATCCGGAATCGAACAGGTCATCATGAACCTGGTGTCGAATGCAGTGGACGCAATGCCAGAGGGAGGAAAAATCGAAATTCGCTGCGGTCGAGAGGGCGATCATGTCGTGCTTCGCGTGAAAGACGAAGGGGTCGGGATCCCCCCGGAGAACCTTCGGCGGATTTTCCAACCTTTCTTCACGACCAAAGGGTCCAAGGGGACCGGTCTGGGTCTGGCCATCGTGGAGCGGATTGTTGAAAATCATGGGGGCCGTATCGAGGTGCACTCAGAAGTCGGGGAAGGGACGGAATTTGTGGTGCGATTCCCCCTCCACCAGGAGGCCAATCATGACTGATCACCTGATGCGCTCGGTGTTAATTGTGGAAGATGACGAAGGACTCCGCACCACACTTCAACGCGTACTGAAACGGCATGGTTACCGGACCTTTGGCGTGAAGTCCGCAGAGGAGGCATTGGACCTGCTCTCGAAACATCTGGAAGTCCATGTGATCATCACAGACATGCTCCTTCCAGGGATGGATGGTCTCCAGCTCCTCGCGGAAGTCAAAGAACAGTGGCCGAATATCGAGGTGGTCGTCATGACCGGTTACGCAACCGTTCGGAACGCCGTGGCCTCCATTAAACAGGGGGCTTTCGATTACCTCACCAAGCCTTTTGACCAGAGTGAGTTATTGAGTGTCCTGGACAAGATCTTCAATATGCGGCGACTGATGACCCGGGTGGAGGAGTTGGAGACGCTGCTGAAAGGCGGGCCGTTGGTCGGAAAATCGAAAAAGTTTCTGGAGGTCGTCGAACGAGCGAAGGCCGTTGCCAAGACGGAGATCCCCCTCCTGATCATGGGAGAAAGTGGGACCGGGAAAGAGGTGCTTGCCCGGTTCATTCATCGACAAAGCACGCGCAGTGCCGGACCGTTTGTGCCCGTCAACTGCTCAGCGATCCCCCGCGATCTCTTTGAGTCAGAGCTCTTTGGGCATAAGAAGGGGGCGTTCACCGGCGCAATCCGCGATGCATTAGGCCTCTTTCGGTCTGCAGAAGGGGGCACCTTGTTCTTGGACGAGATTGCGGAGATGCCTCTGGAACTTCAGCCGAAGTTGCTGCGAGCCATCGAGAGCCGGAGGATCCGGCCCGTGGGTTCGACCGAAGAGATCCCCATCAATGTCCGGATCATCGCCGCGACGAATCAGGATATCCGACAGGCGGTAGAGTCTGGCCAGTTCCGACAGGACCTGTACTACCGATTCGTGGTCACCCTGGTGATTCCTCCCCTTCGAGAGCGTCCAGAGGACATCCCACTCCTGGTCCATCACATTTTGGAGAAACTCAACAAGATTTATCGGCGCCAGGTCCGGCGGGTGGAACACCAGGCAATGGAAGCCCTCATGCGGTATCCCTGGCCGGGAAACGTCCGGGAACTGGAAAATGTTTTAGAAGGACTCTTTGCGTTCGGACTCTCAGAGACGATCTCTTTGCGAGATTTACCGCCACACCTCCGAGAGTACCACCGTTTCCGGATGCCGAAGCCCCGCAGCCTCAAGGAGATGGAAAAAGAATGGATCTTGCAGGTGCTGGAACAGACCGGATGGAACAAAGTCCAAGCGGCCAGGATGCTTCAGATTTCCCGTGCAACGCTTTATCGAAAACTCAAGGAGTACGGCTTAACTTGATCCTTTTGCCTTTCATTCGGAGGGGCTTTCCCGATCCCTCTGGGGAAGAATTGTTGGCATGGTTTTTGCTTTTTTGAGGGGGAATGGTGTGGATCGTGTCCGTGCCTCGGCCATGGGTTGAGATTCTGGAACGGGAGCTCGAACGACGGGGGATTCCTTTTTTGATGCTGCATGATGCAGAGGATGTGGATCGCGCCCGGACCTCAATCTTCCGGCCACGCTTGATTTTTGTGGGCCAGACCCTCCGGCAGGGGATCGGTGTCCACATGTTGGTCCGGCTTCACAGTGCCTTTCCAGAGGCCCACCTGGTATTCGTGGTCCATGATCCAAACCCGGAAATCGAACGGATCGCCCGACAGGCCCGCCTGCTCCTCTTTGGGATAGAACCACTCTCAAAGCATGTCATTTGTGAAATCTTGGACCAGGTGTTCCGGAATCCCTGGCAGAAAGAATCTCCCGGATCTTCCTCCCTCCCTGTTTGAAAAAGGACACCCCCCGATCCCATCCGAGATAACGAGCGTCGAAGAAACCCTCCTGGAGGCCTCGTGTGTGTACGATTTTGGGACAGTTGCAGGCTGCCTGTAAAATGTAAGGGCCGGTCTCGGGCCAACGGATCCGGTGCCGGAGGTCCGCGACGGTGTTTCTGAAGGCGGATCAACCTTGAGGGGGAGGAGGCCATGCCAATCTACGAATATCAATGCCTGAAGTGTCATAAGCGGTTCACGGTCTTCCTCTTGAACATCGTGGGTCAGGATGAAGTGCCCCGATGCCCCCGTTGCGGCTCCACCCAAGTTCAGAAAAAGTTCTCTCGCGTTGCACTTCTACGGTCTGAAGACGACCGGATCGAGCGGACCCTCTCAGACTTCGAGGTGTTTGGGGATTTGGATGAAGCAGATCCACGGACCTTGGGGCGCGCAATGCGCAAAATGAAAGATGCTCTGGGCGATGAATTTGCCGATGAAATAGGCCCGGAGTTCGATGAGGTGGTCGATCGGCTGGAGGCCGGACAAAGCCCCGAAGAGATCGAGGAGGCCATGCCTGAACTCGGCACCGGTGAATCTGAAGAAGACTCTGGCAGTTCGGACTTCGACGATTGGGCAGACTGATGGGGCCGGGCCTTAGAACGTAACTACGGCTGGCCCACCCGGAACAGGAAGGTGATCACCCCGTCCTGGATCCCTTCCACACCCTTAGGAAGCGGACTGAACTTCCAGCCTCGTAAGGCTTCCAGGGCTGCTCGCTCGATTTCCGGCGGTCCTTTCTTTAGGATTTCGATGCCCACGATGTCCCCCTGCGGGTTCACCCGGACGCGAAACTGGACGGTGACATCCTGCAGGAGCGGCATCCTGGGCGGCAGTTGATACCGAAGGATCTCCCGTTTGGCCAAGAGACCCTCGATCTTGACCCCCAGGTTCTTATTGCCAAACAGGGCGGTCTCGATGGCGCGTTCCTCTCGGGCGAGTTCCTCACGCCGTTTCTTCAGCAGTTCCTCTTCGGGCAATATGGCTTCCGGAGAAATCTCTTTGGTCTTCTTGGCTTTACCCGGGACCGATGGCTTCCCTTTTTCTTCCGCCCGATAAGTCTCAAAGGTCACGGTAATCCACTGTTCCGGTGGCTTAGGCATCGAGATATGCCAGAACCAGAACACCAGGAGAATCAGGAGATGGACGCCGACAGAGGCCAAAATTGAGGTCCATCGTTCCCGGGATTCGGTAAGATTCATCGTTCTCGGGTGGCAATAATCAATTTCCGGCCGCCGGCCTTCGCCGAGGCCTCCAAGACCCGCACCGCTTCCTGAATCCGGACATCCTCATCGGCCATCAGCACGATGGCGGCACCCGGCCGCTCCTTGAGCAGTTGGTGGATCTTGGGCGTCAACTCCTGGACCGTCACCGGCCGGTTGTTGAGGAAGATTTTGCCTTCTTTGGTCACGGAGACCACGATGTTCTGGACTTCCTGGACCCGCTCGGCTTCGGCCTTCGGAAGCCGCACCTTGATCCCCTGGCTCACCACATAGGTCGAGGTCAACAAAAAGTAAATCAATAACAGGAGCACAATGTCGGCCAGGGAGATGATCGAGAATGCCGCCATGGGCTTATGACGTGTTGTCAGGTTCATGGTCCCCCCTGTTTTTCCGCGAGATCCAGAATCTCCAGCGCGCTCTTTTCCATGAAAAACACGATCTCCTGAACTTTGCCGACAAAGTAGTTATAAAAGAAGTAGGCGGGGATCCCGACAGTAAGCCCAACGGCCGTGGTCACAAGCGCTTCCCAGATCCCGCCGGCGAGGACCGATGCATCTACGCTGCCCCCGAGGGCCTGGACCGCCATGAACGCCCGGATCATACCCGTGACCGTGCCGAGGAAGCCCAGAAGCGGTGAGATGGCAGCCACTGTCGCCAACAGGTTCAAGTTCTTCTCCAGCCGATAGATCTCCAACCGGGCCTGCTCTTCCACGTAGGTCTTGATCTCTTCCCGTCGTTTCCCAAGGTGTTCAAGACCGGCCTTCACGATCGAGGCGATCGGCCCTTCGGTCATGGTCGCGAGGGCCAAGGCCTCCTTCGCGTTCCCTTGGTCCACCAGAGCCCGGACCTTGCTCATAAAGGCTTCAACGTCCCGTCGTGCACGGCGAAGCACGAGATACCGTTCGATGACGACCGCGAGCCCGATCACGGATAAGAGCCCAATCAGCCAAACGATGATCCCTCCTTTGGCCAAGATGCTAAAAAGGTTCATGGAACGACCTCCTTTTCCCAGTTGATCACGAAGTAGATTTCCCGTCGTCCCCCCGTATCCCTGCCAAAGATGCTTTGCGGTTGATCAAAGAGGTTACGGACCCCTACCTTCGCTTGCCATCCGGTCTGGCCCAGGGGCATCCCCCACGCCAGATGGGTGTACACATATCGGTCCTGCCCCTCGATCTTTCCGTTCCAGGCGATCCCGTGGAGACCTGTGTTCCACCGGAGCGTCGCCGTCCACATCAGCCTCGGCTCATAGGGGAAGTCTTTTGAGGGCCATCGGAACTGGAGATTACCTTTTACAGAGAGCGAGCGTGCAAGTCGAATCCGGCCGGAAGCCTCCCACCGAAGTTCTTGGAACGACCGTTGAGTCGTAACGAAGAGAGGGGTCGTCATGGAACTCGAGGGAAGGGTCAGGGTATCCACAATTTCTGCCTGCGCACGGTGCATCCAGGTAAGGCTCATCTGGAGGTGGGTCCGCGGGGTGGCGTAGGACGTCAGTAGAGAGAAGCCCGCCCTGCGTTCGAAGGTCGAGACCCGGGGGAAGATGTAGAGCCAGCGCACGTGCTGGGGCTCCACGGTCCGTTCAGAAAATAGTCGGACCCCCAGGTTCCATGGGGGCCGTACGCGATAGACGGCCTGGACTTGGGCCAAAGGCCAAAGGCTGACGGAGTCCTGGGTCACCCGGCTGACCCCGACTCCCACCTGCCAGGTCCAGCGGTTCCAGAAGGACCGCACCCCGGCCACCAGATGGAGTTCCGTTACACGCTTGCTGGAAGCGATCTCCGGGATCGGTGCACTATCCTGGGAGATCTTCCGGATCTGGACGCCGATGCGACTTTCCAAGACGGTCCAAGCACCACGCGTCCAATTCCCGGAGAGTTCAAATTTTCCGAGGCTGTGGATTGAGGAGTATGCCGGCGTATCGAGGTCCTGCCGGCTTCGTTGATAGATGAGCCCGGCTTGAACTTCCGACTCATCCTGATGCCACAGTTGGGCCGTCGCCAGGAAATTCAAAGACTTCCGGGCACCGGTTCGGGTGGAATCCAGCATGTAGTAGCCGAACGAGGCCAGATGTGTGTTCAGGTCGGCCTGGAAGGGAACCGGGCCGCCGTTTTGTCGAATGGCAATCAGACCCAGCCAGGACGTTCGCTGTGCGTTCTCGACATGGCCGCGGGTTCTGGAAATGCCAAACAGGCCAGAGAATCGAGGGGCCGAACGAGATGAGGTTCGCCACTTCAGGGTCGCCGAGCCGGAGGGGTAGGAGCCGAGCCAGAGGTTCGCGTTCCAGAAGCCGGGTTGTTCGATTTCCCTGGGTGTGAGTGTGACCACAGGCAACGGCTGCGTGGTCAGGAAGGGGCTTATAGGAAACACGGGGAGTGGGGGGTCTGGGAGGTCGAGGACAGAAGGCCAGAGCGCGATGGGGGCCCGACGGAGATGGAGGGTGTCGATGCCATAGATGACGTACTCCCCTAAGTGGAGGGTGGGGAGGTTGACCTGGGTAGTCTCCGGCATCGCTGTGGCCGTCAGCCAGAACGCAAGAAGCCCCACTGCTGGCGTCATGATTTTCCTCCAGAGGTTCGAATCAGTTGCTCTTCTAATTTTTTGGCTCGATCGAGGGCCTTCTTGGCTTCAGGGGTGTCCGGGTAGCGTTTTGCGATCCGTTTCAAGACCACAATGGCCTCTTTGAGTCGGCCCATTTCAGTGTAGCATTCCCCTGCCCGCCACAAGGCCTCGATGGCCAGGGTGGGCAGATTTTCGTAGACATTGCTCACTTCTAAGAACGGGAGCACCGCTTTTTCCCAGGCTTTCGATTCCTGATATAGACGGCCCAGCGTCAGCAGGGCCTGAGCGCCGACCTCATCCGTCCGGCGTTGGGAGACATCTTTTAAGAGGGCCACCGCGGAGTCCTGTTGTCCCTGATGCCAGAGGATCTCGGCGTAGTCAATTCTGGCCAGATCTGCCCACCGACTTTCCGGCTCGGCCTGAATGACCTGCACAAAGGATTGGGCGGCAGCGGCTACATCCTTTAGGAACTTCTCACACCGCCCCAGGAGATATCGGACTTCCTGGGCATAGGGGGAGTGCGGGAAGGAGGACAGGAACGCCTCCAGGGCGTTGCGGGCTTCCAAGTACCGGCCCAACTGGAACAGAACCGCGCCATAGCGATACCGGGCCATTTCCAGGTCGCCAGCAAGGCGATAGTGGGTGGCTGCACGGACCAGGTCTCCAAGTTTTTCGGCTGCTTCGCCGGCCAAAAGATGGGCCCGAAACCGCTCTGGCCGATCCGGGAAACGACGGAGCCAGGCCTCCAGTTTCTCGTATGCCACCGTATCCCGGCCGATGTTCAGCCAGAACTCACCCTCCTTGAGGAGCAGAAGAGGTTCCAGATCTGGAAACCGACGGCGAAGGTCGGCCAGGACCCGATCCAGACGATCGGCCTGGCCGAGTTGTTTCGCAGACCAGAAGATGCCCTCCAGCGCTTCGTCGACCAGGGGACTTTTAGGGAAATCTTCAATGAGGGTTTGATAAAGAATCGAGGCCCGTTCGTATTCTCCGTGGTTATACAGGAGATTGGCGAGGTCCAGAGTGGCCCGATCCCGGAGACTTGACGGGCCCTGGAGTCGGATCTGGTCAAGGAGATCCACGGCCTTTTGCCATTCGCCGGCCTGGTCATAGGAGGTCGCCAGGAGATACATGGCCGTAGGAGCGAGGGGATGGTGGGGGAATTTCTGTACAAAGGTTTTGAAGTTTTGGGCGGCCATAGCGTAATGGCGGAGCCGGAAATCGGTTAAGGCCAGCCCCCACAGAGCTTCCGGAATCAGGGTAGGGTCAGAGATCCATCGCAAGATCTGAGAGTAGAGGGTGTTGGCCCGGGCATAGTTCTTGAGGTTGAATTCCGCGTCTGCCCAGTAGAGCCGGGCATAGGGGCCGACTTCTGGGTGGTCGGCCAGAGGAGACAAAAGGCGGATGGCGGTGGAATCCTGGCCCTGGAGATAGGCCCAGAGGCCCTTCGCAAAGGTCCAGTACGGTGCCCAAGGATCGGGCAGTGAGGGATAGGCCTGAAAGAGACGTCGGGCCTCGTCCCAGTTCTGGAGGGCGAGGGCGGCATGGACATGGAGGAGCAGGGCACGGGCGCGGAGAGATTCCGGCAGACTGGGGTCGGCTTCCAATGCCTGGAGCAGAGACAGGGCCTCCTGCAGGGTGCCCTGTCGGATCCAGGCCTCGGCCTTTCGGATCTGGAGAACGGGGCGCAGGTCGGGTGGAGCCAGCGGTTCGCCCTGTTGGAAGGCCTGAGAGGCTTCGAACCAGCGGCTCTCGGCTAGCCAGGCCTGGCCCATGAGAAGTGCTGCATAGGGGGCCAGAACCTCGTAAGACATGACATCCTGAAGCCGGGTCCGGACCTGTTGGGTGTCTCCCCAACGCAGATCTAAGGTGGCCAACGCATATCGTGCGAAGAAGACATAGGGGGTGTCACGGACAGCCGTCAGTTCGGCCTCGGCCCTTTGCCACTGGCCGGCTCGGATCGCAAGGATGCCTTTATAGAGTCGGAAGGCATCACCAAGGGGACCTTTCAATCGAAGATCCTGCCAGATTTGCCAGGCTTCGTGGTCTCGATGGAGTTGAAAGAGAGCCAGGCCGCGGAAGAGTTTGGCGGTATCGTCCTCGAATTCGTCGAGGATCTGGGCCGCTTGATCGAAGTCGCCGTGGAGGACGAATAGGATCCCGCCGGTCCGGGTCCGCTGGAGGGGCGGAGGGAGGACCTTGAGGGCGGAATCCACCTGACCGGTCCCGGCGAGCAGGCGGGCCAGGAGGAGGGTTGCACGTTTTCGGGCGTCCGATCGTCCCTCTTTTGCCAGGTAGTTGTGAAGGAGCTGGATGGCTTTGCGGTCGTCGTGTTGTTCAAGGGCCAGGTTGATCCGGCGGATTAGGAGGCGGGTAGCCTGCTGGGCCGGGGACTGCTCTACGGCCAGGGCCCAGAGGGAATCCGCCCGGTGAATGTCGCTCTGATCTTCTGCAATCTGGGCCAGGAGTTCCAGAGCCCGTAGCGCCCAACGAGAGTGTGGGTCCAGACGGACCAACGCTTCTAAACGGATTTGGGCGGTTTCGAGGTCCCCGCGTCGGTAGGCCGATTCCCCGGCTTGCCACAGGGCATATGTCTGGGTCTCGGGGTCCAGGGTCTCCAGGAACTGCCGGATGGGCGACGGTGGGTCCGTCTCGGCCCGGGCAACAGAACCCACCACACCGAACGTCCCGAGCCAGGCCACGAGTGCCAGGCACAGCCAGGGCTTGGATCGGATCCGGATCATGATCCCGACTCCCCTGCCTTCGTAGCAGAACCGAGTTTCTCCTTGAGTTGGAGCCGGAGATAGGCACGGATGAAGCCGTCCAGGTCGCCGTCCAAGACTGCATCGGCATTCCCGACCTCATAGCCCGTGCGGTGGTCTTTGACCATCTTATAAGGATGCAGCACATAGGACCGGATCTGTCGGCCCCAGGCGATCTCCCCTTTTTCTTTTTCAATTTCCTTGAGTTTCTCGCGCTCTTTCTCCTTGTAGTACGCATAGAGTCGAGCGCGCAGGATCTTCAGCGCAGTCTCTTTGTTCTGATGCTGGGACCGCTCAGACTGGCAGGTAACCACGATGCCCGTCGGGATGTGGGTGATCCGGACGGCGGTCTCGTTCTTTTGCATGTGCTGTCCACCGGGACCCGAGGCCCGGAAGGTATCGATTTTCAAGTCGTTCTCGTTGATTTCAACCTCGACCTCTTCGGTCTCCGGATAGACGAAGACCGAGGCGAAGGAGGTATGGCGTCGGCGGGAGGCATCGAAGGGGGAGATTCGGACCAGACGGTGGACCCCCCGTTCCCCTTTGAGATAGCCATAGGCATAAGGACCTTCAACGAGCACGGTGGCGTCTTTAATACCCGCCTCTTCACCGGGCTGCAGGTAAATAACCTTGTATTTGAAGCCGGACTTTTCGAGCCATTTGAGGTACATCCGGAGCAGCATCTCGGCCCAATCCATGGACTCAGTGCCACCAGCGCCGGGGTGGATTGTGAGGATTGCGTTTCGGGCGTCTTCTTCGGAAAAGATGAGGCGAAACTCGAGATCTTCCAGTTCCCGAGCCAGGCGTTGGTATTCGTGTTGGTATTCCTCCTGTAAGGAAGGGTCTTCTTCGGCCAGTTCTTGGAGTTCGGTGAGGTCTTGAAGTTCCTGTTCCAGGCGCTGTAGGAACCCCAGTTCTTTCCGTAATCGAGCCATTTTGGCCATCACCTGCCGAGCGTGGTGATGGTCATTCCAGAAGTCCGGCTCGTTCGCTTGTTGTTCTAAGGACTGGAGTTCCCGCTCCATCCGAGCGGGGTCAAAGATACCCCCTAAGTTCGAGGAACCGGGACAACAGATCTTGAGCAGTGGCCATATTTCAATTATAAGCGAAAATCCCCGACCACCCCCTCCCAAAAGGCTTCAGGGTATGAGGATGGGTCAGGGAATGGGTTTTTGTTGGAGGGTTCGAAGATAGGCGATAATGTCCAGAATATCTTGATCGGTCAGTGCTGGGTTGCCACCCTTCGGGGGCATGGCAATGCCAGTCGTGTTCAAGGGATCCGTGGGGGAACGGCCGACTTTAACAAACGCCAAAAGTTCCTGGTCGGTCTTTTCCTGGATAAATTTGCTGGTCGTCAGGTCTTTCCCGAGGTTCGGTAAGCCCTTTGCATCGGGGCCATGGCACGCAGCACAGACCTGGAGGAAGAGTTGTTTGCCGTGCTCAGGGTTGGGAGTATAAGCCGTGGTTGCTTCCTGCGGTTGGGTTTGTGCCGGTGCGGCCTGGGTTTCTGCCGCCTGCTGGGACTTTTCGGTCCCCTTTGCGCTCTGCTCCTGTCCACCGCCCCCACATCCCAAAGGCAGGAGAAAGGCGAGGCTTAGCAAGAGGAGCGCTCCTAAGGATCGATCCTTTTTCATGGTGTTACGCCTCCTTTCATAGGCATTTTCATTTTCCCGCCCATCATCGGTTGGGGCGGGTTAGCCAAAAGGTCTTGTAAGGTCAAAATTTTACCGCCCTTCTCGGATGCAAAGGACTCTGCATCCGAACGGTTCTTGAACGCCACCACTCCATAGCCCATTGGAGTCTGGATGTTTGGACTGTGGACATAGACCGCTTGATCCCCACGAATCCAGATCGAGGTTTTGTAGTCATGGACCCAATATCGGGCCACGGGTTCCATGTGCTTTTGATGGTACACAAACATTCCCCCAATGTCATCGAATCGTCGGACGTCCCCGTTTTCCGTTATATAGGCAGCGGCAAACCGAGCCTCACTAATCAACATTTTACACTCGTCACACATATCCTCGCCGTACCGGATCTTCGGGGGTTGATCCGGTGAAGCGCCGGAACATGCAACAAGGCCCCCCATCACCCACCATACCGAGAGGAATAAAAGGGTACCGATGATTTTACGCATCATAAACCTCCACGTTTTTGGAAGATCACCCCTGCAGCCCCCAAGGGGGCAAGGATCCAGAAGACCAACAGACCTGTCAAAATCCAGGGTAAGCCTGTCCCGAAGGTCCGCATCGCAGAGAGACCCGCGGGTCCCAGAATTTCCAGGCCACCCCGTAAGACATGGATTGCCATCATCTTAAAGACCTGTGCAGGATTCATAAGGGCCAGAAACAGGAGTTGTTGGGCCTTGAGTTTTAAGACCAGGGAAGCCCCTAACAGGCCGAGGTCACTCAGAAAGACCCATGTGAGCCAGAGAAAAATGGCGACCCCCACGGCCGTGGAGCCCTTAGACGCCAGGCTGGAGATGAGGAATCCCAGGCTGAGGCTCCCGAAGGCCAGGAGGACAGCGAAACCGGTCAAAGCCAGGTAGCCCGAAAGATGGCTGACCCCGCCCCGGAGCCCAAGGGAAAGTCCCGTGAGTCCAAAGCCGATCCCTAAGGTCGCAAAGATGGCAAGCCCCAGGCCGAGATACTTGCCAAGGAGAACTTCCGATTCCAGCACTGGATGGGTCAACAAGTAGAGCAGGGTTCCGCGCTCCCGTTCGGAGGCCAAACTCAGGGCCCCAAGGGTCATCCCCATCAGGGGGACAATCAGGACCACGATGTTGACGAGGCTGGCAGCGGTCCGGCCGAACCCGGCCACGCCATATTCGCCGATCCCGGTCATTCCGAACTGGGCCAAACCGAAGGAGAGCACGATGAAAATCCCGGTGTAGAGCCAGAACCATTTATTAAGTAGAGCATCCCGGAGTTCTTTTAAGGCCAGAATAAAGAGATTCCTCGATTCCATTAAGATCGTCCTCCCTCTTCTTCCAGTTCAAAGTCTTGGATGGGAATTCCCGCATCGACCAGGGCTTGGATCGGGGCCATCTTTTCAGTAGGTAACACCCAAACCCAGAGGGCAGAACCATTCTGTTGCACATCAAATCCCTGGGCTTGGAGGTGAGAATACGCCCGTGCGAGGTCTGCGGGCGCAGGATAGAGCCGGAGTTTAGTCTTCCAGCCCAATGTGCTCGCCGCCTCCAGCGGCGGGGCATCGGCGACCAAATGTCCTTGTTCAAGGACGAGGACACGATCCGCCAAGACCCGGACCTCCTCAAACCGGTGGGAGGTAAAAATTAGTGTCTTGCCCTGTGCCCGAAGGTCATTGAGCAACTCGAAGAAGGATTCCCGTACGGCTCGATCCAAATTGCTCGTGGGCTCGTCAAAGAGTAACAAAGGCGGATCGGAAAGCAACGCCACGGCCAAGGCCAGACGCTGTTTCATCCCCCCCGAAAGGGTTTTGACGACCTTCTCGCGGTGTTCTTCCAGACCCATGGCACAGAGGCATTCGAGGGCGCGCGACTGTGAAACTTTCCGCAGGTTGGCAAAGAAAGTAACTGTCTCCTCCACAGTCATTTCGTCATAGAGACCCAGTTCTTGGGGAACAAAACCGATTTTTTGACGCACATCCTTGGGATGCTCTCGAACTGAGAGTCCATCGATATAGATTTCTCCCTCAAAGGGATATAAGCCGAGGATACACCGGAGAACGGTGGTTTTTCCGGCACCGTTCGGTCCCCAGAGGGCAATCGATTCCCCAGGCCGGACTTCAAAAGATACGTCCTTGACTGCCTGTAAGGACCCAAACCGTTTATTCAAATGTTTAATTTGAACCAATGGACGTTCAGACATTGGCAATGCCGCCTCCTTGTGGGAAGGATTTTTGGGGATAGAGCCGAACCGGCCTTTCCGGGATCTACCGAGGAAGGTGAATCCGATGGAAACGCCGAGAAGGAGCGCAGAGAGAATACTTAAAGTGGGATCTTTGTGTTTTGGTGGCGCAGGGACCCCCACCGGAATGACCATCTTGACACGGGGCAACGAGTCCACCAGTTTGGGGTCTGGCTGTACCAGGGGGACTGCTTTCGCAGCAAAGTTTAACGCCTGAACTGCTGGACTATACAGCAGGAGTCTTAGGATAGGATGCCGGTCCATCAGACTTTCAAAGAACCGTTGAGAGGCGTAGGGGATATCTCCAAAACCGTCCCCATTAAGATCTAAGCCAGTATAGTCACTCCAGAAGTTTTGATTCCATCGGATATTGACTAAGCGTCCACCCCCATCGATCGCTACCTGCTCCTCGTTCTCCAGGAACGTGTTGTCTTCAAACAAATTCCGCCGGACATTGGGCAAAAGGAGAACACCGTAGTCGTTGTAAGCGATGACATTGCCCTTCAGGGTGCATCGGCTTTCGATCTCGCGGGGGGAGTTGTCAATAAAGATCCCGACCCGGTTGTCAATAAAGAGGTTGTCTATGATCCGAGCGTCGTCGAGGTCTTTCATTCCGATGCCAAAACCACTACCACCACGGTTCGAGGCCATGAAGTTCCGGTAAAAATGGAGTCGGCGGCTATACATCAGAAAGGCCCCGACCGAGTTTTCTGTGAGTTGGTTTTCGTAGATATTTGCATCGTCACAATACATGAAGTGGATCCCGTAACGACCCCCTGAGATCCGATTGTAGCGTACGGTGAGGTGGTTCGAGTACCAGAGAACGACGTCGCGCCCAAGACGCAAGGTATTGTTTTCGACCAGGACACTATCACTGTACCAGACACGAATCAGGTCCCCGCGTCGGGGTAGATCCAGCATCTTCCCGGTGATTTCGTTATTCCGGATGATGGAGCCATGGGCCCTTCGAAGGTAGATCCCAAAAAGGACGTCGTCCAGGCGGTTCTGCTCGACAAGGATATGGCGAGCCAGGACCTCGATGCCCGAGTTTTCTTCATCCAGGTAGTTGCCGCTGCCGGTGACGCGGAACCCACGAAAGACGATGCCCGGTGCTTTAAGTTTCACGACAGAGCCTTGGCCGTGTCCCTGGATCACAGGCTCCCCGGTCCCCAAGAGGACCAAGGGTTTGGTCACCACGAGCGGGCCAGAATAAGAGCCCGCTTGGACCTTTAGGGTGTCACCAGGGGATGCTTGTTCGATGATGGCTTGAAGGGGAGGTCCCCCGGGGGTGACGGTCCAGACCGTCGAGCCCCCCGGGGAAACCAGAACCCCGATCCCTAAGAGGAGGGCGGGAAGGGTCAGTCTCATCTCATCGCGTCCACAAGGGGTTTGTAGGCCTTCCGGTGGTAGTAGAGGCCGATGACGATCAGGATGGAAGCGAGGAATGCGAGCCAGAGACCGATGTCCCAGTACGCAATCGTCTTGAACTGTCCGATTTTTCCGACACCCAAAAGCGGTGGAACAAAAGGCTTAATGGCGCTACTCAATGGTGCACGGGGGTCGAGATTGGTCCCGTAATTCCATAGCCAGTAGTAGAGGTCGCCAAGGAAAATCACCGGAAAGAGAAGTGCGGGTAGACTCAATACCGCCGCAAGTTGGTTATGGACATAGATCGCTCCCAAGGTCAGGAGAGAGATAACAACGATCGCAAAGACACTTAAGGATCGCTCTAATTGGGCAGCATCCTGGAGGGACCGCATCCCGATGTAGTGGTTCAGTTCGTCAATCTCTCTGACATCGCCAACGACGCGATTGATGTAGACGCGAACATATAGACCCTGAGGATATTGGGGCGCTTCGAGTTTCAGCCGCCAGTAAGGGAAAAAGATAGACACCAGAAGCAGGAAGGCCGCCAGAGAAAGGAAGATTGTGGGACGCCGAAACTTCTGCCGTTCTTTCGCAAGGAGTTCCGAACTCACTCGAGGTCCAATGAGTTTTTCGAGCCAGGTTGCCACAAGGATCACCCCACTTATGGTTTCACGATAAAGTAGCCCATCATTTCAAGGTGGAGGGCGGAGCAAAATTCTGTGCAGTAGAACGGGAAGACACCTTCTTTGTCGGCAACGAACTCGATGGTCTGAGTCTCACCCGGCTCGATACTCAAGTTGATGTTCCAAAGCGGCAGACCGAAACCATGGGTCGCATCCTTAGCGCGTTCGATGTTGGTGATGTGCCAGATGACCCTGTCACCTTTGCGAACTACAACCCGCTCAGGATTGTAGTGGCTTCGGACCGCGGTCATCCAGATTTCGACGGTCTTGCCCTTCCGGACAATCTTTTCCTGACCCGCAGTGATCCCATTCGGATCCTTGGACTGCGTTCCCGGATTCCAGCCAATTTCTGGATAGACTTCCCATGGGTTGAGCTTGTCGGCCTTAATGATTTGTGCGTAGTGAGGTTCACCCAAGCCGATGGGCATGTCATAGAGAAGTTGCATATTCGTACCCGGCTTGGAAATGTCGATTAACTGAAAGTTCTGGGGAAGAAGCGGGCCAACATTGGTGAACCGATCCACGGACCACTTGTTCAAAGAGACCAGATATTTGCCGTCCGGATCCTTGGTGTCGCCCTCGGCCGCAGCAATGTGCCCGACGTTGTAGTGAACCGGAATCTTTTGAACTACGGTCCAGGGCTCTTCTTTGTGGAGTTTGGAATATGGTCCGCCCAGGGTCCACCGCGCCACGGCACTTTCCAGGAAGAGGCTGGTATACGCGTATCCCTGATTATCAAACTGTGTATGGAGAGGTCCTAAACCGACCTCGACCTGTGCCTCCACCACCGCATCGAAGGAGAGAATGGGAACACCATACGGGTCTTTGCCCTCGAACTTCTTCTCCTGGATAGCCTTCTGGATCTTTTCGAAACTGTAAATCGTCACGTGTGGATCGAGTTTCCCTGCCACGACGATATACTCACCGCCCGGAGTGACATCCACGCCATGCGGACTCTTCGGCTCCGGCACAAAGTAGAGGATTCCTTCTTTCACGGCCGTTTCAATGGGGATCACCTTGAAGCCGTTGATGACCTTGTACTTGCCGGCCTTCACAACTTCTTCTGCCTTCTTCCAGTTGATCACGTGGAGGTAGTCCATGTCTCGCTGCGAGGCACCGGCCTCAAAGGGGGGGTTCCCCTCTTCCACGCCTCCGGTGCTCATCTCGGTGTTAAAGGAGTTCCCAAAGATCCAACCTTCACTCACACCTTTCCCGGCGTCAAAGAGGTCTTGCCAGTACGGCGGCAATTCGAGCGCAAAGGATTGCTTTTTGTCGATTCGCCCCTTCTTCCGGTCAAATTTCCACAAGGTTACCATCCCACGATAAGCTTTGGCGTAGTCATCGAGGGATGCGTATTTCCAGCCAAGGGGAGTTGCGTACTGGCCTCCTTCGATGACATATTCGGTGTTGGGAGTCACCATAGCTCCACCGTGGTCGCTGATCGCGATCGGGTTCTTGACGATCTGCTTGGTTTCGAAGTCTCGGAGATCAATCACAGCCACCCGTGCATGGGCTTTGTCGTTAATGAAGAGGAACTGACCGTCATAGTCGGCGTCCGTCTCACTGAGCGCCGGGTGGTGGGTATCACCCCAGGTGATCTTTTTGCCGTCCACATTCCCCTCAGCAAGGATCTCCTCTGTTTCTTTCGAATAGCCCCACCCTTGCCAGGGTTCCGGTGTGAAGACCCCAATGACTCGCAAGAGCCGCATGGACGGAATCCCGATGACCAAGACCTGCCCGGAGTGCCCACCAGAAGAGAACATGATGTATTCGTCATACTGCCCCGTTGGTAAGTAAGTCTTCAACGCTGCAACAACATCTTGGGGTTTGAGCCCGCGCTCTTTGATAACCGACTGTGCCTCCTTCGAGAGACCAGAGACTCCTGGAGTTTGCCCCCCTTGCTGACAACTGCTGAGGACAAACACCAGAAGCCCTAAGCCTATACCCCCCGCAAGGAGGGTCCGTTTTAGTGTACGACCCATACCTATACCTCCTTTTTAGTTAGTTGATACTCCCTTAGGGTTTTTGCTAAAATCTGCAATGGTCCTTTTTTTCAAAAGATTCCACAATGCATCCCGAAGCGGGGCCCATTCTTCATGGATGACACAGGGGCCGTTGTTCGAATGACATTCCGGTAACCCCAGGATGCATTGGGTAAACAACGCGTCTCCATCGACCGCCAACACCACATCCAGGAGAGAGAGACTTTCGGGATCAATGGCATAGGCGACGCCCCCTTTCGCCCCGCGGACTGAATGGAGCCACCCCTGTTTTACGAGTTTTTGGAGGATTTTGCTTAGGAAAGACTCGGAAATGTGAAGTTCTTGAGCTAATGCCTTTGCTGAAACGAATTGATTTCTGGGCTTTTCGGCCAACTTGATAAGGGCCCGGATGGCATATCCCGCTTCTCTTGAAAAAATCATAGCACCACCATTTTTTCAGAATTCGGAGTCCGTTATCTAAAATAAAGCCAGGATGACGGAGTTGTCAAGCATCGGACCAGAAAAGGCTCAATGGCTTACGGACGTCGTTGCCGGAAAAGTAATAGGGGGAAAAACAAAAGGATCGCGATAGCCAGGACCAAGTTGGACCCGGACCGGAAAGCAAAACGTTCTCCAAGAAGGTCGGAAAGGACCCGCATGATCAAACCCCCATGGAGCAGGACGAGGGCGATATAGAGGCGAGGCTGGAAGGAGACCTGGATCCGGGCCACGGCCGGCAGGATCAACGGAGCATGGGCAAAGACCATGGAAAACGTGAAGCCAACGAAGAAGGCGTGGAATGGTGCATCAAAGTTTGGGCCGGCCCAGGCGGGTGTCAGGATCAGGAAGAGCAAGCCGGACACGGCCAGCCATCCCAAGCCTAAGCCCAGTGCCCAGCCGGCGAATCGTTGGGCCCCGGTGAGCCGAATCTGGACCCAGGGGGTATCCCATTTGGAGAGTCCCAGGGCCGTGCCCAGGAGCCCGAGCCCCAGCAGTCTCGAACCCCAGGTCCCCCATGCCCAGACCATCCCCAGCCCTCCGAAAATAGCGATCCCAGCAAGACTGACCAGGATCCGGCCCCGCTGCCCAGAAGTTGACAGAAATCGCATGCGTTCCAATCGCTCACTGAGGATCGTCAAAAACAGGAAGAGGAGCCAAAACGGGGCCCATTGTGGGGACATCCCGCGGAGCAAGACGGTCCCACTCCCCAGGGACCACATGAGCGCGCCGAGTCCCATCATCCACAGATGGGAAGTTCGATGCCTTAGAACAAGGAGTCCGGTCATGGTCGTGTACACCAGGCTGGCCAGGAACAGGGCCAAAAGAGCGAAAGGGGCCAGGTCGGGAACGACAGATGCGAGGAGCCCCAGGAACCCGCCCAGGGCGGCAAGACAGGGAGCCGCCCATCCCCAAAAGACGCCGAGAGCCACAGCACGTTCCAGGGCAATGAGTCCCCCAAAGAAACTCAACGCCATGAAAAAGCCGTGAAAACCGACGAAGCCGACCCCCGGGACCGGCCAGTGCCATCCCGAACGAACCAGGCCGGCCCAGAGCCCAAGCATCAGCGTGCCAAAGAGGAGTCCGAGGAGCCCTCGGGTCCAACGGGGTGGCGACTTCGCGCTAAAGGATGGAAAGGGAAGGCCGTTCAAGAGCGCTGCCCTCCGGGCCGCCGGATACGGGGAAAAATCAAGAAGACAAAATAGCCGATACTCACGATCTGAAGACTCATCCCGATGGCTGCCCCCCAATAGGCCCAGGTCGCCTCCCGGGCCCACGCTTCACCCACGGAACGCACAATTGTCCCCAGATTCAACAGGATGTAGAGGGTGAGCCCCTCAGGATCCGGGGTCCAGTAAGGGGGTGTTTTGCGACGCGGAAACATCCAGAGCGCCACAGCCATGATCATCTGGATGACGAACCCCACCAGGAGCAGGTGGACATGGGTGGTCCGGAACCGCAACGCCCAGGCAAATGAGGGGAACCGATAGCCCAGGAACATGCAGAGTCCTAACAGCGTGCCGACGATCAGATAGACGATCGAGGTTTTGATCATCCACCGCTGGTATCGGAACTTCATGGCTTGGCCTTTTGCATGGAGTCCGAGGGGAGCCAGAGTTCGAGTTCCCGGATATGGCCACCTTCCCGGTCCAGGCCGATCCCGTAGTTGTTGTGGCCGCGATCCGGGGCATCCAGAGCGGGTTGATACCAGAGGGTATCGTTTTTGTACGGCAAGGGACCCGCATCCTCAGGGGGTTCAAGCGCCTGGTACGTGTCTTGGCCGCCTAAGTCCAGGAAAAGCGCCAGGGAAGGGACCTCGTAAAGATACGGCAACGTCTTCGGCGGACGCTGATAGAAATCCCGTGGAGAGGCATAGCCGAATTTATGGGTTTTCCAGAGGGCCTCGTATTGGTCATTGCCTGCGAGATCGAAGAAGAAGGCCTGAGACCGGATCTGGGCCACCCCGATGGAGATGATCCTCGCCCGGTAGGTGTCGTTCCCTTTGCGATCCAAAAAGAAGGCCTCGGTGAAGTCCCAGCCGAACCCGAGCGCTGCGCCCGCGGTTTCAAACAGGAGATGCTGATCGTCTCCGGCTTCGTCAATCAACGCCCCGATCGCGAAATGGGCCCCAGAAGCCTGGGTGAAATAGCAGGACTCATAGACGTCGTTGCCCTGCTCGTCCACAAGCAGGCCGACGCCGAACCAGTAGCCTGTTCCAAGCGACCAGTTCCCAGACTTGTAGGTGTCGTCCCCCTCGAGGTCTACGAGGATGCCCATGCCGCCGGCCCAACTGTGGCCATCCGAGCCATCCCCACGGCGTCCGCCGCCGAACCCCTGGGCATTATTCGCATTGATCTTAAACCGAGAGTGGTAATCCCCGCGATCAAAGACCGAACTCAAGGGCTCGGCCTCGTAGTGATCGTTGCCTTGGGCATCGACGAGGAAGCCGATCCCGCCGAACTCGCCGTCTCCCTGACCGTTGCCATAGAGGTAATACGTGTCATTTCCGCCCAGGTCCACGAGTCCTGCGACGCCCAACAAGCCTGCGCCCTGGGCCACCTCGGTAGCGCGATAGGTGTCTTCCCCGTTCTCGTCCACCAGGAGCCCGAAGCCCAACTGTGCCGCTCCCTGGCTGATCGTACCGGCGAAGTACTGGTCGTTCCCCTGATGGTCCCAAAGGAGGCCGACGCCAAGGATGGCTGCACCCTGCGTGAGTCCCTCGTCTGTTTCGTAGAGGTCATTCCCTCCAAGGTCGAGGGCGATGGAGAGGGGACGATCGGGCGCTGGCGTGGCTGCAACGATCCCGGGATACACATCGTTCCCGCCGAAGTCGAGGAGGAGCAACGGGTCGGAAGAGCGGAGGGTATCCGATCCAGAGCCCGTCAGGAGGATCTCCCCCCAGGGCGTTTCTAAGGAGAGCCGGAAGGTGCCAGGGCTGGCTACGGTCTCGACGGCCGCCACAAAATCTTCCGTAGCTTCGATCATCTTCAGTGCGGCATAGAGCAACGAATGCCAATCCATTTGCCGGAAGGCATCGTCAATCTCCGGGTAATAGACCGAGCCATCCGGTTGCGTCGTCTGCAGGTCCCGGATGCGGAAGACCTTTTGGGCGAGGTCCGGCCGGAGGTTTCGGCGCGCTACCTGTAGCCAGTACAGGGCGTCCGCCAGGTCCTCCAGATAAGTTCCTACGGCCCGATACAGAAATGGAGGGAGGATCGAATCGGAGGCCGTGCAAAAATCTTCCCAGGGTGCCCGAACCTCGCCATACTGCCCGCCAAAGGTCGGCCCGGGCGGTTGAGCGCCGGCCAGGGTCCAGAGACGCTCACATCCCCGGCGGAGCGGATCTCCGAGGGTGTCGTCCGAGATGTGGTGGATGTTGGCGCCGTAGGAACGGAACCCGGTCAGCCAGGGATCCACGCCCAGGGCGTAGACCAGGCGATACAGGCCCTGATGCTGTTTCGCCCGGAATTCCGGGTCCAGGTAGGCCTGGGCCGCGTGGCTGAAGGTTTTGGTGAAGGTGTAGATCTCAAGGGGCTGCGCATAGAGGTCTTCGAAGAACCGGAGCGTATAGGGGAGGTCGGTGGGGTCCGGGAACCGCGGCCAGGTCGCCTTGGGCTGGAAGCCCAGATCCTCCCGGGTCCAGCCAATCCGGGCCAGGAGGGAGTCTATGAGGTCTGGCGACGGCTGGGGGGATGCGATCAACAAAAGCCCCCAGAGCCAGAGGAT
>WFXO01000071.1 GCA_015490555.1 Caldifarciminota bacterium | reverse complement strand
TCGTAAGACAGGCCCTCTTCCTCTCGGTATTGGGCCAAGAATTCCACCTTTTGGAGGGTCTCGGGAATAAACGTCTGGCCCGAAAATCCCGGGTGGACAGACATCACCAGAACGACATCCACATCTGGCAGGTAAGGCAACAGTACCTCCACAGCGGTCGGGGGGTTCAGGGAAATGCCCACCTTCGCCCCCAGTTGACGGATGGTCTGGAGCGTGTTGGGGATGTCCGGTTCGGCTTCCACATGGATGGTGACCTGGTCCGCTCCTGCGTCGATGAATTGGCGGATGTACCGGGAGGGTTGGAGGATCATGAGGTGGGCGTCCAGGGGGAGCCGGGTGAGTTTCCGGATGGCTTGCACGATCAGGGGGCCGAAGGTGAGGTTGGGCACAAAATGGCCGTCCATGACATCCAAATGAAGTAGGTCGGCACCGGCCCGCTCGGTCTCGGCCAGGACTTCCGGGAGCCGGGAAAAGTCAGCTGCTAAGATCGAGGGTGCCACTTTCGCCATGGATGCGCCTTCCTTTCAAGCGGTTTGGGTTAGGCCTTCATCATAGGTGCCACCAGGAGGAAAATCAACCGGGAAGACCTGAGACAATCCACTCATTTTCAGAAGGCCGGCCTTAAAATCGAGAGTCATGCGGATCCACATCTTGAGTGATCTCCATCAAGAGTTGTGGGAACCCGGTACGTTTCGCTATCCAGAGGTCAAGGCGGATGTGGTCGTTTTGGCCGGGGACATCCACCGCGGTGTCCAAGCAGTAGATTGGATCGCAAAACACCTCCCACAAGACCGGCCCGTCCTCTATGTCCCAGGCAACCACGAGTTTTACGGAGAAACCTTCCCTGAGGTCCTGGAGGAGATGCGGAGAGTTGCGGAAACTGTGCCAAATCTCTATCTCCTGGAAAAGGACACAATCACGCTGAACGGTGTCCTGTTCGTCGGGACAACCCTCTGGACAGATTTCAATCTTCTGGGAAACCCGTACGGCGCGATGGTTACCGCCATACAATCCATGAACGATTTTCGGCAAATTCGGGTCGGGCCGGAGTCCAAGCGGCTCCATCCTCGAACGGTCATCCAATGGCATCAACAAGCCATGGCCTTCCTGTTGGGTACACTTCTGACACACCGTCAAACCCCTGTCGTTGTGATCACCCACCATGCCCCTACCCTTCGTTCTATACATCCCACCCTCCGCCAAGATCCTCTATCTGCCGCCTTTGCATCGAATTTGGAGCCGTTGATGTGTCGGCATTCCAACCTGGTCCTGTGGATTCATGGCCACACTCATGAATTCACAGACGATCAAATCTGTGGAACACGTGTGGTGAGTAATCCCTTGGGCTATCCTCATGAATCGGATACAGGCTTCACGGCTGATTTCACAGTAGACCTTTAACAAGCGTTCATCGTGGCTGAACCCGCACCTCCGTCTTTTTGGGTCGGAGCCTTAATTGTCTGTTTTCTTTGTCGGAGCAGTTTTGGGACGATTCCATAGATTGCAGGGAAGCCCGTTTCCAGAGCCCCCTGAAATCGGATAGGGATGTTCAATAAAAGTCCTTTTGACTGACTATTGCAGACAAAAGGAACTCAAAGGATAAAGGGGGTTGACAAAGTCGATTAGAGCGTTTATAGGTATAATTTGCTATTGGCACAGGGAAGGAGGAGCGGCTTTGGATTCATGACGGCAGCCTCCGTTCCACATGCCTCATAAGTTCAGAGTCTCCCCTCCTTAAAGATCCCTTCAAGAAAGCGTTTATGAGTGTATTGGCTTCTCGTCATTACTTGGAACCTCCCCTTTTAGAAGGGGCTAAAAGTAGGAGGTTCATCATGGGTAACCTTCTCAGGTTGTGGAGTGTGTGGATCATCGGAATCTTCGTGCCGGCTGTGTTGCTCGCCGGCTACTGGACCCAGGAAACCGTAGATGCAATCGGGAATGTGGGGCATTCCCCTTCCATGGCCTTAGATGCCTACGGCAACCCACACATCAGCTATTACGATCAAACGAATGGGGACTTGAAGTATGCCTACAAGTCTGGGGGAACTTGGTACATTGAAACTGTGGATGCAACCGGAGATGTGGGGTATTCCCCTTCCATGGCCTTAGATGCCTACGGCAACCCACACATCAGCTATCATACTAGTAGCTTTCCCTCCGGAGGGGTCCTGAAGTATGCCTACAAGTCCGGGGGATCCTGGCATATTGAAACTGTGGATACAGTCGGAT